>NZ_JAHHZF010000006.1:0-134931 GCF_018729455.1 Prosthecodimorpha staleyi | reverse complement strand
CCGACGGGTCTGTGGGGACCGGATGCGGCCGGACCGCCCCCCGCCGGGTCGCCCGAGACCAGGCCGATCGCCGCCTTGGCGGCGCGCAGCGTCAGCGGTGCGTTGTCGGCGATCTCGGCGGCGAGCCGGTCGGCCTCCGCGGCGAGGTCTGCGGCCGGCACCGTCCGGGTCAGGAAGCCGATGGCCAGCGCCTCCGGGGCGTTGAGGCGGCGGGCGGTGAAGAACAGTTCCTTCGCCCGCATCGGCCCGACCGCATTGACCACGTCGCGCATGCATTCCGGCGGATAGCCGACGCCGAGCCGGGCGGCGGGGATGCCGAAGACGGCATCGTCGGCGGCAATCCGCAGATCGCAGGCCACCGCCAGCCCCATGCCGCCGCCGAGGCAGAAGCCGCGGATCACCGCCACGGTCGGCTTCCGCGCTTCGCGCAGGGCCGCGAAGGCCTCGGCATTGGCACGTTCGTAGGCCGCCCCTGTGACGGCGTCGCGCCGAACCTCGGCGAACTCGGAAATGTCGGCGCCCGATACGAAGGCGAGGTCGCCCGCCCCCGAGACCAGGATCACGCGGACATCGTCGCGTCCCTCCAGCCCGGCGATCGCACCCGGGATGGCCTGCCACATCGCCAGGGAGACCGCATTGCGCCGGGCCGGATGATCGACCAGGAGCCGGCCGACGGCGCCGTCCACTTCGACGCGGATGCGGGGATCGGCGGTTGCCACGCTTTCGACCATGTCGGACCCTCGTTGTTCGCGGGCGCGAGAGAAGCCGCCGGGCCGGGTCCTGTCAATCCGCCGAGGCGCCCGGCATGGCACTGGCCCGCTCCGCGCGCGGCTCCTATATCGGAACCAAAGGCGGCCCATGTCGCGGCGCGACCGCGGCTGTGGTAGGATGACGCAGACCCGGGACCTTGCCCCCGAGGAGAGACGACGATGCAGCGCAACCAATCCCAGCCTGTCCATCTGCCCAATGTCGACCCCCTCTGGCAGAGGGTGCGCACGGAAGCCGAAGCCATCGTGTCGGCAGAGCCGGCGCTGGCCAGCTTCGTCTGGGAGACCGTGCTCAACCACGACCGGCTCGAGGATGCGGTCATCCACCGGATCGCCGAACGGCTCGACCACCCGACCGTCAAGGCGGCCCTGATCCGGCAGACCTATGAGGAAGCGCTCGCCGCCGAGCCCGATCTGGGCGACGTGATCCGCGTCGACATGCAGGCCGTCTTCGACCGCGATCCGGCGTGCAACCGCTACATCGAGCCGCTGTTCTATTTCAAAGGCTTCCACGCCATCCAGACGCATCGCCTGGCCAACTGGCTGTGGCGGCGCGGACGGCGCGACTTCGCCTACTACCTGCAGAGCCGCTCCTCGGCCGTGTTCCAGGTCGACATCCATCCGCAGGTGCCGCTCGGCCGCGGCGTCTTCTTCGACCACGGCACCGGCATCGTGATCGGCGCGACCGCTGTGATCGACGACGACGTCTCGATCCTGCAGGGCGTCACCCTCGGCGGCACCGGCAAGGAAACCGGCGACCGCCATCCGAAGATCCGCCGCGGGGTCCTGATCGGGGCCGGTGCCAACATCCTCGGCAATATCGAGGTCGGCCATTGCGCCCGCGTCGCCGCCGGCTCGGTGGTGCTGAAGGCGGTGCCGCCGCGCACCACGGTGGCCGGCGTGCCGGCGAGAATCGTCGGCGAGGCGCCCTGCAACGAGCCCTCGCGCGCGATGGACCAGATGCTGCACGAACACGACGTTCAGATCTGAGCGGCGGCGGATCGATCGCACAGGTGCGCTCCCGGCTTTTGATCGGCCTCGTGCTGGCCGTGATTCTCGGCGTCCAGGTCGCCGGCCTGATGCTGATGGGGCGGCCCTGGATTTGTCCCTGCGGCAGCGTGAAACTCTGGCACGGCGTCATCGACAGTGCGGAGACGTCGCAGCATCTGCTGGACTGGTACAGCGCCACCCATGTCCTCCATGGGATCCTGTTCTTCGCCGGCGTGCGCCTGATCCTGCCGCGTCTCGCCGTCCGGCAACTCGCCCTGATAGCGCTGGCCGTCGAGGTCGGCTGGGAACTGATCGAAAACACCCCGGTCATCGTCGAACGCTATCGGGTGCAGGCGCTGGCGCGCGGCTACACGGGCGACAGCATCCTGAATTCGCTGTCGGATTCGGCGATGGCGATGTTCGGCTTAGGGCTTGCGGCATGGTTGCCGATCCGGATCACGATCGGGCTCGTGCTGGCCGTGGAGATCGGCCTCGCCGCCATCGTGCGCGACAATCTCACCCTCAATGTCCTGCAGCTGATCCATCCGGTTGCGGCGATCTCTGCGTGGCAGGCGGGGCGGTGACGGAAGCCGGGGAGAGCCGCATGGTCGGCTTTGACGGGTCGCCTCGATCATGCGATAGCCGGCCCCGAGACGGTCGCGATGGCGGCCCCCGGACGATCGGCCGCAAAGGCGGCCCAAGGAGCGGAGAGATCGCGTGGACAAGCAGGAAATCGCCAAGCTGCAGGGCTATCTGCGCCGGAAGTTCAACAACCAGACGCTTCGCATCGAAGCGCGGCCGCGCAAGAAGGACTCCGCCGAGCTTTTCCTGGGCGACGAGTTCATCGCGGTCATCTTCCGCGACGACGAGGACGGCGAGGTCAGCTGGAACGTCCAGATGGCCATCCTGGAATCCGACCTGGACGACTGAACCGTCGTCAGCTTGACAGAAGGCCCTCGGCGAGCGCCCGGACGCGTTCGTCGAGGCTGCGCCAGTCGGGCATCAGCGCATAGCGGAACCGATAGAGGGCGACCAGCGACGGGCCGACGGCGATCTCCCTGAGGCAGGTCGTGGCGCGATTGTCGCCGTCGGTCGCGAAGCAGCGGGCGGCGAAGGGGCGTGCGCCGCCCGGCTCGTAGAAGATCAGTTCATCCTCATAGCCGGACCCGGACGCCATGCGCTGGCCGACCAGGCCGTTCGGCCCTTCGATCGGTGCGCCGACGAAGAATCGGGCATAGACCGCGGTCAGACGGGCGGAGGTATCGAGCGGGCTCTGGCGCGGCTCGATCGAGACGAAGACGACCGCCGGATCGGGCGTGGCGTCGTCGAGCGTGCGGACGCTGCGCGCCTGCACGGCGGCGAGATCGGGCCATGTGAAGGCGAGATCGACCCGCCCGTGGGTCCCGCCGCTGCGCTGGTCATCGAAACGGATCAGATGGGTCGGCACGGCAAGCTTCTGGCCGGCGATCGTCATGCCGACGGCCTGCGGCCCGGTGTCCTCGAACCCGCCGTCGCGCATGCCGAAGACCCGGTCGCGGACCGACCAGACCCCGGCCAGTGTCGCCAGCAGCAGCGCTGCGGAGACCGTCACCGAACCCGAAACGGCACGTCTGAAGGCGCTCAAAGAGAAGCCCATCGCGTTAACCATGTTTGCAGTCCGCACGGGGCAACCGGGTCGGTGCCGGGGACAGTGTCGAGGCTGCGTGGTAATGGTTAACCGTCGGTAAATGTCGGGTTCCGCCATGTTTCTCAACGCCATGATCCTGATCTATGCGGTTGCGACCGGCTTCGTCGCGGCGGGGCTCCTGGCGAGCCTCTATCAACTGATGACCGACCGGCCGCCGGCCTTCGCGGTGTCGACCGAAAATCTGGTTACCGGGGTCGGGGCGATCATGATGTGCGCCTTCGCGGGCCCGTTCATCATCATGCGCAATGCCATCCGCGGCCGGCTGATCGAGCACCGTCCTCTCGGCTGGCTGGCGGCCAGCGCCTTCATCGCCGCCGGCTGGAGCCTGTGCTCCGGCATCCTGGTGATCGAGTTCGCCCTCGCCCTGCGCGACACGATCGCCTGACCCGCATCGCAGCGGGGGATTCGGGCTCGCCCGGCCGGCGCGCTTCTGGCATGGTCCCGCCGATTTCGCGATCGCGGGGGATGTGAATGCCGATCTATGCCTTCGAAGGACAGCGCCCGGAACTGCCGGCGCCCGGAACCTACTGGATCGCGCCGGATGCGGTGCTGGTCGGCAAGGTGCGCGTCAAACCGGGCGCGAGCATCTGGTTCGGTGCGGTGCTGCGCGGCGACAACGAGTGGATCGAGGTCGGCGAGGGGGCCAACGTCCAGGACATGGCCATGCTGCACACCGATCCGGGCTTTCCGCTCACGATCGGCCGCGGCGTTACGGTCGGCCACAAGGCGATCCTGCACGGCTGCACGGTCGGCGACGACAGTCTCGTCGGCATGGGGGCGATCATGCTGAACGGCTCGGCGGTCGGTGCCGGCTCGCTGGTCGGGGCCGGCGCGCTGATCACCGAGCGCAAGGTGTTTCCGGACCGGTCGATGGTCGTCGGTGCGCCGGGCAAGGCGATTCGCAGCCTGGACGACGAGGCCGTCGACGGGCTCCGCCGCGCCGCGCAGATCTATGCCGACCGGTTCAAGCGCTACATCGCGACATTGGAAGACGTGACCGGCGCCTGAGGGCGTCACGCCAAAAGGTTCGGGCCGGCACCTTGCGGTGCCGGCCCGAGACGCGGACCCGATCTGGTGGGGACGGGGAGGGTGGGGACGCGACCGGGTCCGCGTGACCGAATGGGATTCCTGGCTGCTCGTCAGCGCCCCGTGGAGGCCACAGTGTCGGTGCGGCGATCCTCGATCGTGTCCCAGCGCGCGACATCGAACTGGGATTGGCGCTTCACGTAGCGGTATTCCGTCTGGTTCCAGGGCAGGACCTGGGCCTGCTGGTTGTCGAGCACGTAGTCGCCGCGATCTGTCACCACCGTCAGGACGGCATGGCCCTGGTTCTTGGTGTCGCGCACCACGGTGATCAGCAGGCTGGTCACCGGCCAGCCGCGATCCATCAGCATCTTGCGCTTCAGGAGGACATAGTCCTCGCAATCGCCCTTGCCCTGGCGCGGATAGGTCCAGTATTCGGCAACGCCGTAGAGGTCCTCGTCGGTGACCGGTTCGATCACCCGATTGACATAGGCATTGACGGCGACCAGTTCGTCCCAGCGCGCCTTGCTCATCGGGACACGAACGGCTGCCGGAGCGGTTCCGACGCAGTCCGCCAGATGTTCCTTGCAGAACTGCACGAATCCGATCGGCGGCGCCGTCGTCCCGCGCATGTCCATCGCGTTGCCGGCTCTGGCTGTTGTGACGTCCAACGTTGCAACGCTTAGCAACGCCAGACCGAATGCGATGGCATGTCTTGATGCTTTGCCGAAGAACATCAATGCCTCCCTGTCCCTGGAGGCAATTGATACCTTGATGCTTTTTATGTGCGTATAAGTTCGCAGATCGAATTCAAGTCGACTGTAAGTCAAACTCTCCGAAAACTTGAAGCTTATTTGTATCGAATTTTATCGATCGAGATTTTGATCGATGAATCAAGTGGATGCGCGCATATGGTTGCGGCCGTCCTGCCGGCGCGGGGCTGCGGGCGGCGCCGGGCGATCGTTCCAATGCGGTGAAGGTTTGATGAAAACCGCCCGGCGGGGAAGGCCGGGAGACGTCTGCGGACCCGGCGGTCAGGCCTCAGTTGACCTGGCTTTCCAGGTTCTCGATCGTCTGGAGCACGGCGAATTCGACCGCGACGCCGTCGTCGAAATGGCGCACGATGCGGCCGCGGATCTTGCCGAGCAGGACCTGTTCGCCGAGCGGCGGCCGCTCGACCATGGCCAGGGCGGCGCCGGACAGCGAGATGTCGACGATGCGGCAGCGCAGTTCGCGCTGGCCGCCGACGGTCAGGATCGCGAAGGGGTTCTTCGGGGCGTAGCGATCGTGGCGGCGATCTTCCGGCAGGTTGAGAACATGCCGGTTGGCAAGCCAAGTCAATTGCGCGGCGATCTTGTCGCGCTTGCGCAGCGTTGCATCGATCTGCATGGCGAACCCGCCCGTCAGGGGACGGACGATCTTGCCCTCGACGCGGCCGATATGGTCGATATAGGCGATCACGCGTTCGCCGACCGTGCCCGAAACGGGCGCGATCATGGCCGCGCCGCCGGGCGACATGTTGACGACCTGGCAGGGATATTCGCGCTTGTTCTCGAGCATGAACCGGCCGAGCAGGTTCACCTTGACGCGCTGATGGCGGCGGCGATCCTGCTTGTGCCATGTTGCCGCAAGCGCGGTGCTGGATTTCTTCGCCTCTGCCATCCACGCCTCTGAAGCGCGATGCGCGCAGCCTGCGGCCGAACGCGTCCTGGAGCTCAGCCTAGACCGGGATGGTTAAGGGGATCTTGCCGGGGGCTCCATCAAGAACGATTTTGGTTACGAACGGCCGCTACCTGGGACTGGCCGCCGATAACCATGCGCGGACTGCGATCGGAAACGGGCTTGACATCCAAAACGTTTATTATGCGGTCCACCAGGTCGGAGGCGATTGTCGGTCACGACTTCCCGCCGTCATAGACGACCAGATGGGCGACGCGCCGGCGCATGGAATGGACCAGGCTGCCGGTGCCCGGCCGCGGCGTCTGGGCTTTCTCGTCCTCCGGCAGGCCGATCCGGAAGGGCCGCTCGTCGGGCCAGATCAATCGCAGGCTGGAGATGGTCTGCGTCATGATCGGATGGATGCCGATCCAATAGGGATCGTCGGCCGGAACCAGGCAGCCGAGCACGCGGCAGTAGCCCTGGCCCGGCTGGCTGATCGGCAGCAGCAGGCATTCGAAGGCCAGTTCGCGGCCGTGATCGCTGCGCCCGACCATGCCGAGCACCGCCGCCGCGGCATCCTCATGGATGGCGGCGAGCAGGCTCGCCACCGCCTCCCGGTCCTTGCCGCGCCAGAAGGAGAGGAACTCCTTGCCCTTCATCTCGCGACCGTAGGCGGCGCAGATGCGGGTGCCGGCGAGCCGGAAGCGGTAGTCGGTACGCGAGACGACCTCAAGGATGAAGGTGTCGGCGAGCAGTGTCCGGATATCGGCCGGCTCGATCTCGCTGCGTTCGGGGGCCGGGCGATCGCCCCGGATCCGTTGCCAGTAGTCATAGAGCTCGCGTGTCGTTCGGTTCTTCATGGCGCCCCCGCTCGGGCTCCGCAGGCCGTCGCCCCGTGCCGGCCGGGCGGCGGCCCGGTCGCAAGGGGATCGGCCGAGCTGTCGAGCCATCCGCGCTTGGGGCGAAATGCACGCCCGGTGCCAGCCGCATGCGTGCCGTTCCTGGACCCTTCGGGGGCCGACTGCCTCAAAGCGGGATTAGGGTTAACAAAACCTTGCCATTGCGAAACTGCCGCCCGGCACGGCATGGTCCCGACCGACGACAGGGGAGAGCCGCAAGGCCGGACCGGAACGGTCCGTCGTCAGGTGGACGCGACCAGGAGCCGTCCGTCCTTCGGGGCGGGCGGTTCCCGCACGTCGGCGGGTCCGATTTCGGGCCGCCGCGGATCTTCCCTTTCGGTGGATCGTCGTTATGTGAGAAGGCGTCGAAGCCGATTGCGGGACGCCATGTACGGGTATCAGCACAACAGTTCACTGGTCGAAGAGCCGCCGGCGAAACCCCGGCGCGAGCCCTTCTTCAGCGACGTTCCGGCGCCCGTTCTCTGGCTCGCCGCCGTCATGCTGCTGATCCACGCCGTCCGCCTGGCGCTCCCCCAGGACACCGACTTTGAAGTGCTGCTCTGGTTCGCCTTCGTCCCGGAGCGCTTTGCCGCCGACGCCGCGGAAATGGGCTATCCCGGCGGGCCGCTCACCGCGGCGATGACCTTCGTGTCCTACGCGCTTCTGCATGTGGATTGGCTCCATGTCCTCGCCAACACCGCCATGCTGCTGCCGCTCGGCGCCTCGGTGGCGCGGCGGGTGGGCGGCGTCCGGTTTCTGGCCTTCTGCGTCGCCACCGCGGCCGGCGGCGCGCTCGCCCATCTCCTGTCCCATCCGGGCGCCGGCATCCCGATGATCGGCGCCTCGGGCATCGTCTCCGGACTGCTCGGCGGATTGCTGCGTTTCCGCTTCGGTCCGCAGGGTCTGAGGCCCGATCTCGCCGGCAAGGCCGAGCAGCCGCGCCGCTCGCTCCTTTCGCTCGCCCGCGATCCGCAGGCGATCCTGCTGATCGCAGGTCTGGTCGTGACCAATCTGCTGCTCGTGGCCGGGGCCGATGCCTTCGCGGGGCCCGACTCCGGCATCGCCTGGCAGGCCCATGCCGGTGGTTTTCTGGCAGGTCTTCTCGGCTTCCCGCTGTTCGACCGGCCCGATCGTCGACCCGCGCCCTGAGCGGGGGGTTGCCTGGAACCATTGCGACCTTCACTATGTTCGCTAGCCGTCAGGGAGGACGGCTGAACCGGTCGGCTCGCGCCTCTCCGGGGCCGCGAGCCCCGCTCTGCTGCGAAATCAGGGAGGCTCCGCCAATGACTGTGAAGGTTATTCTGTCCGACAAGGGCCGTAGCGTCGTCACCCAGCATCCCGACGCCACGCTCGCCGAAATCTGCGAGACCCTGGCAACGCACAAGATCGGCGCCGTGGTGCTGACCACGCGGGATGGCGGTATCGCGGGCATTCTGTCCGAGCGCGACGTGGTGCGCGCCCTGGCCCAGGAGGGGGCCGGCGCCCTGTCGCAGAAGGCTTCCGGCTACATGTCGCGCAACGTCGTCACCTGCCATGAGGAGGAGACGATCCACGACGTGATGACCAAGATGACGGCAGGCCGTTTCCGGCACATGCCGGTGGTCAAGGCCGGGCGGCTGATCGGCGTCGTCTCGATCGGCGACGTGGTCAAGCGCCGGATCGAGCAGGCCGAGAAGGACGCCGAGGAAATCCGCAACTACATCGCCACGGCCTGACAGGCCGGTGCCTGCGGCCGGAGACAGGAGAGGGTGCTCGACCCGGATCCCGCGCGGGATCCGGGACGGCCGTCACGGATGCTTGTGGCCGCAGGCCGAACCGTAGACATCGGCCGGATCGAAGGTCGGATCCGCTTCCACGAAGGCGAGTGGTGCGTCGGCCGGCCCTCCGATCGGCACCGCCCGATAGAAGCAGGAGCGGTAGCCGCGATGGCAGGAGGCACCGTGGCCTTCGACGCGGACCTTCAGCCATACCGCGTCCTGGTCGCAGTCCACGCGCAACTCCGCGACAAGCTGCCGGTTGCCGCTGGTCTCGCCCTTGACCCACAGGCTCCGGCGCGAGCGGCTCCAGTAGGTGGCGATGCCGGTCTCGATCGTCCGCGCCAGCGCCTCGGCATTCATATGGGCGAGCATCAGCACCTCGCCCGAGACGGCATCGGTGACGACGGCGGTGATCAGGCCGGCCGCGTCGAACCGCGGCGTCAGCTGCGTGCCGAGTTCGAGCGCGTCGTGATCGCCGGGAGCGGGAAAGGAGCGGGGCGGAGTGTCGGTCATGCCAGCGGCATAGGCCGGCGGCCGTTGCCGGTCAACGGTCCGCCGCACGATCCGTCCGGATCGCGGCCGTACTCCGTCGGCGGGCGGTGGCCGTCGCGTCAATGCGAAGCGGCGGCCGGCGGCCGGTTCAGCGCAGGCCGCGCACCAGCGTCATGAAGCGCACCTGCTCGGTCGGATCCTCGCGGAACACGCCTGTGAACTGGGTGGTCAGCGTCGAGACGCCGTCCTTCTGCACGCCGCGCATCGACATGCACATATGCTCCGCCTCGACCAGGATGGCGACGCCGCGCGGCTTCAGGAAATCGTCGATCGCATTGGCGATCTGCGCCGTCATGGTCTCCTGCGTCTGCAGCCGCTTGGCGAAGACATCGACCACGCGGGCGAGCTTGGACAGGCCGACCACGCCGCGCGACGGGTAATAGGCGATATGCGCCTTGCCGACGAAGGGCACCATGTGGTGCTCGCAATGGGAGTGGAACGGGATGTCGCGCACCAGCACGATGTCGCCGTAACCCTCGACCTCCTCGAAGACCTTGGCCAGCACCTCCGCCTCGTCGGCGCGGTAGCCGGAGAACAGCTCCTCATAGGCTTTGACGACCCGCTTCGGGGTATCGAGCAGGCCTTCGCGCTCCGGGTCGTCGCCGGCCCAGCGGATCAGCGTGCGGACGGCCGCTTCGGCTTCGGCTCGGCTCGGTCGCCCGGCCTGGTCCTGCGGCGTGGGCCGCTCGTCGCGGTCGCGGCGGTAGAGATTGACGATGGCATCCATGGGGAAGATCTCCCGGCTTTCTCGTGGTTCCCTCAACATACGGCCCCGCTGGCGTTTCGGACCACGCGCCCCTCCGTCCTTCGTGACGGCGCCGGGATGCGAGCTCTGCTGGGATCGACTATATAGTTCTTTTTGACGCCTCGATAAGGCTCGCCGGCAGGACCGGACGCCCGGACGATGCGTCGCATCCTGTGGGAAGCGCTGCCCATGATCGACGATGTCTACAACAAGAAGATCCTCGAACTGGCCGGCAACATTCCCCGGCTCGGCCGCCTCGCCGATCCGGACGCCAGCGCCACCGCCCATTCGCGCCTGTGCGGCTCGACCGTCACGGTGGATCTCAAGATGGACGGCGATGTGGTCACCGATTTTGCCCATGACGTGAAGGCCTGCGCGCTCGGCCAGGCCTCGTCGTCGATCATGGCGCGCCATGTCGTCGGTGCGAGCGCCGCCGAATTGCGCGACCTCCGCGAAACCGTCCGCCGCATGCTCAAGGAGAATGGCGCCCCGCCGGAAGGCCGCTTCGAGGAGGCGAAATATCTGGAACCGGTGCGTAGCTACAAGGCGCGCCACGCCTCGACCCTGCTGACCTTCGACGCGGTCGTCGCCGCCATGGACCAGATCGAGGCGAAGCGCCGCGCTGCGGCCGAGACCGTCTGATTGGGCCGGCGGCGGGGCTGTTTGGCCGGCGACCGGTCCACGATGCGTCTTCCGGACCGGCAACCTTCGGTGTATGCTGCCAGCAGGCTAGGGGAATGGCCTCGCGGCCATCCCCCTGCCGGACTGACCGGGAAATGGAGATCGTGACTCTCCACTTTCCGAGCCGGAGCGTGATGGTCATCTTCACCATGACCGTCACCTCCTTGCCGAGGCGTGTCGGCTTGCACACCCGACGACGGCCGGGTGCATGACTTTGTCGCGAAAGCCGCTCAGACGCCAAGTCGTCTGTGCGGCTTTTTGCATCTTTTGAGTGTAATTTTAGATCGAATGGTTGAATCCGAGAGGTGCCGCATCCGTGCCGAGATGGCGGCAAAACGGGATCACGGCGCTACGGCTTCACGGTTTCACGCCGGTTCAGGCCGAGCAAAGTGCCGGTCGGCCTCGGCGGCGACGCGGTCGAAGGTGGCTTCCAGCCTGGCGTCGGTGCCGCGCATGCGCTCGACCACCTGCCGCGCCCAGGCGACATAGTCGACCAGCCGCTCATGGGCCCAGTCATGCGGCGGGCTGTGCACCAGGGAGCGCACGTTCGAGATCTTGTCCGCAATCTTGATCAGCCGCGCCTCGGGGCTGAGGGTTGCGGCATGCTCGATCTGCAGGCGCTTGCGCTCGGCCTTGGGCAGCGACTTGTCGTCGGTCACCTCGGCGACCAGGCCGGCCACGCGCGCACCGAAGCCGTCGATGAGGTCGGCATGGGTCACGACCGTGTCCTCGACCGTGTCGTGCAGATAGGCGGCGGCGATCACCTCGGCATCCGGGGCCGCATCGGCCGCGGCCACAAAGGCGGCGACTTCCGCCAGGTGGTTCATGTATGGATCGCGGTCGATCCCCTTGCGCTGCTGGTCCTTGTGGTGGACCGCTGCGAAATGGACGGCACGGGTGATCAGGACGGCGTCGTCGGACATTCTCCCTCCGATCTCGGCGCGGGAGCGGAAGTCACGGCTGGGGAGGCGGAGCGGAGGCGCGATGTGCAGGCACTGCCAAGGCGAAGGGCCGATCCGCCGGGGGCCCCACGTCCTCCTGGCCCGCGGACTGATCCGGCTCTATCGCTACACTTTTTCGGCTTTTATGGGGCGGACCTGCCGCTATCTGCCGACCTGCTCGGACTATACCGAAGAGGCGATCGCGCGGCATGGGCTGTGGGCCGGCGGATGGATCGGTCTTGCCCGGATTTTGCGCTGCGCACCGTGGGGATCGTCGGGCATCGATCCGGTTCCGGCCGAGTTGCCGCCCCAGGCCTGCTGGTATATGCCCTGGCGCTACGGCCGCTGGACCGGCCGGCACATCGTCGACAGGTTCTGAACCCTCGACAAACGTCAGACCCAGAAAGGCTTACCCGGGTTCGTCGCCGGGAGTGAGCCGGAGGAAAACCATGATCCAGATCACCTTCCCGGATGGCGCGAAACGCGAATTCGAGGCCGGCACGACCGGGCTCGCCGTGGCCGAATCCATCGCCAAGTCGCTCGCCAAGAAGGCCATCGCCGTCAAGCTCGACGGCCGGCTGAGCGACCTGCGCGATCCGATCGTCTCCGACGCGCACCTGCAGTTCGTCACCCGCGAGGATCCGGAAGCGCTGGAACTGATCCGCCACGACTGCGCGCATGTCATGGCCGAGGCCGTCCAGGAACTCTTTCCGGGCACCCAGGTGACCATCGGTCCGGTCATCGACAACGGCTTCTATTACGACTTCTATCGCCCCGGGCAGCCCTTCACGCTGGAGGAGCTCGGCCAGATCGAGAAGCGCATGCGCGAGATCATCGCGCGCAACAAACCCTTCACCAAGGAAGTCTGGAGCCGCGACAAGGCCCGCCAGGTCTTTGCCGACAAGGGCGAGGCCTTCAAGGTCGAACTGGTCGAGGCGATCCCGGCCGACCAGGATCTGAAGATCTACTACCAGGGCGACTGGTTCGACCTCTGCCGCGGCCCGCACATGGCCTCGACCGGGCAGATCGGCAATTCCTTCAAGCTGATGAAGGTGGCCGGCGCCTATTGGCGCGGCGATTCCACCCGGCCGATGCTGTCGCGCATCTACGGCACGGCCTGGACCAACGACGCCGATCTTGCCGCCTATGTGCATATGCTCGAGGAGGCCGAGAAGCGCGACCACCGCAAGCTCGGCCGCGAGATGGACCTGTTCCACTTCCAGGAGGAGGGGCCGGGCGTCGTCTTCTGGCACGCCAAGGGCTGGACGATCTTCCAGGAACTGATCGCCTACATGCGCCGCCGCCTGAAGGGCGACTACATGGAGGTCAACGCCCCGCAGGTGCTCGACAAGGTGCTGTGGGAGACCTCCGGCCATTGGGGCTGGTACAAGGAGAACATGTTCGCGGTGCAGTCGGCCGGCGAGGACACCGAAGACAAGCGCGTCTTCGCCCTCAAGCCGATGAACTGCCCGGGCCACCTGCAGATCTTCAAGCACGGCCTGAAGTCCTACCGGGATCTGCCGATCCGCATGGCCGAATTCGGCATCGTGCACCGCTATGAGGCGTCGGGCGCCATGCACGGCCTGATGCGCGTGCGCGGCTTCACCCAGGACGACGCGCACATCTTCTGCACCGAAGACCAGATGGCGGCGGAATGCCTGAAGATCAACGACCTGATCCTGTCGGTCTACGCGGATTTCGGCTTTGAGGAGATCGAGGTCAAGCTGTCGACCCGGCCAGAGAAGCGCGTCGGCTCCGACGATCTCTGGGACCGCGCCGAGGCCATCATGACCCAGGTGCTCGAGCAGATTGCCGAGGAATCCGGCGGCCGCATCAAGATCGCGCTCAACCTGGGCGAGGGCGCCTTCTACGGACCGAAGTTCGAATACACGCTGAAGGACGCGATCGGCCGTGAGTGGCAATGCGGCACGACCCAGGTCGACTTCAACCTGCCGGACCGGTTCGAGGCCTTTTACATCGACGCCGACGGCTCGAAGAAGACGCCGGTGATGATCCATCGCGCCATCTGCGGCTCGATGGAACGCTTCACCGGCATCCTGATCGAGAACTATGCCGGCCATTTCCCGCTCTGGATCGCCCCGGTCCAGGTCGTGGTGGCGACCATCACGTCCGATGCCGACGGCTACGCCGAGACCGTGCGCCGGCGGTTGATGGCGGCCGGCATCCGCGCCGAGCTGGATCTGCGCAACGAAAAGATCAACTACAAGGTGCGCGAGCACTCGCTGGCCAAAGTCCCGGTGATCCTGGTCTGCGGCAAGCGCGAGGCCGAGGAGGCGACCGTGGCGGTGCGCCGGCTCGGCTCCAACGAGAACCGGGTGGTGAAGTTCGACGAGGCCCTCGCCACCCTCATCGACGAGGCGACCCCGCCGGACGTGAAGCGCGCCCGCGCCGGCACGGGCTGATCCTGACCTGCCGTCCGGGGCCGCACAGCGTGCGGCTCCGGACGCTTTGCGTCAGGGCACGGACGCCCGCCGGATCAGCCGGGAAGCTGCGTGCAGACGACGTTGCGATAGACCGGCTCACCGGTGGGGCCGGTGCAGGACGAGCCCGTGCAGCGGCAGCCATATTTCCAGGTGCATTTCTTGCCGAGCAGGGTCTGGTTCGGCCCGACGGTTGAATCGACCCGCAGACATTGTTGAGCGCCCTTCGGCGGCTTGTTGACGATCTGGGCCTCCGAGCCGGAGGTGGCCGCGAGGATGAGGGCGGCTGCAAGAAAGAGATTCCGCATGACGGATGCCTCCGCGACGGTCGGGGGTGGAGCTGCAGCGCGACCGTTCCGCCCGTCCATCGTTTCAGCCGCCGGTCATGCCGTCTTCCCAGACGCCGCGGATGGCCTGCGCCCGATGGGAACACGGCGCCGATGGTCTGCCATTGAGACATTTCCGGTCTGTGCTAGCCTTCCGATGTATTGTGATCGCTGCATGTGATGAAGGCGGTCGGTCGGGTTCAGGAGGCCGCTCCCATGCCGACATGGCGATTTTCGACGGAACAACTCGGACCCCGCCTGAGTGATGCCGCCAGGGTGCGGCGCTGGGCGGATTGCCTGTCGGGCAATGGTGTTTCTTTCCACTGTCCCCGGGAGGACGGATTTCGCGGCTCGGTCGAACTGCTGCGGTTGCCGGGATGCGAGGTCGGACGCGCCGACGCGACATCGGCCGTCGGCAACCGCACGGCCGAGGCGATCGCTCGGGATCGCGATCAGGCCTTCTTCATTTTCGCGAATGTCGGCGGGGCCAGAAAGGTCGCGTCGCAAGCCGGCCGGGACATGGTTCTCGATCAGGGCGCCATCACGTTGCTCGATCATACTCGTCCGCACCGGACGCTGGCCCCGGACGGCGGAGCCGCGGTGGCCGTCGTGATTTCCGGAGCGGATGTTGCGGCGTCCGGCCTGGCGCTGGGCGACCGGACGTGCCGGGCTCCGGCCGATCCCGGTGCGGCCCGGCTCCTGCTTCGCTATGCCCTCGGCCTGATCGCCGATCCGTTGTCCGGTCCGGACGGCGAGGCGTTGGCGACGCAGCACCTCACCGATCTCGTCGGTCTCGCCTTCGGGGCCCAGGATCGGCGCGGCGATCGGGCGCGCGCGGCGGTCGCGGCGAGAGCGCGCCTCATCCTCACCGCCATCAGGCGCCGCGCGATGGAACCGGACATCGATGCTGCCTCGGTCGGACGCGATTTCGGGCTGTCCGAGCGAACCGTGCAGGGCCTCCTGGCCGAGTTCGGGACGAGTGTCGGCCGCGAGGTCCTGGAGGCGCGCCTGCGGCGGGCCTACGACCTGCTGCACGGCATCGAGCCGGCTTCCGCGACGGTTGCGGCCATCGCCTTCGATTGCGGCTTCAACTCGGTATCGACCTTCTATCGCGCCTATCGGACGCGCTTCGGATGCTCGCCCGGCGAGGCGCGGCGGCGCGTGCCGCAATCGGTCCCATCGAAACCCCTCCCGGGCCGACCTCAGTGATCGGATGCGGCGATCGTCACCGGCGCCGGCCAGGGCCGACGCCCAGGTCCGTCCGTCTTGACGCTTTCATGTGGTAGTGGCTCACTCGCTCGGGTCGACAGGGAAATCGCCATGCGCCTCATGTGCCTCGTCACGAGCCTTGCCCTTCTGGGCCTCGCGATCCTGTTCGGGCCGGCATCGGCGCAGGCCGATCCGGGCGACAAGGCCGGCTGGTCGATCGGCACGGATCCGCGCAAGCGCGTCTTCCTGCACTATGTCGCTGAGAAGGACGGTCGGCGCGAACTGACCTTGGCCTGCCTGCGCGATGTCGACAGTTTCGATGTCTATACCGCCGGCCTGATCCCGAAGCGCCCGGACGGCGAGGCGAAGCTGACCCTGCGCAGCGGCGGCGGCAGCATCGACTTCCAGGGTTCGATCGGCGACGGCGACGATGGCGGCGTCACGTCGCGCTTTGAAGCGAATATCGAGGCCGACGCGGCGACCCGCAAGTCCTTGCGCGCCACGCTGTTGCCGGTTCTCGCCGGGGCGGGGCCGATCCAGCTGAAGCTTGCTTCGCGGGAGATCGTGCTCGCCCCGTCCGGGCCGCCGGCTGCCGCCATCAAGCGTTTCGAGAGCATCTGCTTCGGAAAATAGGACCCTTTGCGGCCGTCGGGAGGCTTCGCACATGTCGGGCAGGGGACGGGCGGCGTCGGCCGCACTGGCATTGATGGTGATCGCGGCCAATCCGGCCGGTGCCGACGAGACCGTTACGCTCGGCGGCGCCAGCGGCGTTCTCATCAAGCCCGCCGGCAAGGCGCGCGGCAGCATCATCCTGCTCGCCGGCGGCGACGGGGTTCTGAATATCGGGGCGAACGGCAGCTTCACGGGCCTGCGCGGCAACCAGTTGGTGCGCACCCGGCAGTCCTATGTCTCGGCCGGCTTCGCAGTGCTGCTGCCCGATCGGGGCGCCGATCTCGGCACCGCGGTGCAGACCATGGCGGCGATCGCCCGCCCCGTGACGATGGTCGGGACCAGCCGCGGCACGCAGCGCGCCGCGGAGGCGATCGCGGCCGGCGTGCGACCCGACAAGCTGGTACTGACCTCCGGCTTTCTGACGCCCGAATCCGGGCCGGGGCCGAATGTCAGCCAGATCCTCGGTTCGGCCGGATCGCTGCCGCGCACCCTGGTCGTCCACCACCGCCGTGACGGCTGCCGCTTCACGCAGCCGGCCGGCGTCGAGCCGTTCCGGGCCTGGGCGGCCGGGCGGGCCAGCGTGACCTGGCTCGACGGCGGCGCGGATGGCGGCGACCCGTGCCAGGCCGCCGGCCATCATGGCTTCGCCGGTCTCGACGGTCAGGTCGTCTCGGCCGTCGTCGGCTTCGCCGGGCGGTGATGCCGGGGGGATCCCGTCAGAGATTCCTTTCCAGGAAGGAGCGGACCAGGAGCTTGTTCTGGTTCGGGGTCAGGCTGAACGAGAAGGTCAGCGTGCCGTCCGAGAGTGCGGCGCCCGGCTCCTTGGCGCCGGCGCAGCTTAGCGTCTTGATCTTGTCCTTGAGCGCGTCCTTGCCGAGCTGGTCGCCGCACAGATCCTCGATTGCATCGAGGGCGGCAGCGCAATAGGGCGCGACGTTCTTTTTTGAGACCTCGGCCTCGTCAAAGCTCTTCCAGTCGAAGCCGGCCTTCAGGTCCAGCCCGCAGCGCTTGTTGGTCAGTGCCAGCGCGGTCGAGAGGTCGGCCTCCTGCTGGACGCGCATCTTCTTGACCTCCAGCGACTGCGCCGACGCCGGCGCGGCGGCGAGAAGCGAGGCGGCGGCAGCGGCACCGAGAAGGGCAGCGATACGGATATGGCGCATGGATGGTGATTCCCGTGGGTCCCCCGACCGGCGGGCACCATGCACGCAACCGATTTCCGCAGCGTGTCGCCGACCATTTCCGTGCTGTTGCGTCGGAGGCCGCGACCCGCCGTCGGGACCGGGCGGACCGTCAGGGCTTTTCGAGCTTGTCGGCCAGCAGTTCGACCTCGCGGTCGTAGCCGGCCTCGACGGTGAAGTTGCGCGTATAGACCTGACCCTGGTGCTTGGCGACGACGGCATATTCGCCCTCCGCCAGGACGAAGGACGGGAACGCGCCGACGGTCTCGGTCAACTGGTCGCCGTTGGGTTGGCTCAGAACCAGCCAGTCGACGCCGGCAAGGGCTTCGCCACCGGTCTCGGCGACCAGCTTCAACGTCGTCTTGGCGGCCTTGTGGTAGACCGTCGCCTCGGTCAGCTTGCCGGGATTGACGTGGATCTCGGCGCGCACCACGGCGTTCAGGTCGCCGTAGTGGGAGACCACGTGGTAGGTGTCGGCATTGAGGCGGATGACCCGGCCCGGCTTGGCGCCGATCACCAGCGCCTGGCGGTCGCCGCGCTGGTCGGCATCCTTGGAATAGATGTCGAAGGTGACGCGGTCCTGGTCGACCGGCAGGTCGCCGACGACGGCGGCGCCGAGCCGCATGCCGCCGGCATTGAGCACCAGCGTTTCGGTCCGCTCGGCCTTCTCGACCGTCACGCGGGTGGTGGCGCCGGCGCGCCCATAGGCGGCATGGACCAGATAGGAGCCCGGATCGAGCCGGAACATGGCCTCGCCGCCGGCGGCGGTGGCGACCAGCTTCAGCTTGGTCTCGTCGGTTTCCTTGGTGTCCTGGAACACCCGCCAGACGAGACCCGAACGGATTGGCTGCCCGTTGTCAGTGACCAGGGCCCTCAACCGCAGCACCTGCTTGCCGCGCGGCAGATCGGGCTGGGCCAGCGGATTGGGGATGGCCGGAGCCGGGTTCGGCGCATAGGGGATCGGCGCGACGGGGGCGGGAGCGCCGCCGGCAGGCGGAGCGGCACCGGCCGGGGCGGGGCCTCGTCCCGGCGCACTCTGCGCCAGCGCGGCCGTGGGCGCGATGGCGAGGAGCAGGGCCAGCAGGGTCGAAGCGAGGCGGCGCGACATGAAGTTCCCGTGATGGAGCGGAGCCCGGTCGATGGCGGCGCGGCAGATGTCGGTGACGAGAATGGCGAAAACGAGACTGCGCCGCAATCCGCAAGCCGTGCGGCGCGGTCCGGCCGGATGTTTTGCGGCGAAACCGCGCATGGGGCGGATCGGAGCCATGCGTTGACAGGACTGGTGCGATCCGCTTTGCCTCGGCACGAAAGCTGTTCCAAGCCACGCGAAAGTTCCTCATGCCCGACGCGCTCGAACTCCTCAAGACCCGCCGATCCGTCTCGGCCTTCCTGCTCGGCGATCCTGCGCCGAGCGATGCCGATATAAGGCAGATGATCGAGATCGCCGCGCGCGTACCCGATCACGGCAAGCTGACGCCCTGGCGATTTATCCTGTACCGGCGCGAGCAGGGCGAGCGGCTGAGCGAACTTCTGATGCCGCTCTACCATGCGCGCTTCCCCAATGCCGAAGCCCAGCGCGTCGAGCAGGAGCGCGGCCGCTTTTCGCGCTCGCCGGTCACGATCGGCGTGATCAGCAAGGCCGCGACCCATGCCAAGATTCCTGAATGGGAGCAGTTCCTGTCCGCCGGCGCCTCGACCATGAACCTAGTCCTCGCCGCTCACGCCCTCGGCTTCGCGGCCCAATGGGTGTCGGACTGGTGCGCGGACGATGTGGCGGCGTCCGCACTCCTCGGAGCCGGGCCGGGCGAGCGGTTCGTCGGCTTCGTCCATATCGGCACTCCGAAGGAGAAGCCGCTCGACCGGCCGCGCCCCGCCGTCGACGAGGTCCTGTCCAACTGGAGCGAGGCGCGCTGATGTTCTTCCGTCCCGAAGCCCGCCCGACCGATCGCCTGCCGCATGACCCGTTCAAGGCGATCGTGGCGCCGCGCCCGATCGGCTGGATCGGCTCGGCCGACGCCGAGGGACGGGCCAACCTTGCCCCCTACAGCTTCTTCAACGCGATCGGCTCGCACCCGCCACTGGTCATGTTCTCCAGCGAAGGCCTCAAGGATTCGGTGACCAACATCCGGGCGACCGGCGAGTTCACCGCCAGCCTCGCCACCTGGGACCTGCGCCACGCGATGAATGCGAGTTCGGCGCCGCTGCCGCCCGGCACGAGCGAGTTTGAGGCCACCGGCCTGACGCCCGTGCCCGGCCAGATCGTCCGTGCCCCGAGGGTCGGCGAATCGCCGGTCGCGCTCGAATGCCGCGCCATCGAGATCAAGGCGCTGGTCGATCTCGACGGCCGGCCGATCGGCAACCACATGGTGATCGGCCAGGTGGTCGGCATCCATATCGACGACGCCTATGTCATCGCGGGCCGGTTCGACCTCGCCCGCGCCCGCCCGATCACCCGCTGCGGCTACAAGGACTACGCGGTCGTGACCGAACTTTTCGCGCTCGACCGGCCGCCCGGCGCCGATTGAACCCGCCCGGGATGCAGAAGCGCGACCCGAGACCAACGGGCAGCTTGTTTTTGCCGGCCGGCGCGGTACAGCTTCAGACATATTCGCCTCCGCGAACCACCCTTCGACAGGTGCAGCCCATGATCTCGACGTCCGGTACCGCCCTCCCGGGTCTGACCCGCAGCCTCGCCATCGCCCCCGTCTGGGCCAAGGTCGCCGCCGTTCTGGTCGGCACCGGCCTTCTGGCCGCCTCGACCCAGATCACCGTGCCGATGTTCCCGGTTCCGATGACCATGCAGACCTGGGCGGTCCTGGTCATCGGCGCGCTCTACGGCTCGCGGCTCGGCGCCATCACGGTGCTGGCCTATATCGCCGAGGGTCTCGCCGGCCTGCCGGTCTTCACCGCGGGCGGCTTCGGCCTCGCCAAGCTGATGGGGCCGACCGGCGGCTACCTGATCGGCTTCGTGATCTCCGCCTGGATGATCGGCTACGCCATGGAGCGCGGCCTCGGCCGTTCGCTCGGCACCTCGATCCTGGCCTTCACGCTCGCCCACGCCGTGGTGTTCGTGCCCGGCGTCGCCTGGCTCGCCTATCTGGTCGGAGCCGACAAGGCGATCGCGCTCGGCGTGGTGCCCTTCTTCGTGGGCTCGGTCGTCAAGACCGCCCTGGCGGTGGCCACCTACGAGGCCGCCCGCAAGGTGCCGAGCCGCGGCTGACCGGCCGCCGTATCGAGTTCCTGAAACAACTGAAGGCCCGGGATGCGTCCGCATCCCGGGCCTTCGTGCATTCGGGGTGTCCGGCTTCCGGATCGGGCCGGTCAGCCGCCGGCGCGGGCGATCAGCCGCTCGGCGCGCTTCAGGTGCGGACGGTCGAACATCTTGCCGTCGATCCCGATCACGCCGGCATCGCCGGCCGCCGCAAAGGCCGCGACGATCGCGCGGGCTTCGGTCAGCGCGGCCTCGGAGGGCGTGAAGGCGGCATTGATCACGGGCACCTGGGCCGGATGGATCGCCATCTTGGCCGTGTAGCCGTCGCGCACGGCCGCCCGGCACTCGGCGGCGAGCCCGGCCTCGTTGCGGAAGTCGACATAGACCGTATCGATCGGCGTCACCTCCGCGGCGACGGCGCCGAGCAGGTTCATGGTCCGGGCGAGCCGGAAGGTCTCCAGCCACTGGCCCGCCTCGTCGCGGTTGGCCGCGCCGATATCGGCGGCCAGATCCTCGCCGCCCCAGGCGAGGCCCTCGAGCCGGTGCGAGGCGCCGCGATAGGTGCCGGTCCGGAACACCGCCTCGGCGGTCTCGGTGGCGATGGCGATGATCCGCGCCGCGCCGTCGGGCCGCCCGGTCTCCGCCTCGCGCACCGCGATCTTGGCATCGAGCCGGGTCACGTCCGGCCCGCCGCAGGCTTTGGGCAACATGATGCCCTCCGCGCCGGCGGCGATCACGGCATCGAGATCGGCGTCGGTCAGTCCGGTATCGAGCGCGTTGACCCGCACATAGAGGCGCGGGCGCCCAGGTTCCAAGACCCGGGCGGCCAGGAAGTCGGCGGCCACCCGCCGGGCTTCGGCCTTGGCCGACGGGGCAACGGAATCCTCCAGGTCGATCAGCAGGATGTCGGCGCCCGAAGCGAAACCCTTGTCGAGCTTGCGCGGGCTGTCGCCGGGGACGAAGAGCAGGGAGCGCATGGCGTCAGGCCTCGACCGGGGAAGCAGGCTTCTTCTGCAGGAAGACCTGGCGCTTGCATTCCGCGACCAGCACATCGGCCTGATTGTAGGCGCGGTGCAGGTATTCGACGATGCCGGCGTCGGGCCGCGAGCGGGATTCGCGCTTCGACAGGCATTCCGTCTCGACCCGGATCGTGTCGCCGTGGAAGACTGGGTGCGGGAACTTGATGTCGGTCATGCCGAGATTGGCGACGATGGTCCCGAGCGTGGTCTCGTGCACCGAGATGCCGATCAGGAGCGACAGCGTGAACAGCGAATTGACCAGCGGCCGGCCCCATTCGCTCTTGGCGGCATAGTCGAAATCGATGTGCAGGGGCTGCGGATTGTAGGTCAGGCTGGAGAACAGCATGTTGTCCATCTCGGTGCAGCTGCGCCGGATCGGATGGCGGATGACCTGGCCGATGGACCATTCTTCGAAATAAAGCCCGGGCATGTTTCCCCTCGATCGTTTTTCGGCGGGCCAAGGTCCGGCCATTCGGGCCGCAGTGTCAACCGGGGCGAAGGGATCGGCGTTCCGAAGCGGCGGCGATCCGGGACCCGGGCAGCCCTGCTGGGGTGCGCGTTAACCTCCTCTTTACCATGACGCGGCAGGTTAATGGCCGTTAACGGACCGTCAGGCCCCATGCAGATCGACCGGATCCAGCCGAGCAACCCGCAGATCTCGGCCGCCATCAAGGCGGCGAGCGATGCCACGGGCACGCCGTTCGACTATCTGGTCGCAACCGCCTATCGCGAATCGACCTTCCGGCCGGATCTGAAGGCGTCGACCTCGACGGCCACCGGCATGTACCAATTCATCGAGCAGCAGTGGCTCGAACTGGTCAAGCAGGAGGGGCCGGCGCTCGGGCTCGGCGGTGCGGCCGCGGCGATCAGCGAGCAGAACGGACGTTTCACGGTCGCGGACCCGCAGGCGCGCCAGCAGATCCTCGATCTGCGCAAGGATCCGGCGCTGGCCTCGGTCATGGCCGGCAAGGTCACGGCGCGCAACGAGGCCTACCTGAGCCGCGCCATCGGGCGCACGCCGAGCCAGCAGGATCTCTACGTCGCCCATGTCATGGGTCCGGCCGGCGGCGCGAAGCTGATCCGGATGGCCGAGCAGACCCCGACGGCCGCAGCCGCGACGGCCTTCCCGGCGGCGGCCGCCGCCAACCAGACGATCTTCTACGGCCGCGATGGCCAGCCGAAATCGGCTGCCGAGGTCTACCAGTTCCTGGCCCGCTCGCATGAGGCCCGGCCGTTGCCGTCGGAAACCGCCGATCTGCGCCTGCGCGCCGCCCGCTCGACCGAGACCGGCAGGCCGCGGGTCAGCCCGGCCGCGCTGGCCGACATCGTCAGGGCCCAGGCGGCGGCCGATGTGTCCAGGACGGGCATTCTCGGCGTCGCGGCCACCGGCACCGACATGAAAGCCGTGCGGACCGCGATCGGCCAGACCAGCCTGCCCGGCGAGGCCAGCGGCGCGACGGCGCCCAGCGGCGCCAATCTGCAGGGCTGGCGCGCCCGTCTGCCGTCGGATGCCTTCTCGGCGCTGCTGCGCACCGATACGGCGGCCGGACAGGGGCCGCAACTGGCGACCGGCGGGGCGCTCGGCTATGCCGATATCGCGACGGGCGGGGCGGCGCTCCAGGCCCGCTCGCCCCAAACCGGCCCGCTGGCCTTCGGTCAGACGGGCTCCCGCGTGGCCGCTTCCGGAGCGGCGGCGGGCGGCCTGCCGCTCTCGGCGGCGACCCGGGCGGAAGTCCGGCCGAGCCGTCTCGTTGCCGCCCGTGCCCAGGGCGGCGCACCGGACGCCCCGTTGCCGATGGTCACCTCGCGGCTCGGCGTCGAGCGGCCGAGCCGGTTTTCCATGGCGGCCATGGTGGAGGCCGGTCTCGGCGGCACCAGCCGGATCACCGGCGCCGCCTCGGCGACCTCGGCCATCGCCGCACGAACCTCCGCACGGCCGGTCGCCGACGCATCGACGCTTGCTGCGTCCGCGGCGGCCGTCCCCCATCCGGTGCGCCTGGAGCCGATCTCGATCCTGCCGGCCGCCACGTCCGGCCCGGCCGCCGCGCCGTCGGCCGGCCGGGATATGGCCTCGCGCAGCGCCGCGGCGGCGTCCCGGGCGGCCGGGCAGGGCACGCTCTTCACCACCGCGTCGGTTGTGCCGCGCCTGTCGCGCACCGGCGCCCCCTCGGCATCTGCGGCTTCCGGCCCGGATCCGGCGACCCGCACGGCGGGCGCGGACGGCGCCCCGACCGCGTCCGACCGGACACGCCGGCCCGTGGCCCCGCTCGATCTCACGCGCTACATGCCGCGCTGAGCGTCGGATCGTGGTTGCCAATTCGTGAATCCCTATAGTGAACCAATCTTTAAACCTTAGGATGGCAAGCTCCGCGACGAGAGTGACGAGTGCGCGGGACTGTCGGGATGATCGTCGGCGAGTTTCTGAGATGGATGGCGATGGTGGGGCCCGAGCAACGGGCCTCCGCCACCGGGCCTCTCGTCCGCGCCTGGCTCGGCGGCGAGCTCGACGACCATGAACGGCAGGGCATCGAGGCCCTGATGACCATCCTGCTCGACGATCCCGATCGGCGCGTCCGTCTGGCGCTGGCCGAGGTGCTCGCCGATGCGCCCGCAGCCCCGCATGCCGTCGTGCTCGGCCTCGCTCAGGACGAGGAGGAGATCGCGGCGCTGGTGGTCGGCCGCTCGCCGGTGCTGATCGATGCCGAACTGGTCGATATCGCCGCCCTGGCCGGCGAGGCCGTGCAGGTCGCGGCCGCCGGTCGCCGGCCGGTCTCACCCGCGCTGGCAGCCGCGCTGGCCGAAGTGGCGGTGGTGCCGGCCCTGATCGCGCTGATCGAGAACCGGCAGGCGGCCATCCCGCATTTCAGCCTGGATCGGATCGTCGAGCGGGCCGGCCACGAGCGCGGCGTGCGGCAGGCCATGCTGGCGCGCGCCGGCGTGCCGATCGCCATCCGCCAGACGCTCCTCGATCAACTGGCCACCAGCCTGAAGACGATGGTCCTGGAGCGGGACTGGATGTCGGAGGAGCGGATCGACGCGCTGACCCGCGAGGCCAAGGACAAGGCGACCATCGCGCTTGCCGCCTCCGCCGAACCGCAGGAGATCGGCATCCTGGTCGCGCATCTGCGCGCCCGCGGCCAGCTGACCACGGCGCTTCTGCTGCGCGCGGCCTGCAACGGCAATATCCGTCTTCTCGGCGAGGCGCTGGCCAACCTGGCCGGCATGCCGGCCGCGCGCGTCTCCGCCCTGATGGCGGAGGGCGGCGAGGGCCCGTTCCGGGCGCTCGCGCGCAAGGCCGGTCTGCCCGAGCGGTCGCATCCGGCCTTCTGGGCCGCGATCGAGGTCAACCGCGACCTGCATGCCGATGTGGCCGCCGGTGCGCTCGACGACGCCGCGTTCACACGGCTCGTGACCGAGCGCGTGCTTGCGCGCTGCCCCGGCGACGCCGATGGGGAATTCCGGGATCTGGTCGTGATGCTGCGCCGTCTGGCGGCGGAGGCGGCCCGCGACGCCGCGCGCCAGTTCATTGCCCGCTCGCTCGAAACCGCGGCGGACGAGGGCGTCGCCGAGCCGGCCAACGACGATATGGCGGCTGAAGACTGGAACTGGCAGGGCAACGCCTGGGAGACCGTGGCGGCCCCGGCCTGGGAGGATCCCGACTTCGACACCGCTTTTGCCGAGGCGGTCCGTCACGCGGTTTCCGGTCACGCCGACGGCCCGATCGAGCCGGAGGCGGTCGAACGGGCATTGGCCGACTACGTCTTTCCGGAGGAGGCCGAACCGGCCGGCGAGGAAGGATCGCCGACCGAAGGCTGGGCGGCGACGCAATCCGAGGCCGACCTGCCGGCCGAAATCTACTATGCGCGTGGCATCCGAGCGGCCTGAACGAGCGGTCTGAACGATCCGTGCCGAAGGCTCTCCCGTCAGGCGGAGGCCGGCGGCACTGCCCTCAGGACCCGCGGCCGATATGACTCAGATATTCGTCGGTAACCTCGGTCAGCCGGTCGGCCAGACGAACCGCGGTCTGGCTGCTCTCGTCGCGCGCATCCTCGATCACGATTGCCCGGATCGCCTGGACGTGCTGGCGCACGAGCTCGTCGGGCAGCAGGTCGGGCGAGGCGGCATGGTCGAGCAGCATGCACAGGCTGGCGGCGACCCGGCCGGCGGCCGGATAGCCGAGCGTTGCCGCCTGGCCCTTGATGTCGTGGGCGCTGCGGAACAGTGCCTCCCGGCTGGCGGCGTCGAAGCTGGTATTGGCGGCCTGCTTCCAGGCCGAGAGCAGCTTCTCGGTCTCGTCGGCGATCCAGATTCCGAAGGTCGTCTCCAGCCGCTTCATGGCGGCCTCGGCCTGGGCGACCGGATCCTTCTCGCCGCGCTGGAGCTTGCGCTCCTTCACCTTGCCGCGCAGATCGATGCCCGGGGCGACGATCTCGCCATCGGACAGATCGAAGCCGAAATCGTCGTCTTCGGGCTCGACTGCCTGTGTCGCTGCGGATTTGGAACGCGCCATCGATCGGAATCCCGGAACTCGGACTTCGCGATCATGGCCGAGCGGGCTTTAACAATCTGTGTGCAAAGCCTGACAGTTCAGACCGTCAATACTTGAACTGCTCGGCCAGAATGCGTTCCTCCCAGCTGTGCTCGGGATCGAACATGATCAGGCTTTCCGAATGCCGGTCCTGGCGGACGGTGACCTCGCGCACGTCGCGGATCTCGGTGTGGTCGGCGGCCGCGCTCATCGGGCGCTTGTTGCCTTCCAGGACTTCGAGCCGGATCAGGGCGCGGTCGGGGACCAGGGCGCCGCGCCAGCGCCGCGGGCGGAACGGGCTGATCGGGGTCACCGCCAGGAGCGGCGCGCCGAGCGGGATGATAGGGCCGTGGGCGGACAGGTTGTAGGCGGTCGACCCCGCCGGCGTCGCCACGATCACGCCGTCGCAGGCGAGATCCTCCAGCCGAACGACGCCGTCGATGGAGAGCTTCAGGCGGCCGGCCTGATAGGTCTGCCGCCAGAGCGAGACCTCGTTGAAAGCCCGCGCCTCATGGGCCGTGCCGGCCACGTCGACGGCCTTCATGATCAGCGGGCGGATCGACGACACCTCGGCCACGGCAAGCCGGTCGAGCAGGCCCTCGATGCGGAATTCGTTCATCAGGAAGCCGACCGTGCCCCGGTGCATGCCGTAGATCGGCTTGCCGGAATTCATGAAGCGGTGCAGCGTCTGCAGCATGAACCCGTCGCCGCCGAGCGCGACGATCACGTCGGCATGGTCGGCCGGGGAGGACCCGTAGATGTGGCTGAGACGACGGCGCGCCGCCTCGGCTTCCTCGGAGGCGCTGGCCAGGAAACAGATATTGTCGAGCTTCGGCCGATACACGTCCATGGGCGCCTCGCGTGTGATCGGCGAGTATCATGCAGACGCCATGGCGGCAAGGCGACACCGTGACGGCGACACCCCGACGGCGAGACCCCGGCTTCGGCGGCCGGGCCTGCGCTTCGGGTGCCGGAAGAATGCCGCCGAGGACGCGGTTCCGGGGCCGGCACCGGACGGGGCGCGATCGGAGTACGGCTGATGTCCGTGGATCTCTACGATGGGGAAGCGCTGGTCATCGTCTATTCGACCTTTCCGGAGATGGGCGGCGCCCAGGCGGTCGGGCGCGGGCTGGTCGAGGCGGGGCTCGCCGCCTGCGTCAACCTGCTGCCCGGGATGGTCTCCATCTATGCCTGGCAGGGAACGGTCGAGGTGGCTGACGAGATCGTCTTCCTGGCCAAGACCCGCGCTGCGCTGGCCGAGGCGGCCATGGCGGCGATCCGGGCCGCGCATCCCTATGAGGTGCCGGCCCTGGTCGTGCTGCCGATCGCGTCTGCGGCGCGCGCCTATGGCGACTGGATCTGCGGCGAGACGGATGCCGGGTGATGCGTCCGGGCCGGGAGCGGGCCGCCGGCCGGCTTCCGGCGCGCACCCCGCGCTCCGGCGAGCCGGTCCGGTGACGCCGGCGGTGCGGCTTCAGAGCTTCGGCTTCGGCGGGATCGCCTTCAGATAGGCGGCGATCGCGGCACGGTCCTCCTTGGGCAGGTGGGACATGTTGTCGACCACCGACGTCATGGCGCCGCCGACGCTGTCGCCGTCCGGCGTCAGGCCGCTCTCCAGATAGTAGGCGATGTCGCTCGCCGACCACTTGCCGAGCGCACCGGCATCCGGCGTGATGTTCGGGACCTTGCCGTCGCCTTCCAGCGCCTTGGCGCCGGCGAGCCAGCGCGACCGGTCGGGCCCGCCGATCGGATTGCGCGGCGTATGGCACTCGCCGCAATGACCGGCACCCTCGGCGAGATAGCGCCCGCGCGCCACGTCCTCCGGCGCCGTCAGCGCCACGACCGGGGTCGGGTCGAGATAGAGCTGCTTCCAGAGGCCGACGCCGCGGCGGATGTTGAACGGGAAGGGCAGTTGGTTGGGCGGTGCCGCGTCCGCGACCTTGGGCAGGGTCTTCAGGAAGCCGGCGAGGTCGATCACGTCGTCGAGCTTCATCCGTGCATAGGAGGCGTAGGGGAAGGCCGGATAGTAGTGCCGGCCGTCCGGCGACACGCCGCGCGTCATGGCATTGGCCAGATCGAGCGCCGACCAGCGACCGATGCCGTTGGTTTCGTCCGGAGAGATGTTCGGTGCCACGAAGCGGCCGAAGGGCGTGTCGAAGGCCTGCCCGCCGCCGAGCTTCAGCTTCTCGGCATCCTTGGCACCCTTGGCGGCATGGCAGGACGCGCAGCCGCCGGTCCAGAAGACCCGTTCGCCATTGGCGATGTCCGGCTGTCGGTTCGGCAGTGCGGCGGCGGCCAGCGGATTTGGCGCCGTGAGCACCCAGAAGGCACCGACGCCGAGGGCGCCGAGGACGAGGGCGGCGGTGAACAGGCGCTTCATGCTCGGCACTCCGGTCGATGGCCTTCAGATGCGAACGGCCCCGATGTCGTGGACATCGGGGCCGTGGAGGTCAAGAGAGGAGGATCAGCTCTTCTTCAGGCGGAAATCGTCATGGCAGCCCTTGCAGGTGCCGCTGAGCGCGCCGACCGCGGCCTTGACGCCGTCCAGATCCTTGCCGGCGACGGCAGCCTGAGCACCGGCGACCTGCTCGAGCTTGGCGAGCGCGGCCTTGAAGCCGGCCATGTCGGTCCAGATCTTCGGGGCCGCAGCATTTTCAGCGCCCTTGTCGCTGCCGGCCGGGAAGAGGGCGTCGAAGCCCTTGGCCTTGGCCGCCATGGTCTCGACGGCCGCCTTGGCCTTCGCCGAGTCATAGGCTTCCTCGCCCTTGACCATCTTGACCAGCGCGCCCATCGCGCCGCCGACCGCCTTCATGGCCTCCTGGCGCTGCTTGATCACGTCGACCTGGGCGAATGCCACGCCACCCGCCACGACGACGGCCAGAGCGGCCCCGACGATTCCAGCGAAAACCTTCATGCTGTTCTCCCCATTCTTTGCGAAACGCGGACCCGGTCGGGGTCCGTCGCAAGCCTATCCGCCCGCGAATGACGCGAAGATGAGGTGAGCCTGTCGTTTTGAGCGATTCAAAGAAACGTGAGATCGCGTCAATGAACGTAGCGTTCAATAATTGGAAACAATCTAATCAGTGACCTGGCGCAGCCAAGCCTGCAGATCATACCAGTCCGTCACACGAGCTATGCGATCGTCGCGGATCTCGAACAGAGCTCTGCCCCGGACGCGATAGGCCTGACCGGTCGCTTCCGGCATTTCGATCTCGGACGGATGGGCGCGGTCGGTTTCGAGATAGCGGCCGTCGACCGTGAATTCCGCTGCGGCATTTTCGCCGCCGTCCGTCGCCATCACCACCAGGTCGCCGACCTGCTCGTGATAGCAGCGGTTCATCCGCTCCATGCAGAGGGCGAAGTCCGCCTTGCCGATCTCGCGGCCCCCCTGACTCACGTCGTGAATCACGTCGTCGGTCAAAAGCGCGAGCGTGCCCGGGATGTCGCGGGCATTGAAACAGTCGTAGTAGGCGCGGACGAGTTCGAGCGTTTCCATGCGGGCCATGGCGGTTTCCCTCGTGCGGCGTGCGTCTGCCGCGACTGGTCTTCTGGCGGACCAGCACAAGCCATAGACCGCATTCCTCGGACCTTCAAAGCGTCGGCACGCCGCAGGCGGAACCAAATCCGAAGCCGGGCGGGATATCAACAGCCCATGCGGCCGGTCTTGTCGGAAAACGACGCCCGGCCCGTCGCATCGGCACAAGCCCGCGGGGGCTTGCCGTGCGGTTATCCGGACGGATCGGCCGCGCCGGCATGCCAGCCGGGCCGCTCGAATCTGCTGCGCTTTCCGGAGTTCGCCCCTTGCGCTTCTCGTTCGCTTCGCTTCTCCGCAACGCCTTCTCGGCCCATACCGGCTGGCCGGAACAGTGGCGTTCGCCGGAGCCGAAGGCCGCCTATGACGTGATCATCGTCGGCGCCGGCGGCCACGGCCTTGCCACGGCCTACTATCTGGCCGCCGAGCACGGCATCACCAATGTGGCGGTGATCGAGCGCGGCTGGCTTGGCGGCGGCAATACCGGGCGCAACACCACGATCATCCGCTCCAACTATCTCTGGGAGGAGTCGGAGGCGCTCTACGATCACGCGCTCGATCTGTGGCAGGACCTGTCCCAGGTACTGAACTACAACGTCATGTATTCCCCGCGGGGCGTCATGATGCTGGCGCATACCGTGCACGACGTGCAGGTCGCCAGGCGCCACGTCCATGCCAACCGGCTGGCCGGCATCCAGAACGAATGGCTGTCGCCGGAAGAGGCCAAGGCCTTCTGCCCGCCGCTGAACATATCCAAGGACATCCGCTACCCGGTGATGGGTGCGGCCCTGCAGCGCAAGGGCGGCGTCGCCCGCCACGATGCAGTCGCCTGGGGCTATGCCCGCGCCGCCTCCGCGCTCGGCGTCGACATCATCCAGAACTGCGAAGTCACGGCGATCCGGCGCGGGCCGGACGGCGCGGTCACCGGCATCGAGACCACCAAGGGGCCGATCGGGGCCAAGAAGATCGGCGTCGTCGCGGCCGGTCACACCTCGGTGGTGATGGGCATGGCCGGCGTGCGCATGCCGCTGGAGAGCTATCCGCTGCAGGCGCTGGTCTCCGAGCCCCTGAAGCCGGTCTTCCCCTGCGTGGTGATGTCGAACACCATCCACGCCTACATCTCCCAGTCCGACAAGGGCGATCTGGTCATCGGCGCTGGCACCGACCAGTATGTGTCCTATTCGCAGACCGGCGGCCTGCACATCACCACCCACACGCTCGACGCGATCTGCGAACTGTTCCCGATGTTCCGCCGGGTGCGCATGCTACGCAACTGGGGCGGCATCGTCGACGTGACGCCGGACCGCTCGCCGATCCTGGCCAAGACGCCGGTCCCGGGCCTTTTCGTCAATTGCGGCTGGGGCACCGGCGGCTTCAAGGCGACGCCGGGTTCGGGCCACGTCTTCGCCCATACGATCGCGCGCGACGCGCCGCACCCGAAGAACGCCCCGTTCACGCTCGAACGCTTCCGCGACGGCCGTCTCATCGACGAAGCCGCGGCTGCCGCCGTCGCACACTGATCCAGAGCCCGGTCGAAACCATGCTGCTCATCACCTGTCCCATCTGCGGGCCGCGGCCCGAGATCGAGTTCCGCAACATGGGCGAGGCCCATATCGCGCGGCCGACGCCCGAGGGCACGACCGACGACGACATGGCGGCCTTCCTGTATCTGCGCTCCAACCCGAAGGGGCTGATCGCGGAGCGCTGGCGCCATGTCCATGGCTGCGCGCGCTTCTTCAATGCGGTCCGCCACACCGTCACCGACAAGTTCGTGACCGTCTACGAGGTCGGCGCGCCGAAGCCCGATCTGGCGGCGCTCGCCGCCGATCTGGCCGCCAGGGAGGCGGGACGATGAGCCAGACCTTCCGCCGCCCTGAGGGCGGGCGCATCAAGCGCAACAAGCCGGTCGCCTTCCGCTTCGATGGCCGCGCGCTGACCGGCTACGAGGGCGACACGCTCGCCTCGGCGCTGCTCGCCAACGGCGTCCATCTGGTCGGCCGCTCGTTCAAGTATCACCGCCCGCGCGGCATCCTGACCGCGGGCGCCGAGGAGCCGAACGCGCTCGTCACCGTCTCGCGCGATGCCGCCCGCTCGACGCCGAACCTGCGTGCGACGCAGGTCGAGATCTACGAAGGCATGACGGCGGAGAGCCAGAACCGCTGGCCGAGCCTCGCCTTCGACGCCAGCGCGGTCAACGACCTCTTGTCGCCGATCTTCGTCTCCGGCTTCTACTACAAGACCTTCATGTGGCCGGCGAAGTTCTGGAAGTCGGTCTACGAGCCGCGCATCCGCGCCGCCGCCGGCCTCGGCAAGGCGCCGGAGCTGCCCGATCCAGACCGCTACCAGTCGCGCTTCGCCCATTGCGACGTGCTGGTCATCGGCGCCGGCCCGGCCGGCCTCGCCGCCGCGCTCGCCGCCATGGAATCCGGCGCCCGCGTCATCCTGTGCGACGAGCAGGCCGAGATGGGCGGCTCGCTCCTGTCCGATCCGGACGTGGCCATCGAGGGCCAGAGCGGCCGGCAATGGTCGACCGACGTGATCATGGCGCTGGCCCTGTCAGACCGGGTCACCTGCCTGACCCGCACCACGGCCTTCGGCTATTTCGCCGACAATTTCGTCGCGCTGGCCGAGCGCATCACCGACCACATGGCGGCCCCGCCGGCCGCGAGCCCGCGCGAGCGGATGTGGCAGGTGCGCGCCAAGCAGGTCGTCATCGCGACCGGCGCCATCGAGCGCCCGTTGGTCTTCCCCGAGAACGACCGGCCCGGCATCCTGTTCGCCGATGCCGGCCGCACCTACCTGAACCGATACGGCGTCATGGCCGGCCGCAAGACGGTCGTCGCGACCGCCTGCGACAGCGCCTATCTGGCCGCGCTCGACCTGCACCGCGCCGGCGTCGAAGTGCCGGCGATCCTCGACATCCGCCGCGAAGGCGGCGCCTTGACGGCGGCCGCAAGGGCCGCCGGCATCCGGGTCGAGACCGGCGCGACCGTCACCGGCACGCGCGGCCGGCTGCGCGTCGCCTCGGTCGAGTTCGGCCATGTCCAGGCCGACGGCTCGGTCCGTCACGATGCGGTGCTACCCTGCGACAGCCTGCTCATGTCGGGCGGCTGGACGCCGACCCTGCACATGTTCTCCCAGTCGCGCGGCAAGTTGCGCTTCGATGAGGCGACCGGCCGCTACCTGCCGGGCCTTTCGGCCGAGCACGAGCGCTCGGCCGGCGCCTGCAACGGCACAATGGCGCTCGGCGCCGTGCTGGACGAGGGCTATGCGGCCGGCGAGAGCGCCGCGCGCGCGGCGGGCCTCGCCACCCGCGGCACGAAGACCTTCGCGGTCGCCGGCGCCACGACGCCGGACGGCCAGGTACTCGGCGCCCTGCCGCACGACCGCAATCCCGGCCGGGTCAAGGCCTTCGTCGACTTCCAGCACGACGTGACCGCCAAGGACATCAAGCTCGCCGTGCGCGAGGGCTTCCGCTCGATCGAGCATGTCAAGCGCTACACCACCACCGGCATGGCGACCGACCAGGGCAAGACCTCCAACATGAACGCGCTCGCCATCGCGGCCGGCGCGCTCGACAAGCCGATCCCGGCGGTCGGCCTGACCACCTTCCGCATGCCCTATACGCCGACGACCTTCGGCATCTTCGCCAACACCTCGCGCGGCGACCTGTTCGATCCGGTGCGCAAGACCTCGACCCACGACTGGGCCGCGGCGGCGGGCGCTGAGTTCGAGAATGTCGGCCTGTGGAAGCGGGCGTGGTACTTCCCGCGCTCGGGCGAGACCATGCACCAGGCGGTCGACCGCGAATGCCGGACGGTACGCTCGGCGGTTGGCATCTTCGATGCCTCGACGCTCGGCAAGATCGAGGTGGTGGGGCCGGATGCGGCCGAGTTCATGCACCGGATCTACGTCAATCCGTTCCTGAAGCTCGAGGTCGGTCGCTGCCGTTACGGCATCATGTGCCGCGACGACGGCTTCGTCTATGACGACGGCGTCGTCGGCCGCATCGCCGCCGACCGCTTCCATGTCACGACCACCACCGGCGGCGCCCCGCGCGTGCTCTCGCATATGGAGGACTATCTCCAGACCGAGTGGCCCGACCTGAAAGTCTGGCTGACCTCGACCAGCGAGCAGTGGGCGGTGATCGCCGTCCAGGGCCCGAAGGCGCGCGAGGCGATCGCGCCGCTGATCGAGGGCATCGACGTCTCCAAGGCCGCCATGCCGCATATGAGCGTGCGCATCGGTACCATCCTGGGCGTGCCCTGCCGCCTGTTCCGCATGAGCTTCACCGGCGAACTCGGCTTCGAGATCAACGTGCCGGCGGCCTATGGCAAGGCGATCTGGGAGGCCGTGCATACCCGGGTCGTCGCGCTCGGCGGCTGTCCCTACGGCACCGAGGCCATGCATGTGCTGCGCGCCGAGAAGGGCTACATCATCGTCGGCCAGGATACCGACGGCACGGTGACGCCCGACGAGGCCGGCGTCGGCTGGGCGGTCGGCAAGTCGAAGCCGGACTTCGTCGGCAAGCGCGGCCTCGCCCGCGCCGACCTCCTGAAGCCCGGCCGCACCCAGCTGGTCGGCCTCGCCACGGTCGATCCGAAGGTCGTGCTGGAGGAGGGGGCGCAGATCACGCAGGAAGCCGATCCGGCGCCGCGCACCCATGCCATCGGCCACGTCACCTCGGCCTACCATTCCGCGGTGCTCGGCCGCTCGATCGCGCTCGCCATGGTCGAGCGCGGCCGGTCGCGGCTCGGTGAGACGCTGCATGTGCCCATGCCGGGCGGTGCGATTGCCGTGACGGTGGTCGACCCGGTCTTCTACGACAAGGAGGGAGGTCGCCTTGACCCCTGAGATCAGGCGCATCGGCGCCTTCGAGGGCCTGCCGGCCTTTCCGGCCACCTCGCGCGTCAAGGCGGTGCCGACCGGTCCGCTCGCCCGCATCCTGTTCCGCGGCAGCCCGGCGGCAGCCGCGGCCGTCTCCGCGGCCTTCGGCGCGCCCCTGTCGACCGTGCCGATGCGTGCCGGCGAGGCCGGCGGCCGCGCCGCGCTCTGGCTCGGCCCGGACGAATGGCTGCTGATCGGCCGCGACGGAGAAGGTGAGGCGATCCTCGCCGCCATTGCCGGCGCGGTCGCCGAGCCGCACAGTGCGGTCGATGTCGGGCACCGCAACACCGGGCTGATCCTGTCGGGCGCCCGCGCCGTCGACGTGCTCAATGCCGGCTGCCCGCTCGACCTGCATCCGTCGGCCTTCCCGGTCGGCATGTGCACCCGCACCCTGCTCGGCAAGGCCGAGATCGTGCTCTGGCGCCAGGCCGCCGACCGGTTCCATATCGAGGGCTGGCGCTCCTTCGCGCCCTATCTGCTCGGCTTCCTGGCCGAGGCGGCGCGGGAATACGCTTGAAGCAAGGGTGACGGGCCGGAGCGGCGGGTGGGGCCGCTGCTTCCGGCGATCGCCAGGGCGGGCATGGACGGCGACGGGCAGGGCGGGCCATCGATGATCAGCGTCTTCGACCTCTTCAAGATCGGCATCGGGCCGTCCTCCTCGCATACCGTCGGACCGATGCGGGCCGCCAAGTCCTTCGCGGACGGGCTGGTCGGCGAGCGCTTCAAGCGCGTCGAGGTGCGCCTCTACGGCTCGCTCGCCTGGACCGGCAAGGGCCACGGCACTGACAAGGCCGTGATCATGGGATTGACCGGCCAGATCCCCGACCAGGTCGAACCCGATGAGGCCCGTCTTCATCTGGAGGCGGTCGAAGCCGACAAGCTCCTCCCGGTCGCCAACCGGATTATTGAATTCGACCCCGCGCGCGACATCGTGTTCGATTTCGTCACGCCGACCGAGGGCCACCCGAACACGATGACCTTCGCGGCCTTCGCGGCCGACGGCCGGACGCTCGCCGAGGAGACCTGGTATTCGATCGGCGGCGGCTTCGTGGTCCGGGCCGGCGAGGATCTGGTCGGCGCCGAGGACGAGACGCCGCTGCCCTTTCCCTACCGCTCCGGCGACCAGCTGCTCGCCATGGGCCAGAGGTCGGGCCAGACGATCGCCGCCATGGTCTGGGCGAACGAATGCGCCCAGCGCCGCGCCGAGCGGGTGACGGCGCATCTCGACCGGATCGCCGAGACCATGTTCCTGTGCATCGAGCGCGGCATGCGCCATGACGGCGAACTGCCCGGCGGGCTCAAGGTCAAGCGCCGTGCGCGCCCCTTCGCCGAGCGGCTGGAGCAGGACCGCCGGGCCAACCATCGCATGCCGCATGAGGTGATGGACTGGGTCAGCCTGTTCGCCATGGCGGTGAACGAGGAGAATGCCGCCGGCGGCCGGGTCGTCACCGCGCCGACCAACGGGGCGGCCGGGGTCGTGCCGGCGGTGCTGCGCTACTACCGCGACTTCTGCGAAGGCGCGAATGAAGACGGAATCCATGCCTTCCTTTTGACCGCGACCGCGATCGGCGGCCTGTTCAAACTCAATGCCTCCATCTCGGGTGCCGAGGTCGGCTGCCAGGGCGAGGTCGGCGTCGCCTGCTCGATGGCGGCCGCCGGGCTCGCCGCTGCGCTCGGCGGCTCCAACGAGCAGATCGAGAATGCCGCCGAGATCGGCATGGAGCATCATCTCGGCATGACCTGCGACCCGATCGGCGGGCTCGTCCAGATCCCCTGCATCGAGCGCAACGCTTTCGGGGCGATCAAGGCGATCAACGCCGCCTCGATGGCGCTGAAGGGCGACGGCACGCACCGCGTCAGCCTGGACCAGGTCATCGCGACCATGCACCAGACCGGCAAGGACATGGCCACCAAGTACAAGGAAACCTCCCTCGGCGGCCTCGCCGTCAATGTGCCGGAGTGCTGAGCCCGATCGGGCCAACGCGATTTTCGGCGACAGCATGGAACCCCGCCCCCGTGGGGACGTTGTCAGGACATCGCCACGCGCAAGAAAACGGCGCGTAACCGAGCACCAGACAACGGAGAGCTTTCCCATGGGCAGCATGACCGACAAGGTTAAGGGCGTCGCCAACGAGGCGATCGGCAATGTCAAGCAGGGTATCGGCAAGGCGACCGACGACAAGGAACTGCAAGCCGAGGGCTGGGTGCAGGAGCGCAAGGGCGAAGCGCAGAAGGCCGTCGGCGAAGCCAAGGATGCCGTGAAGAAGAACATCGACAAGATCTGACGTTCATCTTCGCCATGAAAACGAGCGGCGTCGGCCTCAAGGCCGGCGCCGTTTCATTTGAGGATCGCCCGAACCGCCCCGCCGCCGCGCTGAGACCGGCCTTCGGGCGGCCTCGAGGAACTCACGAGGATGCCGATGCCCACCCGTGCCGTCCTGCGCCGCACCGTCCTGGCCTGCTGTCTGCTTCCGGTCCTGACGGCCGGGCTGTCGGCGGCGGAGCGCTTCGAACCGTCCGGCATGAGCCTGCGCGACCGCGCCCGGGCCGAATTCGGCGACGGCGCTGATCGGGCCCCGGCCGGGACCCCGGCTGGCTCCGGCACCCCGGCCCCAGCCGGGCCCCCAGCGGATGTCGACATGCCGGATCTCGCGCGAAACCCGGCTATCGTCGGCGATCCGGACCTTGCGGGACAGCCGGCCCTGGCAGGCCCCTCGCGGGGGACCGGCACCCTGACGCCGGACTGGCGACCCTATCGCAGCGAGCGGCACGGCTTCGCCTTCGACTATCCGGCCGGGCTCTTCGTCGCCGGAACGGCGCTGCCCGACGGGGCCGGCGAGACGCTGGCCTCCGCCGACGGCACCCTGCGGCTTTCCGCCTTCGCCCTGCCGGATCCGGCCGGGCGCCCGCTCACCGCCGTCGCCGCCGACTATCTGCGCGAGGCCGGCAGCCCGCCGGTCGGCTACCGGCGCCTGACCCGCAACGGCCATCTGGTGATTTCCGGCAACCGCGGCGACGAGGTCTTCTACCTGCGCCTGGCGCGCGGCCGCGACGGCGTGCACGGCGTCGAACTGCGCTACCCGCGCCGCGACGAGCGGCGCTACGACGCCCTCGTCACGCGCGTCTCGCTGAGCTTTCGCCCGGGTTGGTGAGGGTCGCGGCCCGGATTGTCCGGCGGCGGGAACGTTCCGGCCCGTTCGCGGGTTGACCTCAGAGAGGCGCCGGCCCGTGCCGGCCGCCGGAACCCGGAGGGACACCCCATGCAGATCAAGCCCCGCACGATTCGCAAGGACGAGGTCGAACAGGTGCCGCTCAAGGAGAAGCCCAAGATGGAAGACACCAAGGCCCGCGAGGACAAGCGCCTCGACGAGGGCATCGAGGAGAGCTTCCCGGGCAGCGATCCCGTCTCGGTGAAGATCACCAAGATCTGACGATGCCGGACGGGACGGCGCAGGGAGACGGAAGCGCCGACCGTCCGCGGCCCGCAGTCATCCGGTCGAGATCCGGCAGCTTAGGCCGATGATTCTGCAAGCGTTTCCAAATCTACCCCCTCATCCGGCCTTCGGCCACCTTCTCCCCCCTTGAGGGGAGAAGGGGAAGGAGTCGCGGGCTCGGCCGGGCCGCTTTCCGCAATTCCCCCCGCGCGTTATCCCCTTCGCCCCCCAAGGGGGGAGAAGGTGCCCGAAGGGCGGATGAGGGGGGCGATCGCGCGTCAATATGCCGGGTTGGCCGTCCGGCCGCCGGCCTGCCGATCCGGGCCACCGGTCTGTCGCAAGGCTGCGGCATCCAGGCCCCTCATCCGGCCTGCGGCCACCTTCCCCCCTTTGCAGGGGGCGAAGGGGAAGGAGCCGCGGGAGCGGCACAATCGATTTCTCCAATCCCTCAACGCGTTATCCCCTTCTCCGCCCAAGGGGGACAACGGGAAAGAGCCGTGGGGCAGGCTGGGTCGAACTCCTCAACCCCATGCGCTGCAAACGATTTGGGGCGTGGGCCGATTGCGGCGGTCGGCCGGCTTTGCTCTATTTCGGGTCGAACCAGTCGTTTCTGTCGCGCGGAACCGGCCCATGATCCTACGGCTCGTCTTGATCTGCGTTCTGTTCGCGCTCTCGATCGGTGGCGCGCGCGCCGAGACGCGGGTGGCTCTGGTGATCGGCAACGGCGCCTACAGATTTGTCGAACCGCTCCGGAATCCACCCCGGGACGCCGCGGCCATCGCCAAGCTGCTGGCGGGGGCCGGGTTCGACGTCACGTTCCATTCCGATCTCGATCGACGGCGGATGCGCGACGCGCTCAGGCAATTCGCGTCGAAGGCGGAGCGGGCCGATGTCGCGCTCGTCTACTTCGCCGGTCACGGCATGGAGGTCGGCGGCGGCAACTGGCTGATCCCGACCGACGCCGCCCTGGCGTCGAGCGCCGATGTCGAGGACGAGGCGCTCGGCCTGCAGCGGGTCCGCGATGCGGTTGCCGGTGCCGGGCGGCTCAGGGTCGTGATCCTCGATGCCTGCCGCGACAATCCCTTCGTGAAGCGGATGACGGTCTCCCGCCGCTCGGTCGTCCCGGGCCGCGGTCTCGGTCGCGTCGAAGCCGACGCCGCCGAGGTGATCGCCTTTTCGGCCGCGGAGGGCAAGACCGCCGGGGACGGCCAGGGGGAGAACAGCCCCTATGCGAGCGCGCTGATGAAACGGCTGGTCGAGCCCGGTGTCGACGTGCGGCGCCTGTTCGGCTTCGTCTATGACGATGTCCGCCGCGCCACCGCGGCGGAGCCCACCGGCCCGCAGGAGCCAGCCGTCTACTTCCCGCGCATGGGCGGCGAGGATGTCGTGCTGGTCGAGAAGTCAGCTGCGACCAACGCCACCACCACCACGATGGTTGCGACCACGACGACCGGCAATCCGCCCCCCGCCCAAACCCCCGACCTGGATGCCTTGGCGCAGGGCGACTTCCAGATCGCCGCGCGGATCGCCACCGTGGAGGCCTGGGATGCCTTCCTTGAACGGCATGGGACGGGCCGCTACGCCGTCTGGGCGCGCGCCGAACGCGGCAAGCTTGCCGCCGTTCTTCCGACCGGCCGGCCGGAGGGGCCAGCAGGCCAGCCAGAGGGGCCGGTAGGCAAGCCGGATCGTCCCGCGTCCGGCAGGGTTGAAGAGACATGCGGCAAGGTGTGGCAAAGGCTCGCCGGTCCACCCGCAACGCTGTCGGCCTTCGACGAGAGTTGCCTGAGGCCAGGCGACGAATTCCGCGAATGCGACGTATGCCCGGTCATGGTGGTCCTGCCGACCGGCCGCTTCCGGATGGGTTCGCCGCCGACCGAGGCGGGCCGGCACGACGACGAGGGACCGCAGCGGGTCATTCCGATCCATCGGCCGTTCGCCGTCTCCAAGTTCCCGATCACGGTCCGGCAGTTCCAGTCCTTCGGCATCATCGGCAACTATCAGTCGAAGACGAATTGCCAGAAGGTCGGCGGCACCTGGACGCAGTTCGTCGACAAGATCTCGGATCCGGTCACCTGCGTGTCCTGGTTCGATGCCAAAGCCTATACCGAGTGGCTGACCCGGCATTCGGGGCAGCACTACCGCCTGCCGAGCGAAGCGGAATGGGAATATGCCGCACGCGGGGTCACGGACGAATCCGCCCCGTCGCGACGCTATGCGCATGGCGACGACGAAAAATCGCTCTGCCGCTATGCCAATGTCTACGACCTTTCGGCGAAACGGGCGTTCAAGGCCACTGCTGCCAGTATCGAATGCGACGACGGCTATCCGGGCGTGTCTCCAGTCGGCAAGTTCGCGCCCAACGCCTTCGGCCTCTATGACATGCAGGGCAATGTCTATCAGTGGGTGGCGGACTGTTACAGTGCGTTGACCTATTCGGTTCCGATTGCCGATGTGTCCGCGCACGATTTTGCGAACTGCGGGAACCGGGTCGCGCGCGGAGGGTCTTGGGGCAAAGGCGGCGTCGACATGAGGGTGGCGTCCCGGGCCACGACAGCTCCCGCCACGGCCGCGATCACCATCGGTTTCCGGGTCGTCCGGCCGCTCCAGCGAACGCCGTAGCGCTCACGCCGCCCCATAGCCTCCGGAAGTCGGCGTCACCACCGTGATCGCCTCGCCGGGCTCCAGCACGGTCTGTCCGCAGCCGCCGAGATCCTCGGTCGAACCGTCCAGGCGGCGCACCGTGTTGGAGCCGAGTTCGCCGGGGCCGCCGCCGGCCATGCCGAAGGGATGGACCCGGCGGTGGCCGGAGAGGACCGCGCAGTCCATCCGTTCCAGGAAGCGGATCGTGCGCCGCGTGCCGTCGCCGCCCGGATGCGCGCCGCGCCCGCCCGAACCGCGGCGGACGACGAATTCCTCCAGCACGACCGGAAAGCGCGTCTCCAGGATCTCCGGATCGGTCAGGCGCGAATTGGTCATGTGGACATGGACTGCATGGGCGCCGTCCCAGGTCGGGCCGGCCGGGGCGCCGGAGCAGATGGTCTCGTAATACTGGTAGCGGTCGTTGCCGAAGGTCAGGTTGTTCATGGTGCCTTGGCTGCACGACATGGCGCCGAGCGCGCCGAACAGCGCGTTGGTGACCGCCTGGCTGACCTCGACATTGCCGGCCACGACCGCCGCCGGATAGCGCGGGCTGAGCATGGTCGCCTCCGGCACGACGATGTCGATCGGCCGCAGGCAGCCGGCATTCATCGGGATGGCATCGTCGACCATGACCCGGAAGACGTAGAGCACCGCCGCGCGCGTGACCGGGGCGGGGGCGTTGAAGTTGTCGTCGCGCTGCGCCGAAGTGCCGGTGAAGTCGACGGTCGCGCGCCGTGCCGCACGGTCGACCGTGATGCGCACCTTGATGACGCAGCCCTGGTCCATCTCCAACTCGAAGGCGCCGTCGGCGAGCCGGTCGAGCACCCGGCGCACGCTCTCCGCCGCATTGTCCTGGACATGGCCCATATAGGCCTCGACCACGTCGAGCCCGAAATGGGCGATCATCTTGCGCAGTTCCGCCAGGCCCTTGGCGTTGGCGGCGATCTGCGCCTTCAGGTCGTTGACGTTCTGCACGACGTTGCGGACCGGGTAGGGGCCGCCGGTCAGGAGTTCGACCAACTCCGCCTCGCGGAAGCGGCCTTCCTCGACGAGCTTGAAATTGTCGATATAGACGCCTTCCTCCTCAATCCGGGTCGCGCGCGGCGACATGGAGCCGGGCGCGATGCCGCCGACATCGGCGTGATGGCCGCGGCTCGCCACCCAGAACTGGATGCGCTCGCCCGCCGCGTCGAAGACCGGCGTGCAGACGGTGATGTCGGGCAGATGCGTGCCGCCGTTGTAGGGCGCGTTCAGGGCGAAGACGTCGCCCGGCCGGATCACCGGGTTCTGGCGGATGACCGTCTCGACCGAGCGGTCCATCGAGCCGAGATGCACCGGCATGTGCGGCGCGTTGGCGACCAGCGCGCCGTCGCGGTCGAATACCGCGCAGGAGAAGTCGAGCCGCTCCTTGATGTTGACCGAATAGGCGGTGTTCTGCAGCGTGACGCCCATCTGCTCGGCGATCGACATGAAGAGATTGTTGAAGATCTCCAGCATCACCGGATCGGCCGTGGTGCCGACCGCAGCGCGGTGGACCATCGCCTCGGTCCGGTCGAGCACCAGATGGTCGCGGGCCGTCAGGCGCGCGCGCCAGCCGTCCTCAACCACGATGGTCTGGTTCGGCTCGATGATGATCGCCGGTCCCGGGATCGCATGGCCGGGGGCGAGCCGGTCGCGGGTGAAGACGCCGGCCTCGCGCCAGCGGCCGCGGCTGAAGAAGCGCGTCCGCCGCGCCGGCTCGGGCGCACCCGTGGCGGTCTCGGGCCGCTCCGGCTCGACGAAGCGGGCCGCCCCGCCGATCGCCTCGACCGAGACTGCGTCGACCACCATCGGCTTGTCGGCATCGACGAAGCCGAAGCGGGCCTTGTGGGCGGTGAGAAAAGCCTCGCGCATGGCCGGGCGATGGTCGGCGACGATCCGACCGCCGGCCACGTCATAGGCGGCGACCTCCAGCGCCGTGTCGGTGCCCTGATAGCGGATATGGGCGCGGACATGGGTCGTGACCTCGTCGGCCGGTACGCCCTGGCCGTCGAGTTCCTGCCGGCAGACCGTGCCGAGCGCCTCGCCCAAAGTCTCGATGGCCGCGTCCGAACCCTCGAGCGCCGCGCCGAGCGCCTGCACCCGCGTGGCGCGGATGTCGGCGAGGCCCATGCCGTAGGCGGAGAGCAGGCCAGAGAGCGGATGGATCAGCACGCGCGTCATGCCGAGCGCGTCGGCGACCAGGCAGGCATGCTGGCCGCCGGCGCCGCCGAAGCAGTTGAGGACGTAGCCGGTCACGTCGTAGCCGCGCTGCACCGAGATGCGCTTGATCGCCTCGGCCATGTTGGCGATAGCGATCTGGATGAAACCGTCGGCGACCTCCTCGGCGCTGCGTCCGTCGCCGACCTGCGCCGCCAACGCCGCGAAGCGGTCGCGCACCGTCTCGGCATCGAGCGGCCGGTCCTGGCCGGGGCCGAAAATGGCCGGGAAATAGTCCGGGATCAGCTTGCCGACCATGACGTTGGCGTCGGTCACCGCGAGCGGGCCGCCGCGCCGGTAGCAGGCCGGACCCGGATTGGCGCCGGCCGAATCCGGCCCGACCCGGAAGCGGGCGCCGTCGAAATGCAGGATCGAACCACCGCCCGCCGCCACCGTGTGGATCAGCATCATCGGCGCCCGGATGCGCACGCCGGCGACCTCGGTGTCGAAGGCGCGCTCATAGGCGCCGTCATAATGGGCAACGTCGGTCGAGGTGCCGCCCATGTCGAAGCCGATGACGCGCTCGAAGCCGGCCGACCGGCCGGTCTCGGCGAGGCCGACCACGCCGCCCGCCGGCCCGGACAGGATCGCGTCCTTGCCCTGGAACAGGTTGGCGGCGGTCAGCCCGCCCGACGACATCATGAACATCAGCCGCGCGCCCGAGCGCTCGACATCGAGCTCCTCGGCGACCTGGCCGACATAGCGGGCGAGGATCGGCGACAGATAGGCGTCGACCACGGTCGTGTCGCCGCGCCCGACCAGCTTGATCAGCGGCGAGACCTCGTGGCCAACCGAGACCTGCGCGAAGCCGAGTTCGCGGGCGAGGGCGGCGAGCGCCTTCTCGTGGGCGGTGTGCCGCCAGGCATGCATCAGCGAGATGGCGACCGCATCGAAGCCGTCGGCGCGGGCCGCCGTCAGCGCAGCGCGGGCGCCGGCGAGATCGAGCGGCCGTTCCACGGTGCCGTCGGCCAGCACGCGCTCGTCGACCTCGACGACGCGCTCGTAGAGCTGCTCGGGCTTGATGATCGCCTTGGCGAAGATGTCCGGGCGGTCCTGGTAGGCGATCTCCAGGCTGTCGCGGAAGCCGCGCGTGGTGACGAACAGCGTGCGGTCACCCTTGCGCTCCAGGAGCGCGTTGGTGGCGACCGTCGTGCCCATGCGCACCTCGCCGACCAGGCCGGCCGGGATCGGCGCCCCGGCGGCGAGCCCGAGATGGGCGCGGATGCCGGCCACCGCCGCATCCCGGTAGGCTTCGGGGTTTTCGGACAGCAGCTTGAGGGCATGGATCTTGCCAGCCGGATCGCGCCCGATCACGTCCGTGAAGGTGCCGCCGCGATCGATCCAGAAGTCCCAAACTTTCGCCATAACCAGCCTCGAGCCATTCGATTTGAAAACGACGATAACTTGTCGAGATTTTGTTGACAAGACGGCAGGCCGATGGAACAGTCCGGTCAGGGTCCGGACGCCACGCGGCAGGCCGGAATCTTTGACGGAGGACATCGTGAAATCAGTCTTCGCCAGCCTCATCGCCGGCCTCGTCGCCGTATCGCTCTCCGGCGCCGCCTCGGCGCAGACCGTCAAGTGGGACATGCCGACGCCCTATCCGGACGGCAACTTCCACACCGCCAACAACCGCCTGTTCGTCGACGAGGTCGGCAAGGCGACCGGCGGCCGGCTCGCCATCACGGTCCATTCGAACGCGTCGCTGCTGAAGCTGCCCGAGATCAAGCGCGGCGTGCAGACCGGCACGGTTCAGATCGGCGAACTGCTCGTCTCCACCCTCGGCAACGAGGATGCGATCTTCGCCTTCGATTCCATCCCGGGCCTGGCCACCAGCTACGCGCAGGCCAAGAAGCTCTATGCCATCGCCAAGCCGGCGCTTTCCGCCCGGCTGGAGAAGCAGGGCATGATCCTGCTCTACTCGGTCGCCTGGCCGCCGCAGGGTGTCTATGCCAAGAAGGACATGGCCGCGCTGGCCGACCTGAAAGGCCTGAAGTTCCGCTCCTACAATCCGGCCACCGCCCGCTTCGCCCAGTTGCTCGGCGCCTCGCCGGTGACCGTCCAGCAGGCCGAACTGCCGCAGGCCTTCCGCGCCGGCCTCGCCGAGGCGATGATCTCGTCGGGCGCCACCGGCGTCGACACCCAGGCCTGGGACTACCTTTCCAACTACTACGACACGCAGGCCTTCCTGCCGCAGAACATCGTCTTCGCCAACAAGGCCGCCTTCGACGCCCTGTCCGAGGCCGACCGCAAGGCGGTGCTGGCGGCGGCGGCGGCTGCCGAGGCGCGCGGATGGGCCGAGTCCGAGAAGCTCAACGAGGGCTTCAAGAAGACCATGGCCGAGAAGGGCATGAAGGTCGGCGCGCCGACCGCCACGATGGCGGCGGAACTGACCAAGATCGGCGAGACCATGGCGACCGAATGGGCCGACAAGGCCGGTCCGGACGGCAAGGCCATCATCGAGGCCTTCAAGAAGTGATCCGCAAGGGCCGGGGCGGCGACGCTCCGGCCCTTTTCCCGTCCGACCGCCGCATCCGTCCGGGAGCCCCGCCGCCGTGACCTCGTCGCCCCTCAACCCCCTCTACCGGCTGATGGAAATCCTTTCCGGTCTCGCTCTGATCGGCATCGGGTGCATCATCCTGGCCGATGTCGGCCTGCGTCTGGTCGCCAGCCAGGTACCGGCCTCGGACGACTTCTCCGGCTACGGCCTGGTCGCGGTCCTGTTTCTCGGGCTGGCCCCGGCCTATCGGCGCGGCGAGCACATTCGCGTCGGCCTGATCATCGACCGGATCGGCGGACCGGTCCGCCACGGGCTCGAGACCGTTCTGCTCGCGGCCGCCATGGTGGCGATCGGTTGGGCCACCTTCTGGTGCGGCCGCATGGCCTTCGATTCCTGGCGCTTCCACGATGTCGCCTCGGGTCTGGTCGCCGTTCCGCTCTGGATCCCGCAGCTCTCCATGGTCGTCGGCCTTGCCGTGTTTGCCGTCGCGCTGGCGGAAGATCTCCTGCGCGCGCTCAAGGGCGGCACGCCGTCCCATCTCGCCCATGCGGCTGCCTCGGCGGAAGACGCGCCGACCTTCGAACGCTGAGGAGCGATCGCCATGGAACCCACCACGCTTGCGATCCTCCTCACCGTCTGCCTGTTCGCCTTCCTGGGCAGCGGGCTGTGGATCGGCATGGCGCTCGCCGCCGTCGGCTTCGTCGCCATCGAGAGCTTCACGACGCGGCCGTCCGGGCTGATGTTCGCCACTTCGACCTGGGGGGCGAACAATTCCTGGTCGCTGACGGCGCTGCCGATGTTCATCTGGATGGGCGAGATCCTGTTCCGCTCGCGGCTGGCCGAGGACATGTTCAAGGGCCTCGCCCCCTGGATGCAGCGGCTGCCGGGCCGGCTGCTGCACACCAACGTCTACGGCTGCGGCATCTTCGCGGCGATTTCCGGCTCCTCCGCCGCCACGGCGGCGACGATCGGCAAGATGACCATCCCGGAACTGCGCCGGCGCGGCTATGACGACTTCATGGTGGTCGGTTCGCTCGCCGGCTCGGGCACTCTCGGCCTGCTGATCCCGCCCTCGATCATCATGATCGTCTACGGCGTCGCCGCGCAGGTCTCGATCGCGCGCCTGTTCATCGCCGGCGTCGTCCCCGGCATCGTCCTGATGCTGATCTTCTCCGGCATCGTGATGGTCTATGCCTGGACGCAGCCGGCGCGCATCCCGCCCGCCGACGCGCCGATGAGCTTCATGCAGAAGCTCGACCGGTCGCGCCGCCTGATCCCGACCGTCCTTCTGATCGTGCTGGTGCTCGGCTCGATCTATGGCGGCTACGCCACGCCGACCGAATCCGCCGTGCTCGGCGTGGTCGGCTCGCTGGTCCTGGCGCTGGCCACGGGCGGGCTGACCACCGAGACCTTCTGGCAGAGCGTCACCGGGGCGGTGCGTACCTCCTGCATGATCGGCCTGATCCTGACCGGCGCCGCCTTCATGTCGACCGCGATGGGACTGACCGGCCTGCCGCGCCTCTTCGCCGACTGGATCAGCCATATGCAGCTCAGCCAGGGCGCGCTGATCGCGGCGCTGACCGTCGTCTTCATCGTCATGGGCTGCTTCATCGACGGCATCTCGATGGTGGTGCTGACCACCTCGGTGATCCTGCCGGCCGTGCAGGCGGCGGGCATCGACCTGCTGTGGTTCGGCATCTTCATCGTGCTGGTCGTCGAGATGGCGCAGATCACGCCGCCGGTCGGGTTCAACCTCTACGTCCTGCAGTCGCTGGCGCGGAAGAACATGGGCTATGTCGCGCTGGCCGCGCTGCCCTTCTTCGTCGGCATGATCGCCATGGTCGTGCTCGTCACCGTCGCGCCGGGCCTGGTCACCTGGCTGCCCGAACAGATGCTCGGAGCGAAGTGATGGCGGCGGACGACGACCGGCCGGACCGGAACGACACGCCGCTTGGAGGAGACGCTGCAACTCCGCGCGGTGCGGCGGATAGGGCGCGGGCGCGGCACACGGCCGTCGGCCCGATCGTCTCCTCCGGCCATCTCGCCGCCGGGGCCATGCCGGCCCTGTCGGAGATCGAGTTCGGCATGGTCATGTATATCCATGCCTTCAACCGCTGGATCGTGCGCTGCATGGCGGCGGCGGGCGTGCCGGACCTCTCGCCGCTCGACGTCCTGGTGCTGCACAACGTCAATCACCGGGCCAAGGCCAAGACGCTGTCCGACATCTGCCTCGTCCTCAATATCGAGGACACCCACACGGTCGCCTACGCGCTGAAGAAGCTGGAGCGGCTGAAGCTCGTCAAGAGCGGCCGGCGCGGCAAGGAGAAGCTTGCCGCCATCACGCCGGCCGGGGAAGCGGCCTGCCGGAAATATGCGGAGATCCGGGAGGCGCTGCTGGTCGATTCGGTGCTGTCGACCGGCGTCGAGGGTGCCGCGCTCAGCGAGGTCGCCCGCCGCATCCGCTCGCTCAGCGGCCATTACGACCAAGCTGCCCGTGCCGCCGCCTCGCTGTGACGGCGGCCCGGACGCGGCCCGTCACTTTGAGAGCCGCAACTGCGACAGCGAGGTTCCGATCGACTGGAACGTCGAAATGATCTGATCCGACGACGTCAGCATGAAATATTTCGACGTGTCGGTGGCGCAATCCTGCAGCAGCGTCGATACGCCGTCGGTGCCGGAGGTGTCGACCTGGACCGTATAGAGGACGATCCCGGCGGCCTTGACGTTGGTGCATGTCTTCTTCTGGCGAGCGTCGATGCTCGACTGTTTGCTCGACCAGCGGTTCTCGGTATTCAGACCGTCGGTAAAGAGAACGATCGCATCGGTATATTTGTACCTGGAATCCTTGCTCGGAATCGCCAGCGGCCCCTTGGTCAGCGACGAGAAGCCCCATTGCAGGCCGATGCCCTGGTTGGTGTTGCCGTTCGGCGTCATCTCGTCGACCTTGCTGTTCAGCGAGGTCCAGTTGTTCGAGAGCGCCATCACGGCAGCAGGGCAGTCCGAATACTGCTCGGCCGGGTAGAGCGTGCCCGAGGTCGCGCTATCCGGCGCGGTGTCCTTGGTGTCGTAGTCCTGGTCGCGGTCCATGACGCAGCCGTTCCAGGTGCTATGGCTTGCCGTGTTCCAAACATAGTAACCGCTGCGACCTGACTTGACCCAGGTCCAAGTGCCGTTTTCCGATTCCCACTCGGTCCAGCGGATCCAGGAAGCATCCACATTGCCGGTGCCGACATTCACGTCGCGGGCGAAGGGGATGATCGAGACATAGACATCCTCGGTACTGGTCGCCGCGGCCTTCAACTGCGTTAGCAGGGTCTTGGTCGCCGACTTCAGCGCCGTCATCTTGCCGGACTTGCTCATCGAGCCGGTATTGTCGAGCACCAGCGCGACACGAAGCCGGGTCGAGCCCCAGGTCGCGGTCGACGAGGTCGAGAAGGTCAGGTCGTCGATGCCGAGCAGGCCGAGGAAGGTCGTCTTGACCGAGCCGGTGCCGGTCACCGTCACCGACTTGTCGCCGGCGCTGCCGCTCACGAGCGTGGCCGAGACGGTGATCCCGGTCACGTCTTTCGACGTGTAGGTGCTGTTGAAATAGGCCAGGACCGCGGCCTGAACCTGCGCCTCGGTCATGTTGCCGGCATCCTTGGCGACCGCCAGTGCGGCAGCATCGAGCACGTTCTGCATGTCTCCGCGCGCATTGGTGACGACGCCGAAATCCAGCATGCCGCCGAGCATGGCGAGCACCGGGACGGTCAGCAGCGCGAAACTGCTGGTCAGCGAACCGCGCCTGTCCTGCGCGAGGCGGAGAAAGGAATCGGGAACGGACCGGATCATGAGACAACGCAACTGGTTTGAGACCGCACCATGGCGCACTATCCGGCCGACAAGCGAAATCGCCGTTAATCCGATCCGTACAATTTTAATCAAGCCGATGTTTTTGACGGCGGCCCCGGCGCGGGATGTGTTGAGACCGGATGCGGTGGCCTGCTGCCGATTTCACGGACACCGAGTTTAGGTGTCATGATGGAACAGGAGGCATCGGATGGTACGCAGACGTTTCAGCAGAATGTCCAAGTTGGAGGCGGTGAGGCTGGTGCGGGAGCGTGGCGTCAGCGTCGCGCAGGCAGCGCGGGATCTCGACGTGTTCGACGACCGGCTACGGATCTTGAGCCAATGCGTTGGCAACCCTCGATAGGGTACCTGCATGCTGATAAATTTTTCAAATACGGTGAAATGACCCAATAGGAAGAGGCTAATCAGGCTGCTACCCAGGATCAACAATTAGATCGAACCTGTGGATATGGCCCGCCCCAGGCAGATATTCCGAGATTTGTCGTCTACCCTGCCCGAAACTTAAAATTGTGAGAAGAGGGACCAATCAATGAGCTTCCAGCGGAGGGTGGTGGAATGGCTACGTGCCTGTTTTCCAACGAGTTCGGTCAACGACCAGCAGGAACGTATGCACAGATTTCTTGAAGAGTCTCTTGAGTTGGCTCAAGCGGCAGGGTGTAGCAAGCGCGAGGCCCTGGAACTCGTCGATTATGTTTTCGCGCGCGAAGTCGGGAATCGACGCCAAGAAGTGGGAGGAGTGATGGTCACATTAGCTGGCCTGTGCCACGCGATGCAAATCGATCTTGATGAGGCAGCAGAGGCTGAACTGGATCGAAACTGGCGCCGTATTGAACTGATCCGTGCAAAGCAAGCGAACAGGCGGCCGAACTCAGCGCTGCCGCAATAGAACTACGATTGACACGAGCTGGTCATTCGAGACATCGAGTCGATGGTCATCATTTCATTTGAGACGATCGAGCTTCAAAAGCGCTGTTGCGAGTACGCGACCGCGGTAGATGCCTATGGCCATTTGGACGGCGTTGCGCTCATTACGTTGATCGCAGACATCGAAGCCGCTGAAAATTGCCAAGAGGTGATCGACATATATGGCCCGGAAGCCCAGGTTTCAGGGGACGGCACTATGTCGCTCGACTTCGGCTCCGGTCTGCGAGCAATCTTTATGCCGGTGGGAAACCGATTCGCCCTCGACGCCGAGGGCGCTATAGAATGGCAGACCGTGTCACGACTGAAGCTAACCAGCATAGAGAGGCCCAGCTGATGGATTCCCAGTCCAATGCTGACTGGTTCTCGAAACCCGGCGACAGCGTGCGGGTCTTAATGAAGCGGCGTGGACTGACGCCTGCCGAGGTCGCGGGTTCGTTGACCGACGGTCTAAACACGCTGAGATCAATTCTCGATGGAACTTGTGCGATCGACGAGGGCATAGCTAGCGCTCTGGCGAGCAAGCTAGGTGCAAGCAAGGAATTCTGGTTGCGCCGTCAAGCAAACTTCGATGCAGCTCTGGATCGAGCTATTGAAGTAGTTGCCAGAACCGAATGCGACGAGTGGCTAAGTTTGGTCCCTTCACCTTCGGGCCGCAATCAGCAAAGAAGAATGTCGGACATTCAACTCCGTCAGGAACTCCGCAATCGCCTCGTTTTCTTCAACGTTCCTAGGATGGATGCATGGGAGCGTCGCTACGGGAATACTATAGGTGCAACTCGCTTTAGGTCATCACAGGCGTTTGCTTCTAAGCAAGATGCCACATTGTTGTGGCTCCGGCGCGGAGAAATGGAAGCGGAACTCGCAGATACTAACAAGTGGAACCCTGAAGAACTAAGGTCGTGTTTAGATAGCATTCGAAAACTGACCCAGGTCAGCCACCCTCGACGGTTTCTTCCGCTTCTAAAGTCTGCTCTGGCAAAAGCTGGAGTTGCGTTAGTTGTCGTAAAAGCTCCTCCGGGCTGCCGTGCTAGCGGCGCAACTCGTATGGTGTCTGCAGACAAAGCAATGCTGCTTATGAGCTTTCGGCATCGTGCCGATGATCAGTTTTGGTTTACGCTCTTCCATGAGCTTGGGCATCTTTTACTACATCAAGGCGGCACATTTATTGATAGCGAAGATTTACCGGGTGATGAGGAAATTGAGCGCCAAGCAAACGCTTTTGCAAGTTCTTGTATAATTCCCTTGCCTATGTCTGAGCAACTAGAGGAACTGTCGGCATCAAAAAATGCAGTGGTTAGATTCAGTGTATCTTTAGGGATCGCCCCGGGGCTTACAGTGGGGCAGATGCAGCATCGGGGCGTTATCGGTCACCACCAACTTAACTACTTGAAGCGTCATTGGGCCTGGGAAGAAATCGAGCCTATACTTGTCTAAGGTTAGTGAACGGTCAGCCCAAAAAATGGACAAAATGTGTCGGGCTCTTTTGCCAATTACAAAGCGCATCTTCCATGACTTGCATACCCACTTGGATGTCGATGTCGAGGGCATCGACATAGGATTGAAGCCGAGCGGAAGAAGTGGGACTTTCGGGATTCCCGTCAAACAACAGTCGTGCTCCACGGACAGGTCCCGTTGCTCCACTAAAGTAAGCTGAGCTTGGGTGCATAGGTACTATCTCATATCGGGCTAGGAGCGAAAGGTAGTCAAATTTAGCAAGTCGCCCAAAGCTGATGACTGCCATATCTCGATAGAGATAATCAAATATCGTGCCAGGAGCATTGCCAGCGATACGCACCGCATTTCCGAAGAAACTGAGATGGCCTGCAGGGCCTATCCATGCAAGGTAATCGGTTAAGACCCGTCTGAAGCTCCGATTAGCTTCTGGATCCAAGCTTTCATACTTCCGATGGTTCCCGAACTTACCGCCAATATTCTCCCAATTAGCTTCAATCCACGTGAGGAATCTATTCGGGGCAGCCGACACCCTTGCCCAGCTCCAAACCCCTGAACCAAGCTCTCCGTAAACTTGGCGGAGCCGTAACCAGCCGCTGTCCGCTGGTTTTGCGAAGTGAGTCATCAGAAAGATTAGCCAAGCAGCCTCTTCGACATTCCCAATCTGTATGTGATAAACTACCGCACGTTCTGCGTCAAAGGACGGATGATTAGGATCAGCCCGATCCGCTGATATGGCCCTGCTCCGTAGGCGTTTATAATAATCTTCTCTCCGCTCGCTGGCTACAAATTGGGTCGCCAGTACTTCACATGCATTTGGATCGCCAATTCCTGGCAGTGGCCGGACATGATTGGAATGTTGCCTCATCGCCTGCATTAATGCTTGGCGTCTATTTTCGCGCGATGGCCACATTCTCTTTCCTCGCCACCCGATGGAGAAGTTAAACACGCCCCAGGGTTTGTCGCTCAGGTACGCCTTTCCGATTCTCGGCGAAAACAGTGTAGTGCTTGTTTGATATTTTCTCCATCACCTCATCAATTCGCTCTGGCTTCCCAGAAAGCCAGAAGACTTGAAGGAGGCGAGCAATGTCCGCCCAATAATCGCTGTCAAATGTCACATTTGCGTCGACTATCTCGCCGTTCCTCAGTTTCTCTTCAAATTCCACCAAAAGCGGCACTACAGGAAACTGATCTCCCAGGGGCATAGGCGGCATTTCTACGACTCGTTGGTGCCCTTCTTTCAAGTAGTGCGCGGCCTTGGCCAAATCTGACTCATATAAATGCATACTGCCAACGAAGTGGATGTATTCTCCGAGGCAAACTCCTAGGGCTCTGGCAACCATCTCCTGGATCATCGTGAAGCAGAATACGTCGTGTGGTAGCCCTTTATATGCATCATTGGACCGCATGGTAACCGCCATACTCAAGTGATCATTGCGAACGAAGAACTGAAGCGTGGTCGTGCAAGGCACCTCTTTGTGGTGAGTCGCGATATCCTCTGCGTTGAAGATTTGGATGACAGCGCGGCGAGAGCCGGAACGTTCCCGCAAAAGCTCGATAACACTTGAGAACTGGTTTATCCCTGCCCGCATGTTCAGCAGACGCGGACCATATGCACCATGAACCGTACCGTCTGGTTCAGCTTCCTTGCGGTACATCGGTACATACGACTCTATAAAATCAAGCGAGTTTGAGCCTGAGAGGTACCAAAGAAACTCTCCTAGCGCGCTGAATGGCTTGCCTCGATCTTCAGATCTGCTGAGTCTCGCCCTCGGTTTTGCTAAGCGGAGTATAACGCCTAACTGTTCGAGTGTTTCGCCGCGAGTGCCAACGTTCCGGTTCGCTCCGTTGTTTAGCTTCCCATAAAGCTCAACGAGCAAGGCATCCAGGCTATCGCCTTCAATCTCCAAAATGCCCCTCCATCCGATTGAGCTTTGGGTTAAGTGTGCCAGAACCCGCTGCGGGTGCCACTTGTGTGCATCGTCTGCCTGCACGGCTTGATTGTCTAGAGGCGCTACCCAGAACGGGTCCGTGGTTTCGGGATGCGCGGGTCCTACGCGGCAAACGCGATGATCGACCGGACGCGTTGTAGCGACCAATACAAAACTTTTTGCGTGCTGTAGGTACACTTGAAGTGAAACTTGGTGCCGGCAGAGGGGATTGAACCCCCGACCTTCGGTTTACAAAACCGCTGCTCTACCGCTGAGCTATGCCGGCGTCGGCGGAGCCATAGCATAGGCGGCGGCGGGATTCATCCCCCGGATCGGGTGGAGGGCATGCCGGTTGGGGATGGCTCGTGGGAGGCCGGACGCTGGGGATGGCGAGCCATTGTGGCGGTCGGCCGGGCGGTGAGGGAAAGGTCGCCGGCGGCGCGGTGCGGGCGGGATCGGTCGGCGACGGCGGACGGAAGCGCCGGCGGCGTCGCAAATCGGGTCGTCGGACGGGGCGCGGCCGGGCAGGGTGGCCGGGCTTCAACGCCCGTCCGGGAGACCGTCCATGACCGCCACGCTTTCGATGCCCGAGACCCGTGCCCTGCCGTTCCGCATCTGCGGCATCGATCCGGCCGCCGTCGCGGCTGCCTTCGCGCTCGACGCTGACGGGCTCGCCGCGATCGGCGCCGTGCGGGTGATCGCGGAGGCGGGCGGCGGCTATCCGTGCCGCGTCACGCTCGACGAGGCCGAGGCCGGCGAGGAACTGCTCCTGATGAACTACGAGCACCAGCCGGCCCTGAGCCCCTATGGGGCGCGCGGGCCGATCTATGTGCGCCGGCGCGGGCTCGACCGGGCCGGCCCCCTGGTGCTCGACCATGTGCCGGCGCAGATCCGCACGCGGCTCCTGTCGGTGCGCGCCTATGACGGCGCCGACATGATCGTCGAGGCCGAGGTCGTCGAGGGCGCGGACCTGGAGCCGCTGGCGACCGCCTGGCTGGCGCGGCCGGAGATCGCCTATCTGCATGTCCATTTCGCCCGCCGCGGCTGCTACGCCGCCCGGGTCGAGCGGGCCTGACGGGCGCCAGGGAAAGGGCCCCCCGACGCGGCGGGCTATGCCGCTCCCTCCGCGGCCGGCATGGCACGGCCGACCAGATAGAGCGCCAGCACGGCGGCGTTGGAGACGTTGAGGCTCTTGATCGGGCCGGGCATGTCGAGCCGGACCATCTGGTCGCAGGCGTCGCGGGTGATCGGCCGCAGGCCCTTGCCCTCCGAGCCGAGCACCAGCACGGCGCGCGCGCCCGGCCGGACCGCCTCGATCGGCTCCGGGCCGTCGCTGTCGAGCCCGATCACCGTGAAGCCGTCGTCGCGCAGCGCGTTGAGCGTGCGTGCCAGGTTGACCACCTCGACATGGGTCAGGAGATCGACCGCGCCGGAGGCGGACTTGGCCAGCACGCCGGTCTCCTCCGGGCTGTGCCGCGTGGTGGTGAGCAACGCGTCCGCGCCGAGCGCCACGGCCGAGCGCATCACCGCGCCGACATTGTGCGGGTCGGTCACCTGATCGAGCGCCAGCACCAGCCGCGCCTTGCGCAGTGCCGACATGCGGTCCGTGGTCAGCGTCTCGGTCTCGACCAGGACGCCCTGGTGGACGGTGTCGGCGCCGACGCGCGCATCGATCCAGCGCGGCTCGACTTGTTGCGGCTCCACCGGGAAGGTCAGCCCGCGCTCCCTCAGCCGTGCCTCCGCATTGCGCGTGACATAGATGGCGTGGATCACCCGGTCGGGATTGGCGAGCGCCATTTCCACCGGATGCAGGCCATAGAGGAAGACGCGGCCCTCCGGCGCCGGATTGCCGCCGCCGGTGCGGCGACGCTGGGCGACCGGCGGTTTGGACGGCCGGCGTCCGGGGCGCGCGGCACGGGGCTTGTCGGGGTGGTCTTCGGTCATGGGGCGGGCCACTCGGTGCGTGATCGCCTTCCATAGGCCGCCTGCGCCCCAGGGGGAAGGGCGCAGCGCCCGTCGGGAGGCCGTCCGTCGACGCTCCAGGCTTCGAGGGCGACGCGACGGACGGCGGGAGCGAGATGGCGCCTGGCGGGCGCTGGAGCCGCCGTGGCGCGCCGGACGTTCACCCGGACGCCGTTCGGTCTGATCAGTCCAGGGGCCCATGGCGGCGAATGCATAGCCGGTGGTTGCAAAGCCGATGGGAATCGATCTGCTAGGGGTCGTTCTGTCCGGCCGACCCTCTCGGGGATTTCAGGTGATGAGCGACGATGCCGAACTTCTGCGAAGAATTCTGTCCTTTGCAGATGCCTCTCTTCCCGCTGGACCGATGGATCCCGGCTTCGACATCGAGACGATTCAGGGCCCTGACAAATCCTCGCGCATTCTCAGACGACTGCGGAGCAGCAGTCCCGGAGGCCTGACATTCTTCAACGGCTATCTGAAAGTCTATGGCGTCCGGGGCGAGCGCGGCATCGACATTCGTCATTGGAATGCGGAGTCGAGCTGGAAATTCGCCTGGCCAAGCGATCTGAGGCCCTATTGGTGCTTTGCCGGTACGGCCATGGGCGAGCAGTTCGCGGTCGAAACCGTACCGGGGGACGGACCGGCCGCCTCCGCGGTCTATTCCCTGGATCCGATAACCATGGAACCCAGCGTCTTTGCGAGCGCCATGGACGATTTCTTCGTTCTGTTCAGTCAAGGCCCGGAAGCCTTCATCTACGAGGATGTGTATCGGGACATCGTCGAGAAGCATGGCGCCATCGGGATGAAAGACGGCGTGTCGGTCATGCCGCCCCGCGTTTTCCGGCGTGACGTCGATGCCAAGTCGGTCTTCATATCGGACTACCGGACCATGATGACGATCAACGGTGACTGCTTTTCGGAGGCCTCAAAACTTCCGGTCGGCGCACAAGTCCTCGGACTGACGGCTTACAGCGACGACCAGAACCGTGAGCGGATCCGATTCCGGGTTCGGAGCCACTGAAACCGCTCGTTGGGCTCGTCATGCGCGGGATTGGAAGGGCGACCCGATGGTCCGACCCGATCGACCGCTGGCGCCCGCTTTCGAGGGGCGACCAGACGCGCGAAGACGCCAGGCGGGTGCCATGACGAACAGAACCGGCTGCACGGGGTTATATTCTATTGGTTGCAATTTTAATCATTGTATATCAATGAGTGAAACCATAGCCTGTCGTCGTTGCATCCACGCGGTTTTGGAGTATCGGCATGACGGGACGTATTTCGAAGGCCATCCTGCTCGCCATCGCGGCCTGGGGCGTCCAGGCGCCGGCGCAGGCGCTGACGGTCAGCAACGGCAGCTACTATGAGGAGACGGTCAGCGCGGCCTGTCCGTCGGCGGCGACCTGCCGGCTCGACTTCACGCGCATCGGCAACAAGCCGATCATGCTGCGCCACCTGCTGTGCCGGGTCACCGGCAACATGCCGATCCGCTTCGGCACGATCGGGGTGGCGACCAGCGCCGGCGGCACGCCCAGCCGGGTGACGCCGATCGAGCCGCGCTTCTTCTACGGTTCCAATGCCACCCAGATCTATACGGTCGCCATGGACACCCACTATCTCCTGCAGGGCGGCAGCTTCCCGCAGATCCAGTTCACCGGCGACGTGACCATCCCGGAAGTGGTCTGTACCATCGTCGGCACGACCTTCGACAGCAAGGCCTCCTTCTGACACCCTTCGGCACGGACGAGGCCCGTTCGGCCGAGGCCCGGCGGCCCGGATAGCCGCTTCGCCACCGGCCGATCGTGCGGCACAGACCGGCTGTCCGGGCAGGCTGTTGAAAGCGCCGGAGGGCTGTTGACAGGGCGATGCCGGGTCGCCATAACTCCGCCCGCAAACGGCGCTTCGCAAGAAAGCCGGCTGCCTGTGTCATCCGCGGTGGTCCCCATCGTCCGGCACATGGGGGAATGTCCCGAGCGGCAAAGGGGGCGGACTGTAAATCCGCTGGCTAAGCCTTCGTAGGTTCGAGTCCTACTTCCCCCACCACTTTCCTTTCGAAATTCAGGCGCGCCCGCGAGGGACCCGACCGTTCGGCACCCGTCCCCCCGGTGGATGACGGCTGCGAACCTGTGCACCCGGATCGCCGCACCGGCGCTCCCGCGTCCACGCTGCCCCGTCCGGACGGCCCGCGCATCGCGCTCGAAAGACCAGCGTCCGCATCGGATATTCCTCCGTCAAGCCGGAAGGCAAAAAGCTGATCCGCGCCGTCCCGGCAAAACGCAACGGGCGATAGTCCAGTCGGTGATAGGGTTATTGACAGGCTTCGGGGCCGGTCGGTCGACACGGCGTGTCGGCGCGGCCAGTCGACCGGGAAGCCGTCCGAGGACCCTGATCATGACCCGTTCCAACCGTGTCCTGAAACTGGTGGCCGGCGCCGAGCCCGAGGCCGGCCCTGCCGATCCGCTCTGGGGGCGCCTGCGCGGCGAGGCGATCGCCGCCCTGCAGGCCGACCCCGCGCTCGACGCGCTGATGTTCCATTCCATCCTCGGGCATGCCAGCTTCGAGTCCGCGGTTGCCGACCGGCTGTCCGTGCGCCTCGCCACCGATACGCTGCCCTATCACCTGCTGCAGGACGTGTTCCTGCGCGCCTTCGCGGCCGAGCCTTCGATCGGGGAGGCGATCCGGGCGGACCTGCAGGCCGTGGTTGAGCGCGATCCGGCCGCCGGGCGGCTGATCGAGCCCTTCATCTTCTTCAAGGGCTTCGCGGCCATCCAGACCCATCGCATCGCCCATTGGCTGTGGTCGAACCGGCGGCGCGATCTGGCCCTGTTCATGCAGAGCCGTTCGTCGGAGGTCTACCAGACCGACATCCACCCGGCCGTGCCGATCGGCCGCGGCATCTTTCTCGATCACGCCTCGGGCCTGGTCATCGGCGAGACCGCGGTGATCGAGGACGATGTCTCGATCCTGCAGAATGTCACGCTCGGCGGCACCGGCACGGGCGCCGGCGACCGCCATCCGAAGATCCGGCGCGGCGTCATGATCGGCGCCGGTGCCCGCATTCTCGGGCCGGTCGAGATCGGCGCCTATTCGCGCATCGCCGCCGGCTCGGTCGTCACCCAGCCGGTGCCGGCCCACTCGACCGCCGTCGGCATCCCGGCCCGCATCATCCCCCATGCCGTCACCCTGCGCCCGGCCCAGTCCATGGACCAGACCCTCGCCGGCACCGACTACGACGGCTTCACCTATGCGATCTGAAGGGCGGCATTTCCCGGCGGCTGGTCGATCCCCGCGCCGCGGCGCTGTGCGCCGTCACGGGTGACGCGCGATTCCCGGCTCGATGGGCCGTGATTTCAGAGCTCAGATTTCGCTAAGTGCTGGAGCGGGTAGCGGGAATCGAACCCGCGTATTCAGCTTGGAAGGCTGCTGCTCTACCATTGAGCTATACCCGCAGTCCGACCATGAGATAGCGAAGGCCGGGCGCGAAGGCAACCTCCCGGATCGGAGCTTGACGCATCGGTGGAAAGAATGTCCTGGCGGCGGCCAGGGCGGCCAGGGCGGCCAGGGCGGCCAGGGCGGCCAGGGCGGCCAGGGCGGCCAGGGCGGCCAGGCGGTCGCGTCGGGTGGTTCCCGTGACTCTGGGGGCTGACGCCCCGGCTGGCTGTGGTTGGGGGGCGATGCCAATCCGGCGGGCGGCGGCTCCCGGACGGTTCCCGGTTCACGCGCCGGTGCGGTCGATCTCGGCCAGGAACTCGGTGAGGAGCGCGCGGAAGCGGTCGGGGGCCTGGTAGGGGAGGAAATGGGCGGCTTCCGCGACGGTCTCGTAGCGGGCGCCCGGGACCAGGGCGGCGACCTCCTGGCCGCGTTCGGGGGGCAGCAGCACGTCGCTGCCGCCGGTCACCACCAGGGTCGGGCAGGCGAGGGCGGCGAGGTCCGAGCGGATGTCGGCATCCAGGATGCCGCGGATCGACGCCGCATAGCCGGCAGCGTCCTGCGCGGCGAAGCGCTCGTAGTAGCGCCGGTAGCGCGCGTCCTGCGGCTGGTCGAGGAAGGCACGCTCGACCGCCTCCGGCAGCACGGCCGCCATGCCGTCGCGCTCGACCGCGTCGGCGCGCGCCGCCAGCATGGCGCGCGCGGACGGGATGGTCGACGCCACCGCATTGGCGAGCACCAGGCCGGCGACCCGGTCCGGTCGGCGTGCCGCCAGCGCGGCCGCCGTCATGGAGCCTATGGCGCAGCCGACCGGCACCACACGCTGCAGACCAAGCGCGTCGATCAGGTCCGACAGGTCCTCGGCATGGCGGGCGATCGTCGCCGGCCGGTCGCCGAGTGCGGACGTCCCGGCGCCGGCGAGATCGACGGCGACGCTCCCGCCGGGGGCGACGGTTCCGAGCCCCAGGTCGGACCAGAAGTCCCCATCGCCGCCCAGCGGATGGATCAGCAGCAGCGTGGTTCCCTGCGGTCCATGCTCACGTCGGTGGTTCAGCATCGGCGCCTCCGTCCCCGTCCCGATCGCTCGAAGACATTTGCAAGATCAGCCCGTCCGGCCGCCGGACCGCGTTCCGGCCGGTGGCTGCCGGAGGATCGGACCGCGCCTGACGCCGTTGGCCGGATCCCGGCCACAGCCCGCTCGGCGGCCGCAGCCCGCTCGGCGGCCGCAGCCCGCTCGGCGGCCACAGGCCACTCGGCGGTCAAGGTCCGCCGGACGATGGTTGCCCGCGTGGCGGTCACTTCCCGCCGGGCGGCCATTTCCCGCGCGGCGCGGGGCCGGTCTTGCCCGGTCCTGCGCACGGCCATGGCCACTCAGCGCCCGCCCGACATGGTCAGGTTGGCGCCGATGCAATATTCGGCTTCCGGCGACAGAAGCCAGAGGATGCCGCGCGCCATCTCGTCGGGGTCGCCGGCGCGGCCGAAGGGGACGGTCGGCCCCAGCCGGGCGATCCGTTCCGGCGGGTTGAGCTCGGTCGCGGTCAGCCCGGGGCTGAACACATTGACCCGGATGCCGTCGCGGGCGACCTCGCGCGAGAAGCCGATGGTGAAGCTGTTCACCGCGCCCTTGCTGGCCGCATAGTGGACGCGCTCGCCGATGCTGCCGTTGACGGCGGCGATCGACGAGACGTTGACGATCCGCCCGCCCACGCCGCCGCGCGACAGGGACATCCGCCGCGCCGCCTCGCGGCAGCACAGGATGGTGCCGAAGACGTTGGTGCGGAACAGGCGCTCGAGCTCTTCAGTCTCAAGGTCGACCAGCCGCGTCGGCCCGCCCATCAGCCCGGCATTGTTGACGAGATCGGAGACGGGTCCGAAATGCGCCGCCACCGCGTCGAACAGCGCCGGGATGGCGTCCGGTTCGCCGACATCGGCCGCGAAGGCCTCGGCCTCGCCGCCGGCATCCCGGATCGCCGCGACGGTGGCGGCCGCAGCCGCGGCATCGCTGCGATAGTTGACCGCGACCCGGTAGCCGCGCGCGCCGGCGAGCCGGGCGGTGGCTGCGCCGATGCCGCGCCCGGCACCCGTCACGAGGAGGACCGGCGCGCTCATGACGCACCGCCGGTCGGGCCGGGAATCGGGCCGAGCCGGTAGACCCGGGTGGCGGTGCCGGCGAAAAGCGCGGCCTTCTCGGCTTCGGAGGTGCCGGTGGCGATGCGCTTGAAGGCGTTCCAGAAGATGCCGTAGGGCGCGGTGCCCTTGTCGACCGGGAAATTGCTCTCGAACATGGCGCGGTCGGCGCCGAACAGTTCGATCGCCGTTTCGACATAAGGTCGCCACGCCGCGGCCAGATCGGCCGAGCCGGGCGGGCGCTCCCGCTCGTGGAAGGAGAAGCCGGCGAGCCGCATGCCGAGGCCGCCGAGCTTCACCGCCACGTTCGGTCGCCGGGCAACCGCCGCCATGCCGGCGCGCCATTCGGCGAAGACCGCGTCGCGCCGACCGGCATAGGGGCCGATGCCGTTCGGGCCGCCGACATGGTTCATCACGATGGTGGTGTCCGGGAAGGCGGCGGCAAGCGCGTCGAGTTCGCCGAGCTGGTGGTGGTACATCCAGGCGTCGAAGACGAGGCCGCGCGGCCCGAGCGCGGCGAAGCCGCGCCGGAAATCCGGGTCGGAGAGCAGGCCTTCGGGCGGCGAGATGTCCGAGCCGCGCGCCTCCGGATCGGGGTGATGGGCGGAGGTGTTGCGGATGCCCTTGAAGCGGCCCCCAGACAGGGCAACGTGGCGGTCGAGCACGGCGCCGGCCCTGTCGCCGACCCGCAGATCGACATGGCCGATGATGCCGGCCGCCACGCGGGGGCCGCCGGCCGCCTCGCTTTCCGCTGCCAGCCGCGTCGCGTAGGCGGTCTCGCCGAGCGAGCGCAGGGCCGGATCGGCATCCTCGGTATATTCGGCGTGGCATTCGGCGAAGATCGACGCGACGATCCGGTGCCCGTCGGCCATGTCGGCCCCGAATTCCGCCAGCCCGTAGGGATTGCCGGGCCGCGTCCAGAGATGGTGATGGGCGTCGACGATCGGGCGGTCCGGGTCGAGCGCGGGTTCGCGGGTCAGGGCGAGCCAGTCCGGACGGACCGGAAGGTGACGCGACTTGGCGACCATGGTCACGGGAAACGGTCCTTGAGTGTCGACATATTGGTCGGCGGACGTCGAGGGCGTCCGGGGCCGGATGCTAGCCGTCCGCCGGCGATCCATCAATGTTCAAGCTGTTATGCGATCGGCGTTCGGGCTTTTTGGGCTGCCGCCGGCGATCCGCGCCTCGACCCCCAAGCAGGATCGTGAAATCCTGCTATCTGTCGACAGAAGGGATGGACCATGCGGATTCCGATCGATGCCGCCGACCGGCTCGTGATGGCGGCCTTTCGCCGAGCCGGTTATCCGGCGGATGCGGCGCGCACCATCGCGGACCAGATCGTCGGCTGCGAATTGCGCGGCGTCGGCTTCGCGGGCCTGTCGCGCGCGCTGTCGCTGATCGAGCGGACGACCGAGCCGCCGCGCCCGGAGCGGATTCGCATCGTGCGCGAGACGCCGGTCTCCGCCCTGATCGACGGCGGCGACCAGAACGGCTACCTGGTCGCGCCCTTCGCGGTCCGGACCGGCATCGACAAGGCCCGCGCCCACGGCCTGGCGGCGATCGGCGCCAACAATACCTGGTACAGCGGCATGTATGCCCACTATCTGGAGATGGCGACCCGCGCGGGTCTGGTCGCGATGGCGGCCGGAAGTTCCGCGCCGCGGGTCGCGCCGCACGGGGCGAGCGAGGGCCGCTTCGGCACCAATCCGATCGCCTTCGCGTTCCCGTCCGACGACCAGCCGATCATCTTCGATGCCGGCACCTCGGTGATGATGATCGCCGAACTGGTTCTCGCCGACCGGCTCGGCAAGCCGCTGCCGGCCGGCATGGCCTTCGATGCGGGCGGGGCGCTGACCGAGGATCCGGTCGCCGCACTCGCCGGCGCGGTGCGGGTCTGGGGCGGCCACAAGGGCTCGGGCATCGCGCTCGTGGTGCAGCTGCTCGGCATGATGGTCGGCGGCGGCGCGCTGCCGGCCGACTACCGCGATTGCGGCTTCTTCTTCCTGGCGGTCGATCCGAGCCTGTTCGGCGACGCGGCCGATTTCCGCAGCCGGGTGTCCGCCTACGCGGCCGCGGTCCGCTCGGCCCGGCCGGAGCGCCCCGATCAGCCGGTGCGCATGCCGTTCGACCGCTCGGCCGCGGCGCGCGCCCGCATCGAGGCCGCGGGCTGGTTCGAAGCCGACGACGCCATCGTGGCGCGGCTGGCGGCCCTGGCCGGCGAGCCGGTGCCCGCGCCGCTCGGGCTCTGACGGCCGCGCGCCGATCGACGTTGCTGTTGCCCGACGCAGCGGCAGCTCTCCGCGCCCCCATAACGGCATGCTGAACGGCTGTTCAGCCGGCCGTCCTGACGCCGCGTCGTGGTCCTGGATGGACGGGATCGAGCGTACAAGGCCCAGGCGCGCTCTGTTGAAACCCGACGATTTTCTTTGAAATCACAAGATAATTTTCTTGTCCAGGTCCCTGAGGAGGAAATTTGCGACCTTAAAATGTCAAAACAATAATAATATTCAAAAATTCGAAAATATATATGCTACCCTGTATACAATAATAACGGGAGGAAACAGCTATGGATATTCTGGGCGTGAATCGGCCGGGATTGAAGAAAATTGCTTTGGCAATTTCCGCGGGGGCGGCCGGTGTGCTGCTCGTTGGACTCTCTCTCACGTCGGTGCTTCCGACCAACCGTGCCGTTTCGCATCCCGTCTTTGCCAAGCAGACCGGCATGGCCTGCTCGGGGTGCCATACGTCGCCCGTCTCATCGGGTGAGTTGAACCGAAACGGCCAGCGGTTCCGCGACCAGGGCTATTCATTCGGCGGTGGCGGCGGCAGCGGATCCGGTGGCGGCGGTGGGGGCGGCAACTACGGCGGTGGCGGTGGGGGCGGCAACTACGGCGGCGGCGGCAACTACGGCGGTGGTGGTGGCGGCGGCAACTATGGCGGCGGTGGCAACTACGGCGGTGGGGGCGGTGGCTACGGTGGGCCCGCGAGCCGGCCGGCGGCCTCCGCCTGCGATCCCGGCTTCTATGCCTGCAAGTTCAACAAGCGCGGCCGCGTCGATCCCGATCATCCCGGCTGCTGCCTCTTCGTTCCGGGCGCACCGCTGGTCCGCTAACGGCCAATGGACCCGAGACGGCTGCTCGCCATCCGTCTCGGCACCCTGAGCCGTCCTTTGACGATGGAGCGTTCGACGCGCCCGGACACCTGCGGGACCGCGGGGTCGTGCCGGACCCGCCCAGCCCGCTCGTGAAACGGGGCTTGGTCCGTTCGGGGCACCGGATCGACGAAGTGGCGCGCCGGAAGGAGGCGCCCCGCGCGTTTCCGGCGCGCCCCTCTCAAACTGCGACCGGTCACGAGGCGAGGCTCTCACAGCCCTCGACGGGCGAGAAAGCCTTCGATCGCCGCGGCATAGAGGTCGGGGCTCTCGATCTGCATCATGTGCGGCGCACCCGCTAGAAGGGCCAGTTCGGCGCCCGGGATGGCGGCGGACAGCGCGCGGGCGGCCTCGACCGGTGTCGCCGCATCGGCTTCGCCGCCGATCACCAGGGCGGGTGCCCGCACGGCGCCGAGCCGGTCGAGCGCGTCATGCCCCGAGATCGCCTCCCAGGCGGCGGACCAGCCGGACGGATCGTCGGCGAGGAGCCGCCGGCGCACCGCATCGGCGGCCGGCGTGGCCCGGAAGCCGGACGTGAACCAGCGCTCGATGGTCCCTTCCACCACCGCCGCCATGCCGCCGGCCTCCGCGTCGGTGCCGCGCGCCAGGATGGCCGGCCGCGCCGCCTCCGGGATGCGGCCGCCGCAGCCCGACGGGATCAGCGCGGCGACGAGGTCCGGGCGGGCGAGGGCCAGATTCTGCGCCACCATGCCGCCGAAGGAGAGGCCGATCACCACCGCCGGCCCTTTTGCCTCGGCCTCGATCACCGCTGCGACCGCCGTCACGCAGGCGTCCATCCGCCCGGGCCGCGCCGCGGGTCGCGACCGGCCGTGGCCGGGCATGTCGATCGCCACGACCGTATGGGTCCGGGCGAGCCGGTCGGGCAGGGCGCCCCAGAAGGTCCCGTCGAGGCCGACGGGGTGGAGCAGCACGGCCAGCGGACCGGCGCCGCGCCGGTCGGAATGCAACAGGGGCTCGGTCATCGGTTCGCCTCGCTTCAGGGGGTCTGGATGCCGCGCCGGCCGACGAAGATCGAATAGAGCGTCGAGGCGCCGGTCACGAAGAGACGGCTGCGCCGGACGCCGCCGAAGGTCAGATTGCTGATCACCTCGGGAAACCGGATCTTGCCGATCAGGGCGCCGTCGGGCGCGAAGCAGTGCACGCCGTCGCCGGCGCTGGTCCAGAGATTGCCGTCCTCGTCGATCCGGAAGCCGTCGGAGACGCCGACATCGGGCTTGGCGAAGACGCGCGGATTGGCCAGCGTGCCGCCCTCGACCACGTCGAAGGCCAGGATGTGGAACGGCCCGCCCTGCTGGTGCGAGCCGCCGGTATCGGCGACGTAGAGGATGCTCTCGTCGGGCGAGAAGGCGAGGCCGTTCGGCCGGACCATCTGGTCGGTGGCGACGGTGAGATCGCCGGTCTTCGGGTCGTAGCGGAAGACCGGGCGGAAGCCGAGCTCGCTCTGCGCCTTGGTGCCGGTATAGTCCGACAGGATGCCGTAGTCGGGATCGGTGAACCAGATCGTGTCGTCGGACTTGACCACCACGTCGTTCGGCGAATTGAGCCGCTGGCCGCGATACTGGTCGGCCAGCACCGTGATCGAGCCGTCATATTCGGTCCGTGTCAGGCGGCGCGCGCCGGACTCGCAGGTGACCAGGCGGCCCTGCCGGTCGCGCGTGTTGCCGTTGGCATTGTTGGACGGGCTGCGGAACACGCTGACCCCGCCGCCCTCGCACCAGCGATAGATCCGGTCGGCCGGAATGTCGCTCCAGAGCAGATACTGCCCGTCGGCGAACCAGACCGGGCCCTCCGCCCACAGCATGCCGGTGTGCAGGACCTCGATCCGGGCATTGCCGACCACGCAGGGCCGGAAGCGCTGGTAGTCGATGATTTCGACGGCGGGACTCATCGGTGCTCTCCCCGGATGGTGCGGATCGTTGCGGGCCTCACAGGACGCCGTCCTCGGCCAGGCGATGGACGTCGGCTTCCGAAAACCCAAGGAGGCCGGTCAGGATGCTCATATTGTCCTCGCCGTAGCAGGGCGCGCCGCGATCGATCGGCCCGCCCGCATGGGCCGGCGTGCGCTCCAGGCGGACCGGGAATTCCGGCACCGGCCAGCGGCCGATCCGGCTGCCGGTCACCTCGGTCATCCAGTCGAGCGCGGCCAGCTGCGGGTCGTGGTCGATGCGGTCCTCGGCGGTCTGGCAAAGCCCGGCCGGCACTCCCGCGGCCTGCAGGCGCAGCATGGCCGCGCCGGCATCCTGATCGAGCGTCCAGGCAGTCACCGCCCGGTCGAGCGCATCCTGGTGGCGCAGGCGGTCGGCGAGGGTGGCGAAGCGGGGATCGTCGGCCAGGGCCGTGCAGTCCATCACGCCGAGCAGGGCGCGCCATTCCGCCTCGTCGAAGCAGGCGATGGCGAGCCATCGATCGGTACCGCGGCAGCGGTAGGCGCCGTGCGGGGCGGCCGGCTTGTAGGGCGAGCGGTTGCCGATGCGCGACCAGGGCCGGCCGTTGGCCGACCAGTCGAGCACGGGAATCGCGGTCTGGTAGATGCCGGCCTCGCATTGCGAGCTGTCGATCCACTGGCCCTCGCCGGTCCGCTCCCGGTGATGCAGCGCGCCGAGGATCGCGAGCGCGAAGCCGTGCGCGCCGGCCCAGTCCAGATAGGAATAGCCCCAGCCGGCCGGCATGGCCGGCTCCGGCAGCCCGGACATGTCGGTCGTGCCGGCGAAGGAGGCGGCGACCGGTCCGACGGTGCGGAACCGGCCATAGTGGCCGGCCGAGCCCATGCCGGACTGCTGCACATAGATGATGTCCGGCCGGATCGCCCGTAGCACGTCCCAGCCGAGGCCGAGCCGTTCCAGGACGCCGGGCGAGAAGCCCTCGGCGACCACGTCGGACAGCCGGATCAGGTCCTTGGCGATGGCCAGGCCCTTCGGATGCCGGATGTTGAGCGACAGCCCGCGCTTGCCGGCATTTTTGTGGTTGAACTGGCCGCCCATGTCGGGATCGGTCACGCCTTTCAGGGGACCGGTCGCGGCGTCGCGCGCCGCCCGGCCGCCGACCGGCGCCATCGCGGCGAGCCGGGTGTCGGGGTTCTCCTTCCATTCGACCTTGATCGCCTCCGCGCCGAGCGAGGCGAGGAAGCGGGTGCCGCCGGCCGAGGCCAGGAACCAGGAGAAGTCGAAGATGCGCACGCCGCCAAGCGGCATCGGCCGACCGCGCGCCGAGACCACGTCCGCGCGCTCGGCCAGCGGTGCGCGCACGGTGGCTGGGGAGCGCCGGGCGGGAGTGGCTTGCGCGGAGGTGGCGGCCGGCGGGGTGCCGCCGGCCCGGAGGGCGGCGCGCAGCGCCGGTCCGTACTCGTCGAGGCGGGGCGCGGCGTTGCCGGCCTGCCAGGCGGTCGCGGAGGCGCACCATTTCGAGACCGGATAGCGCAGCGTCCGGCCAAGCTCCGGGTGGTCGAGATCGGCGAAGGTGCCGCGTGCCAGCCAGTGCGGGTCCTCGGCATTCTCGTGCGGCTTGCGCACCGGCGCCCAGAGCAGCCCGGCCTCCTGCGCGGCCCGCCACGGCACGGCCTCGTAGCGGAAGGCGCGCACGAAGCGCTGGACCACATCCTGGACATGGTTCGCAGCCTCGTCGGCGTCGGTCGAACCCGGCACGTTGCGCGCCGACAGGTCGGCGTCGGCCGGCGGCGGTTCCAGGTCGGCGGCCATGTCCCAGCGCTTCAGGAAGGGCACCAGCTTGGCCTTGTCGCGCGCCGAGACGCCCCAGGACATGACCCAGCGGCCATCCTTGGTGTTGGCGATGTTGGGCGTCCGGTTCGGCGTCTCGACGGCGTGGCGTGCGGTCTGGCGGTGCAGCGGCGCCCGGCGCATGACCCAGGACATCAGATCGAGCTCGGTATTCTTGGCGACCGCCTCGTGGATCGCGACCGACACGTCCTGACCGGCGCCGTCCTTCAATCGCCGGATCAGCGCGGCCGCGATGCCGACGGCCAGCTGTTCGCCGGCGATCATATAGGCGTGCCAGAGCTGCGGGGCGATCGGCGGCAGGTCGTAGCCGTCCGGCGCGGCGTCGTAGCCGCAATTCATCATGATGCCGCCGAGCGCCAGATGGACGAGGTCCGAGCCCTTGAAGTCCCGCCACGGTCCGGTATCGCCGAAGGGCGTGATCCGGGCGGTGATCAGCCGCGGGTTCAGGGCCCGCGCCGCCGCGGCATCGAGGCCGAAGCGGGCGAGCGCCGCGCCGCCGGTCGCGTCGAGATGGATGTCGGCGGAGGCCAAAAGGGCCCGCATCGCCTCGCCGTCCTCGATCACCGCCGAGCGCTTGCCGCGGTTCATGGCGAGGAAGTGCAGCGAGCGGTCGGGGCCTGGACGATCGTCGATGAAGGGGCCGATTGCCCGGGTCGGCGAGCCCTGCGGCAGTTCGAGCTTGATCACCTCGGCGCCGAGCCCGGCCAGGATCAGGCCGCAATACTCGCCGCGCTCGTCGGCGGTCTCGATGACGCGCAACCCATCCAGCATCCCGGGCAGCAGCCCGCTGCCCCCTTCTGCCTTCCGCCCTTCGGCCGCTGCGGCCTCGGTCATTCGGCGAGCCGCATCTGCGGGATGAGCGTCCCGGCGGCATCCGTTCCGTAGGCCACCGCGACCGGCCGGCCGATCCAACTGCCCTCCGGCTCCGGTCCGGTCAGATTCGAGATGACCAGCGGTCCCTCGGCGAGCTTGACGGCGACGACATTGTAGGGCGGCGGCCAGTTGTCGAAATATTGGCGGTGGAACACCACCCAGGAGGCGATCTCGCCGCGTCCGGAGAGCGGACGCCAGGTCGACCGCGGCGACAGGCAATGCGGACAGCACGGCCCCGGCGGATAGCGCCATTCCGCGCAGTCGTCGCATTGCTGCAGGTGCCAGTCATGGGCGCGGATGCTCTCCCACATCGGCTCGTCATACATGGACATGACGGCGGCAGAATTGGCCATGGCGGCTCAGCTCCCGTAGATGATGGAGACGGCCTTGCCGGCCACGTCCGAATTGTAATGGACGAAGCGGCTGTCGCCGGCGCCGCGCGCCGCGACCTGCCGGGCGCCGCATTCCCCGCGCACCTGCCGGACGGCCTCGACCTGGTGCGCCCAGCCCTGCATGTAGCTTTCTGACAGATGGCCGCCGCCGGTATTGACCGGGATGCGCCCGCCGAGCCCGATGCCGTCCTCGCGCATGAAGCGGCCGACATCGCCGGGGCGGCAGTAGCCGTAGCCTTCGAGCGCGAAGGGGACGTGGCAGGAGAAGCTGTCGTAGATCTGCAGCGCGCTCATGTCCTCGGGGCCGACGCCCGCCATGGCATAGACCTGCGCCGCACAGGCCTCCTGGGCCGGGCGGTAGAATTCGAGCAGGCGCGGCTCCAGGCTGGTGGCGCCGCGGTTGAGGTCGGAGCGGCCGACGCCGTGGATCAGCACCGGCGCCTTGCGGGCCATCTTTCGCGCGCGCTCGGCCTCGGCGATGATGAGCACCACGCCGCCATCGTTGATCAGGCAATAGTCGAACAGCCGCAGCGGCTCGCAGATGTAGCGCGCCGCCATGTAGTCCTCGATGGTGATCGGCTTGCGCATCAGGGCATGCGGATTGAGGCTGGCCGCGTGGCGCTGGGCGACGGCGACCTCGCCGAGATCGCGCTCCGTGCAGCCGGTCAGTTCGCCGAAGCGGCGGAACATCATGGCGTAGAGGGCGCCCTGCGAGGTGAAGCCCCAGGGCGCGTGGTAGACGTAGGACAGGAACATGTTCCCGCCCATCGCCTCCGGCCCGCCATACTGGATCGCCGCGGAGCGCTGGTCGTTGCCGTAGACCAGCGCGACCACCTCGGCGAGGCCGGAGCGGATCGCCATGCAGGCCTCGATCACCGCCAGCATGGCGTCGGCCTGGCCGCCCCAGCGCGGATTGATGCCGAGGATCTCGCCGGTGCGCTCGTAGGCGAGCGTCGGGCCGACGATCAGGCCGTCGATCTCGTCGCGGCCGATCCCGGCATCGGCGAGCGCCGCCCGGAAGGCGGTCGCCGCATAGCCGTAGGAATCCGCCGGCTTCTCGCCGGCGCGCACGCGGGCATGGTCGCCGACATAGTCGCTCTCGCCGACGCCGATCACGGCGCCGACCCTGGCCAGATCGCGGGCGGTCATTCGAGGACTCCTGTGGCGCGAAGCGACGCGATGCGCTCGGCGCTGTAGCCGAGCAGGTCGGCGAGGACGCTGTCGGTATGCTCGCCGATCAGCGGCGGGCGCTTCAGCGCGATCCGCTCGCCGTCGACCCGGAAGGGCGGGGCGGTGAAGCGGGCCGGCCCGATCTCCGGATGGTCGACCACCTGCCAGTAGTCGCGGTGGCGGAGCTGCGGATCATCCTCCATCAGCCGGCGCGAGGTGGAGACGACGCCCGCCGGCACGCCGCGCGCCTGGCAGGCCGCCATGACGGCCTCCGCCGACAGGCCCCGGGTCCAGGCCGAAACCGCGGCCTCGACCCGGTCGACGGCGGCGAGCCGGCCGGCTTCGGTCTTGAGGGCCGGATCGGTCGCCATCGCGGCATCGCCCATCACGGCGCACAGATCCCGCCAGTGCCGGTCGTCGAGCACCGTGATCGCGCACCAGCTGTCCTCGCCGGCGCAGGCGAAGACGCCGTGCGGCGCATGGTGCAGCGAGCGGTTGCCGAGCCGGGGCTGCTCGCGACCCGTCGCGGCCGTCTCGACCACCGCCAACCCCATGCAGTTGATGGTCGATTCCACCTGCGACAGGTCGATCTTCATGCCCCGGCCGGTCGCCCGCCGGTGGCGCAGGGCGGCCATCACCGCGAAGGCGGCGTGGTAGGGATTGGCGGCATGGTCGGGAAAATGGGTGCCGGGGCCGAGCGGGCCCTCGCCCTCGTAGCCGGTCGCCGCCATCAGCCCGGTGACGGCGCTGATGGTCATGCCGACGCCGGTCATGCCGGCGAGCGGCCCGTCCTCGCCATACATCGGCATCGACAGATAGATCAGGTCCGGCTTGATCCGAACGAGGTCGTCATAGCCGAGCCCCAGCCGTTCCATGGCGCCGGGTCCGAAATTGTTGCTGACGATGTCGGACTGCCGGATGATCTCGTAGAGCGTCGCCCGGCTGTCCGGGTTCTTCATGTTGATCGCGACGCTCTTCTTGCCGGTATTGCGCGAGGCGAAGTAGCCGCTGCGGTTGATGCCGAAGACGCCGTCCTTGAACGGTCCGCCGACGCGGACCGGATCGGGCCGTGCGACGCCTTCGATCTTCAGGACCTCGGCGCCGAAATCCGAAAAAAGCTTGGTCGAGAAGGGGCCGGCGCCGGCCCAGGTGAAGTCGGCGAAACGGATGCCGGCCAGAAAATCGGGGGTCATCGCCGTCTCCTCACGCGCTCGCCCGGCCGGCCGGATCGGCGCGGCCCGGATGGTCCTGATCATGGCGATGGAGGCCGAGCACCTCGCCGTCATGCTCGCCGAGCCGCGGGGCGGGGCGGTCGATCGCCCAGACCGGTTCGGACAGGCGGTAGGGCGCGCCCGGGATGGTCACGTCCGATCCGATGCCCGGCATCGCGACGGTCTGGAAGAAGCGGCGGAACAGGAGCTGGGGGTCCTGGCCGAGTTCGGCGATCGAGGCGACCGGGGCCATCACGATCTTGCGCTTCAGCGCCTCGGCGGCGCAGCGCGCCCGGGTCTTGTCGGCCAGGAAGCGCTCGATCAGCACCTTGAACTCCGCCTTCATGGCCGCCGTCGTTCGGCGCGGCCGGTCCTGCCAGGGGGCGCCGGTCAGCACGGCATGGCCGTCGAAACCTTCCTCCTTCATCCAGGCGAGAAGGCCGGCCCAGGAGGCCTGCAGGGCGAGCGGCGCGGCCAGGAAGACCCATCCGTCCTGGCACGCAAAGGCGCTTTCGGTCGCGTCCCGGGTGCCCTCGCCGCCGCGCGTGGAGACGCGGCCTTCGAGGTCGTAGACCTGCACGGCGTTCTGCAGCGAGTGGGCGATGCATTCCTGCGCCGAGACATCGACGACATGGCCGGCGCCGCGCGTCTCCGCGTCCCAGAGAGCGATGGCGGTGGCGGCCGCGGCATAGAGCGAGGCGACGAACAGGCTCTGCTCGCCGGCGATCTTGAGTGGTGGCTTGCCCGGCTCGCCCGACAGCCAGACGATGCCGCCGAGCGCCTGCACGACCAGGTCGGAGGCGGCGAAGCCCGCATAGGGGCCGGTCAGGCCGAACGGGGTGATGACGGTGACGACGCGCACGCCCGGCACCGCCAGGATGTCGGCGAGGAGCCCGTCATCGGCCTCCGGCTCGACCACCACCACGGACGCGGTCGCCACCAGGGCCCTGAGGATGTCGCGGCCCTCCGGCGCGGCCAGATCGACCACGACGCTCTTCTTGTTGAGGGCCAGAAACGCGAAGGGCACGCCGCCATGTCCGGCCGTCAGTGCGCCGGCGCCGGCGGGCGGCAGGCGCCGGTCGGAGGCGCCGCCGGGCGGTTCGACCCGGATCACCTCGGCGCCGAGATCGGCGAACAGCCGGGTGGCGTAGGCGCCGAACAGGCGGGTCAGATCGAGCACCCGTGTGCCCGCATAGGGGCGGGGGCCCGCGCCGGCATCCGGACGTGAGCCCGCATGGGGCCGTTCGGGTCCGTCTCCGGCCGATCGCGCCGCGTCGTCCTGCATCAATTCGGCCTCCTCGGGCGGCGGGGTCTTGTAGCCGACCCCTTCAGGAGGTCTGCGGCCCGTCTCGCCGAGGAAGAATGCATTCTATAAAATCGTGCGGCAACCGACGTGGCCGGCATAGCGGATTTGCCTGCAATGGAGGGGGTGTCAGCCGATCCGACGTTCGAGCAGGGCGTCGAAGGCCTCGGGCTGCTCGTAGGCGGCCCAGTGGCCGGCATCGGACAGGAGGTCGAAGGTCAGGTCGGGGCGGATGGCCCGGAGCAGGCGTTCGCGCTCCGGAAAATTGCCGGCCGCGATCGCGTCATGCTCGCCCCAGACGACATGCAACTGCCCAATCTTGGCGCGCCGGAGCGCTTCCAGGATCGACGCGGAGGCGGCAAAGCGGCGGCTCTTGACCCGGGCGCGGGCGACGTTGTCGGTCTGGATGGCGACGGCGAGATCGTCGATGCGGGCCGGATCGGCGATCATCAGCCGGTTCAGGTTGCGCCGCTGGGCGGCGGCGAGGTCGGCCGGCGACAGGTCGAGATCGGTCCGCTCCAGCGTGATCGCGCGCCGCGCCGCGCCGATTGCCCCGGCCCCGACCAGCGTCAGCGAGCGGTGGCCCGGCCGCAGCGCCGCCAGATGGCTGCCGATCAGCGCGCCGAAGGAGAAGCCGACCAGGTCCGTCTCGGCAGCCGCGAGCCCGATCGCGTCGAGCCCGCGGGCGAGGATCGCGGCGATCGTCTCCGGCACGACCGGCTCCGGCGCATCGGCCGAATCGCCCAGCCCCGGCATGTCGGCCGCATAGACCCGCCGCCGGGCGGCGAGCGCCGGAATGTTGCGCACCCAGTGCTGCCATGAGCCGTAGCCGCCATGCAGCAGGACGACAGGCCGCCCCGCGCCCCAGGCGCGCCAGACCATCGCCCCGGCCCCGCACGGCGTCGCGATCCGCTCGGCGGTGGCGTCCAGGGCGGCGATCGGGGCGGGCACCGTGGTGGATGTCGCGGCGGGGATCGCGGCGGCACACGGCGGATTTTCGGCAGAACTCATGGTCGGTCGGTATCCGGTCGGGGAGGGGACGGGCGGGGAGTGGGGCGGGCGGGGAGTGGGGCGGGCGGGACGGCGGCCGCCGCGGCGTGGGACGGCGAGGGCAGTTCGATGCCCGTCACGCCGTCACGGCGCCGGTCGCCGGGACGGCGGCGAGGCCGTGGCGGCCTTCGCGCCAGCCGCTGCGGATATGGGCCACCATGGCCTCCACCGCGCCGGAAGGGTCGTCGTCGGCGATGCGGGCCAGAATGTCGTCATGCTCGTGGCGCATCCGGTTCGGCCGGTCGTGCCGGGTGTCCTGGGCCGTGAAGGGATATTTCGACCACAGCACGCGCACGAAATGCAGCGTCTGCGGCCGCTCGGCCATGGCATAGAGCCCGAAATGGAAGCGAACATTGGCGGTGCGCACGGCGAGCAGGTCGCCGGCCTCGATGGCGCGGACCACGTCGCGCTGCAGGTCCTGCAGTTCCTGGAACCGGCCGGGCGTGATCCGCGCCACCGCGATCGCGGTCAGCTCGCGCTCCAGCATCAGGCGCAGGTCGTAGATCTCGCGCACCTGGCCGGCGACCAGATGAGGCACGATCAGGCCCTTGTGCGGGTTGCCGCCGACATAGCCCTCGGCCTGCAAGGTCAGCAGCGCCTCGCGCACCGGAGTGATCGAGACGCCGAGTTCGGCGGCCAGTTCGGCCTGCTTCAGCTTGTCGCCGCGGGCATACTGGCCGGCAATGATCCGCTCGCGCAGCACCTGCGCGACCCAGTCCTGCTTGGTGATGGCTGCCATGACGATCCGCGATGGGCCCTGCGGCCGATGGACAATGCATTCTTTATGGTCGACGATCGGGCTTGCGAACGCAAGCGCATTGACGCAGGGTCGCATCGGGCGCCCAGTCGGCCGCCACCCGTCGGCCGCCACCCGTTGGCGGCTTGCCGGCCCGGCCGTCGGGAGGCTGCGGCCCGTCGTCCGCTACCCATCCCGAACCGGGGCCGGAGGTTCGGGCTGATCCCGGGTCGGGCATCCGGCGCGGGTGCCGGGTCCATTGCCGTCCCCGTCTCCGGCTTGGATGCGCGATCGACGCGGCCCGGATACACCGTGCAGGCCATTGCAATCCGTGCAACGCCCTGCAAGTCCTAGCCGGGCTGATGCGCGGCTTTTGCACGCGTTTCGAATCCGTTTGCGGTCCGTCCGCATGGGATCGTGCGGCCGGGTGCCGCGTCGCGTGTCCGGCTGCCCGTCCCGGGGACGACTTGCGTCCCTGTCCGACCGAATTCGTTCGCCCTCCGGAGGATTGCGTTCCGTGCGTCTCGCCCTTCTCGATGACTACCAGGGGGTCGCCCTGTCCCTCGGCGACTGGCAGCGGCTGGCGCCGGCCGTGACCGTCGACGCGCTCGACGGGCCGATCGGCGACATCGACCGGGTGGCCGAACGGCTCGCCCCTTACGACGCCATCCTGGCGATGCGCGAGCGGACACCCTTTCCCGCCGCCCTGTTCGCCCGGCTGCCCCGGCTCCGCCTGCTGGTCACCGCCGGCATGGCCAATGCGGCGATCGACCTGGAGGCCGCCGCCGCGCATGGCGTCCAGGTCTGCGGCACCCGCAGCTGGCCGCATGCGACGCCGGAACTGACCCTCGGCCTGATGCTCGCGCTCGTCCGCCACATCCCGCGCGAGGCGCTCGGCATGCGCACCGGGCGCTGGCAGGAGACCGTCGGTGTCGGCCTCCACGGCCGCACCTTGGGGCTGATCGGCCTCGGTACCATCGGCAGCCGGATGGCGGCTTTCGGGCAGGTGCTGGGCATGAAGGTGATCGCCTGGAGCGCCAACCTGACCGACGAGAAGGCCGCCGCCGCAGGGGCGATCCGTGTCGACAAGGAGGACCTCCTCGCCGCCGCCGACGTGGTCTCCATCCACCTGCGCCTGTCCGAGCGCAGCCGCGGCCTGATCGGCGCGCGCGAACTCGGTCTGATGAAGCCGACCGCCTATCTGATCAACACCTCGCGCGGACCGATCGTCGACGAGGCCGCGCTGGTCGCCCACCTGCAGGCCGGCCGCATCGCCGGCGCCGGCCTCGACGTCTTCGATCTGGAGCCGCTGCCGGCCGACCACCCGCTGCGCAGCCTCGACAACGCCGTCCTGCTGCCGCATCTCGGCTATGTCGTCGAGGAGAACTACCGGCTGATCTATGCCGATACCATCGAAGCCGTGGAGGGCTTCCAGGCCGGCACCCCGGTCCGCCCGTTGAATGCGCCGCGGGGCGCCTGACGGCTCACGCCGGCCGGGCGACCCGGAACGGCGCGGCCATCGCATAGGCCTGGTCGATCAGCCCGAAAGCCTCTGCCATGGCGTCGAGACCGGCGAGGGGCGGGCGCCCTGACCGGGCGCGGTCGAGCACGTCGGCGACGAAGACCTCGTAGAGCGGCACGTTGGTGGTCGGCATGGCGAGGGTCTCGCGGCCGCCCGACCGGTCGGCGATGTCGACCGCGCCGGGTCCGGCAACGGTGACGTAGCCGCCTGCCATATCGACGGCATAGTGCATGTCGAACTGGTGGGTGGCGGCCGGCGTCAGGTAGCCGGTCTCCACCGTCACGGTGCGCCGGCCGTCGGAAACGGTCACGGCGGCATAGTCCTCGATCGGCAGGCCGGCGGCTGCATTGCCCATCACAGACGCGATGACGCGGGTCTGCGCGCCGGGCAGCCAGCAGCGCGCGATATCCATGAAATGGACGCCGAGATTGATCAGCGCGCCGCCGCCCGCCCGGGCCGGGTCGAGCATCCAGGCGCAGCCGGTATCGCGATACCGCTGCGGCGGGCCTGCGACGAAGCGGAAGCTGGCGTAATGCAGCGGATCGTCCGCCAGCCGATGGTTCATGTGCGGAAGGAAGCCGCCATTGCGCAGCACCAGCGGCACGGCCGCGAAGCTGCCACGCGCTTCTGCCTGTCGGGCGATGCCGGACACCTCACGGGCATCGAGGCCGCAGGGCTTCTCCAGGGCGAAGGGAATGCCGGCTTCGATCAGGATGGCGGCCTGCCGCGCCATGTCGGCATGCTGGCCGAGCGCGAAGACGAAATCCGGACGGGTGCGGGCGAGGAGAGTGCCGAGATCGGTCTCGCCCGGGCAGCCGTGGCGCTCCCGGCAGGCCGCGGCCCAGTCCGGGTCGGGATCGGCCATGCCGACGAGGTCGATGCCGTCGAGCCGCCGCAGCGGTTCCAGATAGAGCGGCAGATGCCAATGGGAGGCCCCGGCGAATGCGACGCGCACGACGGTTCCTCCCGTTGGATTTGTGCGGCTACCCCTCGATGTCGACCAGGAAGTTGCCGTCCTCGATGCGCTTGACGCCGTCGACATAGAGGGTCGGGTGCAGGATCACGCCGTCCATGTGGATCTTGGAGAAGATCGAGCCGCCGACATCGACATTGGTGCCGAGGCCGAAATGCATCGTGCCCATGATGTTCTTGTCTTCGCGCTGGATGCCGCGGATGACCGCCTTGGCGTTGACGCCGACCGAGGCTTCCGCCGGGCACATATAGGCGTTCTCGTCGCCATAGGTGGCCAGGAAGTCGCGCAGGATGCGGGCATCCGCGCCGCCGTCGATCTTGATCACCTTGCCGGCCTCGACCGTCAGCTCGATCGGGCTCGACAGGCGGCCGAGATGGTGCATGGTCAGGTCGATGACCAGCTTGCCGTTGGCGGTATATTCGTTCGGCGCGACATTGAATTCGCCGGTCGGGTACAGATAGTAGTAGAGCTTGCCGGCCGGACGGTTCTCGTCCTTCTGGAAGTTGACGATCTTGTAGGCGTCGTAGTCCGGGCCGGGCAGCGGCGGCACCCAGATCTTGTTCTCGACGCTATAGGTGAAATCGGTTCCATAGCGCGACGTGACGCGGCACATCTTGGCATCGGCACCGAAGATGCGCGCGCCGACATAGTGCTTGCGCACCGCGACCTGGCGCATGTCCTCGGTGATCGCGCCCGACTGCATCCATTCGAGCTGCATGCCGCCGTCGAGGCAGATCGACGGGATGCCGGCCTCCATCGAGCGCAGGCTCGCCGCGCAATGCAGCATGCCGGTCGAGGCGATCAGCACGTTCACGTCCGACTTCAGCATCGCCTCGCACACGGCGGCCGGCGGATCGTAGTAGTCGGCCGGGCGGCGCTCAAACAGGGTCACGGTCACGTCCGCCCCGATCTCCTGCAGGATGCTCATCACCGCCTGCCAGACGCGGGGGTCGTGCGCCGTGTCGCTGAGAACCAGCGCGCGCTGCCCCTTCTTCACGTTGCGCACCAGCGGGCGGCGCAGGTGTTCCATGTTTCCCGTCAACAATGCTCCACCGACCATGGCGTCTCGCTCCCTCGCTCTTGTTGGGGTCGATCTTCAATATGTCGACACTATGATGCACAGAGGCGGACAATTTGGAAGGCATATCATCTATGTTGGCATTAAGTGTGGACATTCAGCCACCCGACGGGCGTCGATGCCGCGGCGGCAGGGTCTGGCGGGAGCCGCGGCGTCTTGGTAGATTCCGGGACGTTCTGAGGGGTGAAGATCGAAATGCGCGCCGATAGCGAAGGGCCGATCGAGGCGACGACCGGGGGAGCCGCGGCGCGCGACCCCGACCTCAAGTCGCTCGCCCGCGCCCAGGCCCTTGTCACCCGGATCGTGGCCGAGCGGCACGACCGGCCGTCCCTGGTCGCGCGGATCGCGTCGGAGACCGGCGCGGAGATCATCGAGGGCATCCGCCGGCCGGGCGACGACCTGAACTCGGTCGAGCTGTCGAAACGCTACCGCACCAGCCGCACGCCGATCCGCGAGGCGCTGATGCTGCTGGAGAAGGAGGGGCTGGTCGACGTGCCGCCGCGCAAGCGGCCGCGTGTCGCCTCGCCGGCGCTGGCCGAAATCCGCGAGATCTATCGCGCCCGTGCGGTGCTGTTCGAGATGATCGCGGCCGATGTCGCCGCGGCGATCACCCCCGAGGGGCTGCAGGCGCTGCGCGAGCATTTCGCCGCGATGGAAGCAGCCCACCGCGAGGGCGACCTGAACGGCTTCGTGTGGGCCAATGTCGATTTCTACGAGTTGAACACGCAGCTCGCCAACAACCGCACCGTCAAGCGAATCCTGGATTCGCTTCTGCTGCGCACCGCGCGCCTGCGCCGGCTCAGCCTGTCGCAGCCCGGCCGCATGGCGCGCTCCTTCGACGACCATGCCCGCCTGATCAAGGCCTATGAGGACGGCGACCCGCAGCTCGCCGCCGCGCTGATCCGCTCCAACCACATCAACGCCCTGGCGGCGCTGGAGGCCTATCTGCTCAAGGCCGATTGATGTCCGCGCCGGTCGCGCCGCGCGGCACCAGGGCCGAGACGGCGGTCAGGAGTGCGACCGCCAGAAGCGGGCCGGCATAGCCTCCGGTGCCCGAGACGGCGAGGGCGAAGATCATCGGCCCGAGCACGTAGCCGGTAAACAGCAAGAGCGTTGCGCCGGCCGCGGTCTCGCGCACCCGCCCGCGCGGCGAGATGCGCGCGACCTCGGCGATCTGGACGCCGTTCCACCCGGTCACGGTCGCCCCGGCCAGTGTGCACAGGACGGCGACCAGCGGGATCGGCGTCGTGGCCGGCAAGAGCGCCAGGGCCAACGTGCAGGCGGCGGACAACCCGGCCGCCACCCTCAGCGTCAGTGTGCCGGAGCCGATCCGGTCGGCGATCCAGCCGAGCCCGATGCGGCCGACGATGCCTGCTGTCTGCATGATCGCGAACAGCCCGCCGGCGGCGATCAGGCCGAGCCCGAAGCGGTCGACCAGGATGGTCACCAGGAAGGCGATCCAGACGCCCTGGCTGACGGCGAGCATCAGGCCCGACAGGGCGAGGCGGACGAGGCCTGGCGTCGAGCGCAGGACCAGGATCGGGGTCAGCAGGTTGTCGGGCGAGAGGATACGGGCGAGCGTCAGCGGCGGGCCTTCCGGCCCGGCCGGATCGACCCGGCGGCGGACCGGCTGGACGGCGAAGACGGTCGCCAGCGCGATCAGCGCGGAGACCGCGAGCGCCGCCGTCAAGCCGCCATGCTCGACCAGCGGCGGCAGGATCAGCCCGGCCAGGACGCCGCCGATCGGCACGCCGGCCTGCTTGATCGAGAAGACCAAGGCCTGCCGGTGCGGCGGCACGAAGCGGTGCAGGATGTCGCTGCCGGCGGGCGTCGAGGGGCCGTAGCCGAGCCCCATCAGGACCACGGCGGCGATCAGCACCGCGCCCGACGGCAGCGCCATCAGGGCGACCCCGACGGCACCGGCGACGAGGCCGATCTGCAGCGTCCGCACCGAGCCGACCCGTTCCATCAGCGGCGCGCCGGCGAGCAGGAACAGCATCGAGCCGATCATGGCGGCGCCCGACAGGTAGCCGACCGCGGCCGGCGAGACGCCGCGTTCCGCCGTCAGGATCGGACCGACCGTCGGCGGCAGGCGCAGCAGAAAGGAAGCGACCGACTGCACGGTCAGCGTCAAGAGGAGCGGTGCCAGCCAGGCCCGCCCGGGCGTCCCGGCGCCGCCCCTGTCGTCGATCTCCGTCGTGGTCACCCGCAAAGCCTCATATCTGTCCGCCGGACAGACTGGATAGCCGGGAACGCCCGCGCGCGGTAGGCGGCGATCCGCATGGCCGGGATCCACGCCCTTTGCGACGGTGGGCGGCCGCATGTCCGTCGCCAGCCGACGCGAGGGGCTCTGCCGGCCCGGCCCCTGCGGACGGAACCGCCCGGCGGCGATCCGGCCGGGGCCGGCCCCGTGCGCAGGGACCGGTCCGGTTCGGCAGCGGTCAGCGCTTCTCGGCGCTGCGCCACTGGGCGAAGGCGATGATCTCGCCGACGATGCCGCGGCGGAAGGCGAGCACGCAGGCGATGAAGATCACGCCCTGGATGACCAGCACCCACTGGCCGAAGCCAGCCAGATACTGCTGCATGGCGATGATCACCACGGCGCCGATCACCGGCCCGAAGATGGTGCCCAGCCCGCCGACCAGGCACATCAGCACGACCTCGCCCGACATGGTCCAGTGCACGTCGGTCAGCGAGGCGTTCTGCGCGACCAGCGCCTTGACCGAGCCGGCGAGGCCGGCCAGCGTCGCCGACAGCACGAAGGCCATCAGCTTGTAGCGCTCGGTGCGGTAGCCGAGCGAGATGGCGCGCGGCTCGTTCTCGCGGATCGCCTTCAGGATGTCGCCGAAGGGCGAGTTGACGATGCGCCGGATCAGCAGGAAGGCGATCAGGAACACCGCCAGCACGACATAGTAGAAGGTCTGCTGCTGGGAGAGGTCGAAGAGGCCGAACAGCCGGCCCTGCGGCACGCTCTGGATGCCGTCCTCGCCATGGGTGAAGGGCGCCTGCAGGTAGACGAAATAGACCATCTGCGACAGCGCCAGCGTGGTCATGGCGAAATAGATGCCCTGGCGGCGGATGGCGAGCAGGCCGACCACGGCGCCGATCGCCCCGGCCGCGGCAAGGCCGGCCAGGATGGCCAGTTCCGGCGGAAAGCCCCAGACCTTGGCGGTATGGGCGGCGATGTAGCCGCCGGTGCCGAGGAACATGGCATGGCCGAAGGAGAGCAGGCCGACATAGCCGATCAGCAGGTTGAAGGCGCAGGCGAAGATCGCGAAGCACAGCGCCTGCATCAGGAAATAGGGATAGATCAGCCCGGTCAGCGGCAGGGCGGCGAGCAGGCCGGCCATGACCAGGAAGGCAAGGATCTCGGCGCGCGCGGCGAGAGGGCCGGAGGGAGCGGCGCCGGAGGCGGCAGCGGGGGCGGCATGGGTCGCGCCGGTCATGTCAGGCGGTCCTTCCGAACAGGCCGTTCGGCTTGACCAGCAGGACGATCGCCATGATGACGAACACGACCGTGCTGGAAGCCTCGGGATAGAAATACTTGGTCAGGCCCTCGATCAGGCCGAGCGCGAAGCCGGTCACGATCGAGCCCATGATCGAGCCCATGCCGCCGATCACCACCACGGCGAAGACCACGATGATGAAATCCGCGCCCATCAGCGGCCGGACCTGGTTGATCGGGGCGGCGAGCACGCCGGCGAGCGCGGCCAGCGCGACGCCGAAGCCGTAGGTCAGCGTGATCATGCGCGGCACGTCGATGCCGAAGGCGCGGACCAGTTCCGGGCGCTCGGTGGCGGCGCGCAGATAGGCGCCGAGCTTGGTGCGCTCGATCACGAACCAGGTCGCCAGGCAGACGACGAGGGAGAAGACGATCACCCAGGCGCGGTAGTTGGGCAGGAACATGAAGCCGAGATTCTGCGCGCCGCGCAGTTCGGCCGGGATCGCATAGGGCAGGCCGGACGAGCCGAACTCGTTCTGGAACACGCCCTGGATGACCAGCGCGAGCCCGAAGGTCAGCAAGAGCCCGTAGAGATGGTCGAGCCCGGTCAGCCACTGCAGCATGGTGCGCTCGACCAGCACGCCGACCGCGCCGACCATCAGGGGCGCCAGGACGAGCGCCCACCAGTAGCCGAGCCCCGCCCAGTTGAGCAGGAAATAGGCCGCGAAGGCGCCCATCATGTAGAAGGCGCCATGGGCGAAGTTGATGATGTTGAGCATGCCGAAAATGACGGCGAGCCCGAGGCTCAAGAGGGCGTAGAAGGACCCGTTGATCAGTCCGACGACGAGCTGTCCGTAGAGGGCTTGCATGGCGGCTCCGGGCACCGGGTTCCGGGATGTCGCTGAAACGGCGGGCGGACCGGCCGGTCCCGCGGGAGGCGGGCCGGCCGAGACCGGACGGCGGCGGGGCTCGGCGGACCGGCCCCGCAGCCGGGATCAGATCGTGCGCGCGATCACTTCACGAGCGGGCAGCCGCCCTCGGCGGTCGGCCGGAAGGCCTTGTCGGCCGGGATGGTGGCGACCAGCTTGTAGTAGTCCCAGGGACCCTTCGACTCGGCCGGCTTCTTGACTTCGAACAGATAGGCCGGGTGCAGCTTGCGGCCGTCGGCGCGGATCGTGCCCTTGCCGAACAGCGCGTCGTCGGTCGGCATCTCCTTCATCTTGGCGACCACCTTGGCGCCGTCGCCGGGATTGCCGCCGAAGGTCTCCATCGCCTTCAGATAGTGCAGCACGGCCGAATAGACGCCGGCATGGACCATCGACGGCATCATCTTGTTCTTCATGCGCTCGGAGAAGCGCTTGGAGAAGGCCCGGGTCTGGTCGTTCAGGTCCCAGTAGAAAGTCTCGGTGAAGGTCAGGCCCTGGGCGACCTGCAGGCCGAGGGCGTGCACGTCGGGCAGGAACAGGAGCAGCGCGGCGAGCTTCTGGCCGCCGGCGGTGATGCCGAATTCCGAGGCCTGCTTGATCGAGTTGGTGGTGTCGCCGCCGGCATTGGCGAGGCCGATGATCTTGGCCTTGGACGACTGCGCCTGCAGCAGGAAGGACGAGAAGTCGGCGGTGTTGAGCGGATGGCGGACGGCGCCCGTGACGGTGCCCTTGTTGGCCTTGACGACTTCGGTCGTGTCGCGCTCAAGTGCGTGGCCGAAGGCATAGTCGGCGGTCAGGAAGAACCAGCTGTCGCCGCCCGACTTCACCACCGCCTCGCCGGTGCCGTGCGCCAGCATCCAGGTGTCGTAGGTCCAGTGGACGGTGTTGGGCGAGCAGGCCTTGCCGGACAGGTCCGAGGTGGCGGCGCCGGAATTCAGGAACGCCTTGTTCTTTTCGCGGGTGACCTGGTTGACGGCGAGCGCGACGCCGGAATTCGGCGTGTCGACGATCACGTCGACCTTGTCGACGTCGTACCACTGGCGGGCGATGTTGGTGCCCACGTCGGGCTTGTTCTGGTGGTCGCCGGCGATCACGTCGATCTTCCAGCCCTTGGCGAGGAGGCCGGAATCCTCGATCGCCATCTGGGCGGCCAGCGTCGAACCCGGGCCGCCGAGATCGGCATAGAGGCCGGACTGGTCGGACAGGTTGCCGATGCGGACGGTCTTGTTGTCCTGCGCCGCCGCGGAACCGACGGTCAGCGCGGTCGCCGCAACGGCGGCGAGCAGCGCGGTGATGGTGCGAGACTGCATGGGCTCTTTCCTCTCTTGCTCGGCCGATCAGACGCCGAGATAGTCTTGAAGTTTCTGCTTGTTGGCTTCCAGGTCGGCACTGGCGAAGCCGTCGACGACGCGGCCGTGTTCCATGACGTAGAACCGGTCCGCGACCTTCGAGGCCCAGCGGAAGTTCTGCTCGACGAGCAGAATCGTGAATCCGGATTGCTTCAGCCGGGCGATGGTCCGGCCGATCTGCTGGATGATGACCGGGGCGAGGCCCTCGGTCGGCTCATCGAGCATCAGCAGGCGGGCGCCGGTGCGCAGGATGCGGCCGATCGCCAGCATCTGCTGCTCGCCGCCCGAGAGCTTGGTGCCCTGGCTGCCGAGCCGTTCCTTCAGGTTCGGGAACAGCTCGAAGATCTGGTCCAGGCTGAGTCCGCCGGGCCGCACGACCGGCGGCAGGGTCAGGTTCTCCTTCACGTCGAGGCTGGCGAAGATGCCGCGCTCCTCCGGGCAGAGCGCGATGCCGGCGCGCGCGATCCGGTCGGAGGTCAGCCGGATGGTCTCGGCGCCGTCGAAGACAATCGAGCCGGACCGCTTGCCGATCATGCCCATGACCGACTTCAGCGTCGTCGTCTTGCCGGCGCCGTTGCGGCCGAGCAGGGTCACCACCTCGCCCGGCCGGACGTGGAAGTCGACGCCGTGCAGGATGTGGGATTCGCCGTACCAGGCCTCCAGGCCCGCCACCGTAAGCAGGGCCCCGTTTGCCGCCTCAGCCATCGGCATCCCCCATATAGGCCTGCTGCACCGCCGGATTGGTCGACACGGTCGCGTAGTCGCCCTCCGCCAGCACCTGGCCGCGGGTCAGGACCGTAATGGTGTCCGAGAGTTCGGCGACGACGCTCAGATTGTGCTCGACCATCAGCACGGTCCGGTTGGCGGCGACGCGGCGGATCAGCGCCGTGATCCGCTCGATGTCCTCGTGGCCCATGCCGGCCATCGGTTCGTCGAGCAGCATCATTTCCGGGTCGAGCGCCAGCGTGGTGGCGATCTCCAGGGCGCGCTTGCGGCCGTAGGAGAGCTCGACCGCGCGGGAATGGATGAACTCGGCCAGGCCGACATCCTCCAGGAGTTCGGCCGCGCGCGCGTCGTAGACGCCGAGCACCGACTTGGAGCGCCAGAAGTCGAACGAATTGCCGCGCTGGCGCTGCAGGGCGACGCGGACGTTTTCGAGCGCGGTCAGGTGCGGGAAGACCGCCGAGATCTGGAACGAGCGGATCAGCCCGAGGCGCGCCACATCGGCCGGCTTCAGGCCCGTGATGTCCTCGCCCTTGTAGAGGATGCGCCCGCCGGACGGGGTGAGGAACTTGGTCAGCAGGTTGAAGCAGGTCGTCTTGCCGGCGCCGTTCGGGCCGATCAGCGCGTGGATGGTCCCGCGCCGGACCGAGAGGTTGACATTGTTGACGGCGGTGAAGCCGGCGAAGGTCTTGGTCAGACCTTCCGCTACGAGAATGGGGACGGCGTCGGCTGCAGCCATGGCGCTCCTCGGGGAACCGTTTCCTCGGTGCGGGTCTGAGGCCCGCTTGGGCCCTGGACTTGTGACGGAAAGTCCAGGCCGATGAAGATGTTGTGGCGGAAACTAGCGATCCCGCCCAAACCGGTAAAGCGGAAAGGCGATTGTGGGCGCGCAAATGTTCGGCACGGGTTCGGCACCCGCCGCGCACGCCCGCTCTGTTGTCCGAGGATCCAACACTATGCCTCTCCGAATTGTCTCTGCTGCAATGCGGTATGATGCGATCGACGCATAGCTCTGGTCCGTCATGGCTGCTGATCCTGATCGTTCAGGCTCGCGATGAAATCTGCCAGCACGCGGTTGAAGGCGGCGGGTGCTTCGATCTGCGGCGCGTGGCCGGCGCCCTCGATCGCGACATGGCGGCCCCGGGCCAGCGCCTGCGCCATGGCGACGCCGACATCCGGCCGATAGAGGCGGCTCTCGGCGCCGGTCACGACCAGCGCGGGCCGGTCGATCCGCGGCAGCAGGCTGCGGAAGTCGGTCGTCGCGAGCGTCGACCACAGCGACGCCATGGCGGCCCCGTCGGCGGCTTCGATCGCCTCGATGAAGCCGGCGAGGTCGGCCGTGTCGGTGCGCCGGCCGGGCGCGAACAGGCGCTCGACCACGCGCTCGGCCTGGCGCGGCCAATTCGCCCGCATGGCGGCACTGGCCCGCTCGACCTGGGCCGGTGTCAGGCCGCCGGCGAGGCCGTGGGTCCAGCCCGGCGCATCGAGGATGCGGGCGGTCATGTCGATCACGACGAGGCCGGCGATCCGGTCCAAGCCGAAGCGGGCGATCAGGTCGAAGGCGACGCTTGCCCCCATCGACCAGCCAACCAGCACGACGCCGTCGAGCCCGGCGCCCTCGAGCCAGTCCGCGACCGCCGGTGCCAGATCGGCGAAGACGACCGGGCGGCCTTCGGCGCGGGCGGCGCCGTGACCCGGCAGATCGAGCGCGATCAGGCGCCGGTCGGGCCCCGCCAGGGGCTCCTGGAACCGGAAGAACCCGCCATGGGTCGCCCAGCCGTGCAGGAAGACGACCGGCCGGCCGGCGCCGCGATCGAAATGCGCGACGGCCCGCAGCGGCGGGATCGGGGCGGAGAGGGCGGCCGCGGTCACGAGGCCTCCCGGTCGACGGCCGAGTCGCCGGCGGCGACATCCTCGACATAGACCAGCGCCCGCCCGGTCGCGATCAATCGGCCGTCGGCGTCGACGATCGTGGTGGCGAGGTCGCAGAGATGCTTCTCGGGCCGCAGCCGCGTGATCTCGACGCTCGCCACCAGCGTGCGCGACGCCGGGGCGGCATGATGGAAATCGAGCGACTGCTTCAGATAGTTGGTGCCGCGGCCGGGCAGTTCGACGCCGAGCAGGTAGGAGATCATGCCGGCGACGAGCGGCTCAGGGACCGTCGACGCATCGGCCTCCGGCGCCCCGGCGAGGCTGTGGAAGGCGGCGATCTCGGCCGGCTCGAAGACGCGCGAGACGGAGACGCGGGCGCCGATCCTCATCGTGCTGCCTCCCAGGCGAACAGCGCCTCGCCCTCCAGGCCGCTGGCACCGTCTTCGATGCGCCGCGCCGCGACCGCGAGGCGGATGCCGGCCGCGTCGCGCCCGATCTCGGCGACCTCGATGCGGACCGTCTCGCCGGCATAGGTCGGATGGGCGAAGACCAGCGTCTGGGCGACCTGCGGGCCGACCGGCAGCCGGCTGCGGATCAGCCCCCAGACCTTGGCGTAGATCAGCATGCCGTGCGACACGGTCCGGCCGAAGCGGGTGCGGGCCGAAAAGGCGGGGTCGACATGGATCGGGTTGTCGTCGCCGGACACCTTCGCGAAGGCGTCGAACTCCGCCTGGGTCGGCGTCCAGTCCAGCGTGAAGGCGGCGGGGCCGGTCATGGTGCGGTCTCCGGGGCCAGGCTGCGGGCGAGCAGGTGCTTCTGCACCTTGCCGGCGGCGGTGCGCGGATAGTCTTCGACGACGGTCACGTATTTCGGCACCTTGTAGGCGGCGAGGCGGGCGCGGGCATGGGCGCGCAGGGCCTCGGCATCCAGGCTGGCGCCGGGCCTGAGCCGGATGACGGCATGGCCGACCTCGCCCCAGCGTGCATCCGGCACGCCGACGACCGCGGCCTCCAGAACGGCCGGGTGGGCGTCGAGCACCGCCTCGACCTCGGCCGGATAGACGTTCTCGCCGCCGGAGATGTACATCTCCTTGATCCGGCTCACGATATAGTAATAGCCGTCGGCATCGCGACGGCCCACATCGCCCGAGCGCAGCCAGCCGCCGGGCGCGAAGGCGGCCTCGGTGGCTGGCTGGTTGCCGAAATAGCCGGGCGTCACGGCCGGGCCGCGGAACAGGAGTTCGCCGACGCTGCCGTCCGGCAGGTCGGCGCCGTCCGGCCCGACGATGCGGACCTCGGCCAGCACCTGCGGCTTGCCGACCGAGCCGATCCTGTTCGGTGCCTGCTCCGGGTCCATCAGGAACACGGTCGGGCCGGTCTCGGTCATGCCCATGCCGTTGCAGACCCGGGCGCCGCGGTCGAGGAACAACCGGATCAGCGGCTCGGGCAGGGGCGCGCCGCCGCAGCCCCAGTGGCGCAGGCGCGACACGTCGAGCCGGTCGAAATCGGCGTGCAGCGCGATCGCCTGGTAGAGCGCCGGGACGCCGAAGAACAGCGTCAACCGCCCGTCCGCGATCAGCCGGACCGTCGCATCGACATCGAAGCGCGGCATGACCAGGCTGGCGGCGCCCCACAGGAAGACCGGCAGGGCGTGCAGGTTGATGCCGGCGGTGTGGAACAGCGGCAGGACGTTCAGCGTGACATCGGTCTCGCGCAGCTGCGTCGCCTGGGCAATGTTGACCGCATTGGCGAGTGCCATGCCGGCGGTCTGGATCACGGCCTTGGGCTTTCCGGTCGTGCCGGAGGTGTAGAGCAGGTACCAGACCCGGTCGGCCGGCCAGCCGGGTAGAGCGCCGGTCGGGGCCTCCGGCGCCGCGGCGGCCATCTCGACCTCCAACTCGGTGAAGGACAGACGCGCGACCGGGCCGAGGGCCGCGGCGAGCTCGGCCGTCGCGGCGTCGTGGATCAGGAGGCCGGCGCCACAATCATCGAGGATCGGGATCAGTTCGGCCGGGGTCTGGCGCCAGTTGAGCGGCACCAGGATGGCGCCCGTGCGGGCGGCGGCGAACAGGATCTCGAAGAAGCGCGCGGTGTTGAGGCACAGCACCGCGACCCGGGCGCCGTCGGCGAGGCCGCGGGCGCGCAGGACCGCGGCGATGCGGGTCGTGGCCGCGTCGACCTCGGCGAAGGTGGCGCGGCGGCCCGTCGCGATCTCCTCGAAGGCGAGGCGGTCGGGGGTCAGTTCGGCACGGCGGCGGGCGAAATCGGGGATCGGCGTCATGGCTCGACCTTCCGGATGCGGGGGGCGTCGAGGAAGCGGGCAAGGCCGGCATCGACGGCGTCGTCGTCGACCATCTCCAGGAAGCGGGCCTTCTCGGCGGCGAGCCGGGCGGCGAGCGCGGCGGTCGCCTCGGCCGGCATCAGGAGTTCGCGCGTCGCCAGGATGGCGCCGGCATCGTGGCCGGCCAGCGTCGCCAGCCAGCCGTCGACGGTCTCATCCAGCGCCTCCGGATCGACCGCCGCGGTGACGATGCCGAGCCCGGCGGCCTCGTCGGCGTCGACATGGCGGTTGAGAAGCTGGATCGCACGGGCCTGTGCGACGCCGATCCGGTCGGGCAGCAGGGCCGTCCAGCCGCCGTCCGGGGCGAAGCCGACCGCGACATAGTAGGGCGCCAGGAAGGCGGCCCGGCTCATGGCGGCGAGATCGCAGGCGAGCACCAGACCGAGCGCGCCGCCGGTGACCGGCCCCTGGACGCGCGCGATGGTCGGGAAGGGCAGCTCGATCAGCGCCAGGATGGCCCGGTTGAGCCCGCCGACGAGCCGGTCCGCATAGGCGCGGCGCTGGCCGCGCGGCACGGCGGCAAAGCCGGCAAGGTCGCCACCGGTCGAGAAGCTGCGGCCCTCCGCGGCCAGCACGAGCGCGTCGAGCGAGGCGCCGGCGATGCGATCGAGCGCGGCAACGAGACCCTCGACCAGTTCCGGCACCAGGGCATTGTGGCGGGCCGGGCGGGCGAGCGTGAGGCGCGCCACGGCGCCGGTCACGTCGAGGCGGACGAGATCGCTCGCGCTTAGATGGACAACATCGCTCGCGCTCATCGGGCGTCTCCCGCCGGCTTCGGCGACAGTCCGTGGGCGATCAGGTCGTAACCGGCTGCGGCGATCTCCTCGAGCGAGGCCTGATCGTCCCACAGCGCGTAGCGCTGGCCGACCATGTCGGCGATGCCCATCAGGGCCCAGGCCCGCACGCCGGAATGGCCGGGGCTGATCTCGCCGCGCCCGACGGCGGCCTTCAGGACTTCCTCGTAGGCCGCGGCGAAATCGTCGTAATAGCGCCGGTAGGCCTCGAAATCGACGAACTGGGCCTCGGCGACGATCCGGTAGAGGTCCGGATTGTCGCGCACGAAGCGCAGGAAGGCGACGAGGCCGAGCCGTTCGGCCTCCAGCCGGTCGGCCGCGCCGGTCGTCGCCTGGGTCAGGAAGTGGCGCAGCCGCCGGCCCATGCGCAGCACGAGTTCGCGTAAGACCTCCTCCTTGGAGCGGAAGTAGACGTAGAAGGTGCCCTGCGCGACGCCCGCCTCCTGGGTGATGCCGGCCACCGAGGCGTCCGCGAAGCCGCGCCGGCCGATCTCGCGGATGGCCGCGTCGATCAGCTTCTGCCGGGTCGCTTCGCCGCGCGAGGTCTTTGGCCTCGGCAGCGGCGCTTCGCTTGCGCGCTCCTGCATCTGTCGTCTCTCCCTGCCGGCGGTCTCTCCCGGACCCTTCGGCGCGCCCGACCTTGACGGCCGAACGGGGTAACGATAGCTTCACCTGAAACATGACTCAAGTGTCAAATCTGGTCCGACTTTGATCGACCCGAGGCGACGCGAAAGCCGCAACGGCACGAGTCCGAACCGAGGAAATGCGAGCCGCAACAGGGCCTTGGGCCGGCGGTTCGATCCGGGAGGTGAAAATGTCCGCTCGCTGGTCCGCAATCCGCATTCCCGCCAGGACCGCGCCGCTCGGCGCGGCCGTCGCCGCTGCCCTGCTGGGCTCGGCCGCCGTCTTCGCCGCGCCGGCGACCGCCAAGGAGATCAAGGTCTGCCTGATCGCCGGCAAGACCGGCGCGCTGGAGGCCTATGCCAAGCAGACCGAGAACGGCTTCATGATGGGGCTGGAATTCCTGACCAAGGGCACGATGCAGGTCGGCGCCGACAAGCTGACCGTCCTGGTCAAGGACGACCAGCTGAAGCCCGACCGCGGCAAGTCGCTCTTGGAGGAATGCTACGGCGACGACAAGGCCGACGTGGCGGTCGGCACCACCGGCTCCCCGATCGCGCTGGCCATGCTGCCGGTTGCCGAGGAGTTCAAGAAGGTGCTGATCGTCGAGCCGGCGGTCGCCGATTCGATCACCGGCGAGAAGTGGAACCGCTACGTGTTTCGCACCGGCCGGTCCTCCACGCAGGACGCCTATGCGGCCGCAGCCGCGATCCCCGCCGGCGAGGAGGTCTCGATCGGCATGATGGCGCTCGACACGGCCTTCGGCCGCGACGGCGTCGCCGCCTTCAAGGAGGCGCTCGCCGCGATCCGCCCGAAGGCCAGGATCGTCTCGGAGGAATATGCCGCCGGCAACACGGCCGACTTCGCGCCCTCCGCCGAGCGCCTGTTCGGCGCACTGAAGGAGAAGCCCGGCAAGCGCGTCATCGCCTTCATCTGGGCCGGCGCGCATCCGCTCGCCAAGTTCGTCGACATGAAGCCCGAGCGCTTCGGCATCGCGCTGGCGCCGGGCGGCAACATCCTGCCGGCCATGGCGGCCTGGAAGGCCTTCGCGGGCACCGAGGGCGGCATCTACTACTACTACGGCTTCCCCAAGAACCCGCAGAACGACTGGCTGAAGACCGAATACCAGAAGCGTTTCAACGCTCCGCCGGACTTCTTCGTCGCCGGCGGCTTCTCGGCCGCCGCGGCCCTGGTGGCCGGCCTGACCAAGGCCGGATCGACCGACAGCGAGAAGCTGATCGCCGCCATGGAGGGGCTCTCCTTCGAGACCCCGAAGGGCACGATGACCTTCCGCAAGGAGGACCATCAGGCGATGCAGGACATGTATCACTGGCGCATCAAGGCCGGCGCCACCGATACCGACCTGCTCGAATGGGTCGCCACCATCCCGGCCAAGGACCTGCCGGTCCCGATCAAGAACAAGCGCTGAGTTGCCATCGCCGGGTGCGATCGCGTGATCACACCCGGCTCGGTAGCCGATGCCGCGCCTTGCCGATGGAGCCCGTCGCGGTCGCGCCCGAGAGCCGGTGACGCGGCCGGGGCCGGCCGCCGGCGGTGATGGCGCGATGCCTCTTCGACCCTTGCCTCCCAACCCCGATCGGTTCTCGATGCCCGTCCTCGAAACCCATGACCTGACCGTGCGCTTCGGCGGCCATGTCGCCGTCGACGGGGTGACGGCGGCCTTCGAGGCCGGCACGCTGACCGCGATCGTGGGGCCGAACGGGGCCGGCAAGACGACCTATTTCAACCTGATCTCCGGCCAGATCCGGGCAAGCGCCGGCCGCGTCGTGCTCAACGGCCGCGATCTCTCCGGCGCCGGGACGGCGGCGCGCGCGCGGGCCGGGCTCGGCCGCGCCTTCCAGCTGACCAACCTCTTTCCCAATCTCAGCGTGCGCGAGAATGTCCGCCTCGCCGTGCAGGCCCATGCGGGCGGCGGCGGCTCGATGCTGTCGCTCGCCTCCGGCCACCGCGACTGGATCGCCAAGGCCGACTTGATCCTGGCCGAGGTGCATCTGGACGCGGCCGCCGCGCAGCCCGCCGCCGCGCTCAGCCATGGCGACAAGCGCAAGCTGGAGGTCGCGATCATGATGGCCCTGGAGCCGATGGTCTACATGTTCGACGAGCCGACCGCCGGCATGTCGGTCGACGAGGTGCCGGTGGTGCTCGACCTGATCCGCCGCCTGAAGGAACGCCGCGACAAGACCATCCTGCTGGTCGAGCACAAGATGGACGTGGTCCGCTCGCTCGCCGACCGCATCGTCGTGCTGCATCAGGGTCGCCTGGTCGCCGATGGCGAACCCGGCGCGGTGATCGCCTCGCCGATCGTGCAGGAGGCCTATCTGGGCATGGCCGCCGCCCCTGCCGCATCCGCCGCACCCCCGGCCGCCCCGACCGCTGCTGCCGGCAGGGAGGCCGCCCGATGACCGCCGACCTGGTCCGGCTCGAGGGGGTCCACACCCATATCGGCCAGTATCACATCCTGCAGGGCGTCGACCTTGCCGTGCCGGAGGGCGAACTGACCGTGCTGCTCGGCCGCAACGGTGCCGGCAAGACCACCTGTCTCAGAACGATCATGGGCCTGTGGCAGCCGAGCGCCGGCCGGCTGACCTGGCGTGGGCGCGAGATCGGCGGCTGGGCGACGCCCGACATCGCCCGCCTCGGCATCGCCTATGTGCCCGAAAGCATGGGCATCTTCGCCGATCTGACGGTCGCCGAGAACATGCAGCTTGCCGCCCGCGCGGGACGGCCCGACCCCCGGCGGCTCGACTGGATCTTCGGCTTCTTCCCGGCGCTCCGGAAGTTCTGGGACTTCCCCGCAGGCGTGCTCTCCGGCGGGCAGAAGCAAATGCTCTCGATCGCCCGGTCGGTGATCGAGCCGCGCGACCTGATCCTGGTCGACGAGCCGACCAAGGGCATCGCCCCGGCGATCATCGAGGCCATGATCGGCGCCTTCCGCGAGCTGAAGCGCGGCGGCACCACGATCCTGCTGGTCGAGCAGAATTTCCGCTTCGCCGCCAGCCTGGGCGACGGCGTCGCCGTGATGGACGACGGCCGCATCGTCCATGCCGGCCGGATGGCCGATCTCGCCGCCGACGCCGCGCTGCAGACGCGGCTGCTCGGCCTCTCGCTCGACCAGCACCAGTGAGGCCGGCCCGATGAGCGAAACCCTGTCCGACCCGACCGCCGCCGCACCGGCGTCCTCCGCGCCCGCCGAGCCGATCCCGCGCCTGCCGCACGACCGGCTGCCGCTCCTGATCCTGCCGGTGATCGCCGCCGTCTCCTTCCTGCTGATCGGCGATCCGACCACCTGGATCACGCTGACGCTTGCCGGCCTCGCCATGGGGATGATGATCTTCGTCATAGCCTCCGGGCTGACGCTGGTCTTCGGCCTGATGGATGTGCTCAATTTCGGCCACGGCGCCTTCATCTCGATCGGCGCCTATCTGGCCATGACGGCGCTGATCCCGCTCGCCGGCTGGGTCCAGGTCGACAATCTGGCGCTCAATCTCGCCGCGCTCGGGCTCGCCGCCGGCGTCGCCATGGCGGGTACGGCGGCGCTCGGCTACGCCTTCGAGCGGGTCATCGTGATGCCGGTCTACGGCCAGCACCTGAAGCAGATCCTGGTCACCATGGGCGGGCTGATCATCGCCGAGCAGATGATCCATGTCGTCTGGGGCGGCGAGCAGAAGTCGATGGCGCTGCCGGCCGGCCTGCGCGGCGCGGTTCTGTTCGGCGACGTGGCGGTCGAGAAGTTCCGCCTGGTCGCGGTCGGCGTCGGCCTGGTCGTCTTCCTCGGCATGGTGCTGGTCTTGAACCGCACCCGCCTCGGGCTCCTGATCCGGGCCGGCGTTGAGAATGTCGAGATGGTCGAGGCGCTCGGCTACCGGGTCAAGCGGCTGTTCGTGATGGTCTTCGCGGCCGGCTCGGCGCTGGCCGGGCTCGGCGGCACGCTGTGGGCCTTCTACCGGGAGACCATGACGGCGGCGCTCGGCTCGGAGGTGATGGTGATGGTCTTCATCGTCATCATCATCGGCGGGCTCGGCTCGGTCGGCGGCTGCTTCCTCGGCGCGCTCCTGGTCGCGCTGACCGCCAACTATGTCGGCTTCCTGGCGCCGAAGATCGCGCTCGCCTCCAACATCCTGCTGATGGCCGGCATCCTGCTGTGGCGGCCGAGCGGGCTCTATCCGGTTGCGAAACGGTAAGCTGGAGACGGCATCGATGATCTCGCTTCTCTCCGGCGACCGGCCGCGCTCGGCGGTGCTCTCGGCGCTGATCCTCGCCATCCTGGTCGGGCTCGCCGCGGCGCCCTTCGTCTTTCCGGGCGCGCAGGCGCTCAACACGGCGGCCAAGATCTGCGTCTTCGTGATCCTGGTGGCGAGCTACGATCTGCTGATCGGCTATGCCGGCATCGTCTCCTTCGCCCACACCATGTTCTACGGCATCGGCGGCTACGGGGTCGGCCTCGCCCTCTACAGCTGGGGCGCGACCTGGGCCTCGGTCTTCGGCGGCCTCGCCCTGGCGCTCGGGCTCGGCATCGTGCTGGCGCTGGCGATCGGCCTGTTCTCGCTCAGGGTGCGGGCGATCTTCTTCGCCATGATCACGCTCGCGGTCGCCTCCGCCTTCGCGATCCTCGCCTCGCAGCTGTCGGGCTTCACCGGCGGCGAGGACGGCCGCTCCTTCCGGGTGCCGCCGGAGTTGCGACCGGCCTTCAAGCTGTTCGAGGAGCCCGTGCTCGGCCTCGACATCACCGGCAAGGTGCTGACCTACTACATCCTGTTCGGCTCGGCGCTGGTCCTGTTCCTGCTGGCGCTGAGGGTCGTCAACTCGCCCTTCGGCAGCGTCCTGAAGGCGATCCGCGAGAACGACTTCCGCACCGAGGCGCTCGGCTACCGCACCGTCGTGTTCCGCACCAAGGTCAACTGCCTCGCCGCCGCCATGGCGGTGACGGCCGGCGGTCTCAACGCGCTCTGGCTGCGCTATACCGGCCCGGATACCACGCTGTCCTTCGCCATCATGCTCGACATCCTGCTGATGGTGGTGATCGGCGGCATGGGCACGCTCTACGGCGCGGTGATCGGCGCCACGCTGTTCATCGTCGCGCAGAACTACCTGCAGAAGCTGATGGCCGTCGGCGCCGCCGCGACCGAGGGCATCCCGCTGCTGCCGCACCTGATCCATCCGGACCGCTGGCTGCTCTGGCTCGGCATCCTGTTCGTCGCCAGCGTCTATTTCTTCCCGACCGGCATCGTCGGCCGCTTCCGCAAGGCGGGGCAGGGCTGATCGGCCGATCGGGCCGATCCTTCGACCGGGCGGTCGGCGATCGCGCCGATCAATCGATCGGGTCGACCCGGATGACGAATTCCACCACGCCCCAGGCAAACAGCACCGTGAGGAAGCGCAGGGCAATGGCGGGGTCGAGGGCGAAATCCATGGGCTCGGGATCCGATGGCCAGCCGGCATGATGGCATGATGACGGCTAGCTGACAAATCCAGCCGTCAGGCCGGGCTGCGGCCAAGTCCCGCGGGGGCGGGGCCGTGGATGCGCTCGACATCGGCGAACTGGCAGAGCCGGGTGCCCGGTTTCGACACGGCGGCCGCCCCCGCAGCCACGCCCCAGGCCAGCGCCTCGCCGGGCGGGTCGCCGCGATCGAGCGACCAGACCAGCGCGGCCAGGAAGCTGTCGCCGGCGCCGACCGTGGAAATCGCCTGGACCGGCGGCGCGGCCCGGCGCCAGGTGCCGTCCGCCCCGATCAGCACGGCGCCGTCGCCGCCGAGCGAGACCGCGACCCGGCGGACCTTGCCTTGCGCGATCAGCGCGCCGGCGACCCGCTCCTGGTCGGCCGGATCGGCGAGATCGCGGCCGGCCAGGCTCTCCAGTTCCGAGAGGCTGACCTTGAGGAGGTCGACGGTGCCGCTGGCGACGGCCGCCGGCAGCGCCTCGCCGGAGGTGTCGACCGCGACCTTGATCCCGCGCGCCACCGCCCGGCGGCCGATATCGCCCATCACCGAACCGGGCAGGCCCGGCGGCAGGCTGCCGCTGATGACGAGGCGGGTCGCCGGGATGTCGTCGAGCAGAGCCAAGGCTTCGTCGATCTCGGCGGGCGAGACCGGCGGGCCGGCCAGCACGAAGCGGAACTCGTGGCCGGTGCGGCGCTCGAACACGACATGATTGATGCGCGTGCGCCCGGCGATCTCGACCAGCCGGTGCGGCACGCCCTCCTGGTCCAGGAGTTCGCCGAGCAGGTTGCCGGTGACCCCGCCGGCCAGCGCCACGGCGACGACCGGCGCGCCGAAATTGTGCAGGACGCGGGCGACATTGATGCCGCCGCCGCCCGGATCGTAGCGGTCGTTGACCGTCCTGACCTTGTGGTTCGGCCGGATCTGCTCGGTCTCGCTCCACAGATCGATGGCCGGATTAAGGGTCAGGGTGACGGTGGTCATCGGGTCTCCGTGCCGAAACGGGCCGGCGGCGACGGGCCGCCGGTCCTTCCGGCGTCGAGACTAGACGGATTCGGTCCGCGTCCGCCAATCGCCCCGATCAGGGCCGCAGCACGCGCAGATGATCGACCAGTTCGCCGACCCCGGGCGTGTTTTCGACCGCGACCCGCGCGGCAAGGCGCTCGGCCTCGGTGGTCACCGAGCCCCACAGATGGGCGGTGCCGTCGGCGACCGTGACGTTCAGCAGCGTGTCGGAGATGCCGCTGTCATGCACCCGCTTCAGCGCCTCGGTGCGGATCTGCGCGTCGTCGCCGGCCGGCGGCGCAGCGGGGCGCGCGGTGATCAGGCCGCGCAGCAGGTCGGCCCGGCTGACGATGCCGACCAGACGGCCGTCGCGGACGACCGGCACGCGCTTGATCCTGTTGTCTTCCAGGAGGCGCGCGATCTCGCGCAGTTCGGTGTCCTCCGCGACGGTGATCAGGCTCGTGCTCATGATCTCGGCGGCGCGCCGGCCGTGGCTGCGGACATAGTCGAGCGCGCGGTCCTCGGTGGTGCGCAGAAGTTCGAGCCACCAGGACGGACGCGGCTCCGTGCCGGTCTCGACGCGGCGAATCAGGTCGCCCTCGCTGACGATGCCGACCAGCGTGCCGTCCGGATCGACCACCGGGACCGCGCTGATGCGCCGGTCGAGCAGCAGGCCCGCAATCGCGTCGATGGTGGTTTCCGGCGTGACCGTGATCACGCCCGTGGTCATGATATCCTTGGCCCTCATGGGCTTCCTCCTCCGTCCGTCTCCGGCGCCCCCGCCGGAGGTGACTGGAATCTGACATACCTGGAGCTTTCGGCGTTGATCCCGATCAACGCCGGATGTCTCCGATCAGGGGCTTGCCCGAAGCGCCGGGGTGGGGCAGGTCCCTCGGGGCGGGCGCTACCCGCGGTGGGGCGGCGGGGTTGCGCCGGCGGCGAGGGCGATCGAGGGGGAGGGCATGCGGATTCAGGCAGGCGCCTATGCGGCGGAGATCCGGCCAGAGGCCGGCGGGTTGCTGCACCGGCTGACCGTCGAGCATGGCGGCGGCGTGGTCGACCTGGTGCATGCGCCGGCCGGCGCCGAGCCGTCGACCGCAAGCCCGAACCTGTTCGGCCTGTGGCCGCTGGTTCCTTTCGCCAACCGGGCCTTCGGCGGCCGCGTCGAAGCGGATGGGATCGCCTTCCAGGTGGCGCTCAACGATCCCGGCGGCGGCGCGGCGATCCACGGCTTCGGCTGGCAGGCGAATTGGCGGACGATCGAGGCCGGGCCGGCCCATGTCCTGCTCGAACACCGGCGCGACGATGGGCCGGATCCCTACCGCTATGTCGCGCAGCAGCGCTTCACGCTGTCGGAGGCCGGGTTGCGGGTCGACCTCTCGGTCGTCAACACGGGCGCGAGGCCGCTGCCCTTCGGGCTCGGCCTGCATCCCTGGTTTCCCCGCGATCCGGACACCCGGCTGACGCTGCGCGCCGGCGGTGCGCTGATCCTCGGCCCCGGCTATCGCGCCACCGGCCATGGCCCGGTCCCGGGGGAGCTCGATTTCGGCTCCGGCGCCCGCGTCCATCGCGGTCGCGAACTGGTGGCGAGCTATACCGGCTGGGACGGCACGGCGCGCCTCGACTATCCGGCCCGCGGCTTCGCGATCCGTATCAGCGCCGATCCGGACCTGTCGGCGCCGCTGCTTTGGGCGCCGCCGGACGCCGACTTCGTCTGCCTCGAGCCGCAGACCCACGCCATCGGCGCCCCAAGCGAGGCCGCCGCCCGCGCGGTCACGCCCTTGCGGGTCCTGGCGCCGGGGGAGTCCTGGGCGGTTTCGATGACCATCGCGATGGTGTCGATCGCTGGCGCCTGATGGGGGCCGGTGGCCGGTCGGGGCCCGGTTGCCGGCCCGGAGGCCAACGGCCAGCCTGGACCGGCGCCCGATCGCGGCCGTGACGCTCGGTGATCCTGTGGCGGCGGACCACAGGTGAGGCGCCGCAGCTGTGGCGTCCGCCACGGTCCGGGCTGGCAATCCGAAGGCGCTGCGGGCGCAATGTCCTTTTCCGTCAAGGGCGGCCGGCCTGGCCGCGGCTGGCACGGCGATTGCCCAGGATAGGGCCGAGCGCGGGACGGTGACGAACCCGCGCCATAGGGTCCATCCTGGAGGAAACTGAATGCTCGACACCACCCCGCGCGCCCGCGTCGAAGCCTTTCTCGGTCGCCTCGACGCCGCGCTGCAGGCCGGCGACATCGATGCCGCCGTCGACCTGTTCGGCACCGAATGCTACTGGCGCGACCTCGTCGCCTTCACCTGGAACATCAAGACCGTCGAGGGTCGCGATCAGGTGCGCGACCTGCTCACCCAGACGCTCGCCACGACCAAACCGCGCGGCTGGCGCATCGCCGAGGAGACCGAGGCGAGCGAGGGCGGCGGCATCCTGGAGGCCTGGATCTCCTTCGAGACCGAGGTGGCGCGCGGCTACGGCCTGATCCGCCTGCGCGACGGCCAGATCTGGACGCTCCTGACCACCATGGTCGAGCTCAAGGGCTTCGAGGAGAAGGCCGGCTTCACCCGTCCGCTTGGCGCCAAGCACGGCATCAATCCGGGCGCCAAGTCCTGGAAGGAGGAACGCGAGGACGAGGCCCGCACGCTCGGCTTCGAAACGCAGCCCTATGTGGTCATCCTCGGCGGCGGCCAGGGCGGCATCGCGCTCGGCGCGCGGCTGCGCCAGCTCAATGTGCCGACCATCATCGTCGAGAAGAACGAGCGGCCCGGCGACAGCTGGCGCAAGCGCTACAAGTCGCTCTGCCTGCACGATCCGGTCTGGTACGACCATCTGCCCTATATCGACTTCCCGAAGAACTGGCCGGTCTTCGCGCCGAAGGACAAGATCGGCGACTGGCTGGAATTCTACACCAAGGTGATGGAGCTGAACTACTGGTCCAGCACCACCGCCAAGCATGCCAGCTACGATGAGGCCAAGAAGGAATGGACCGTCGTGGTCGAGCGGGGCGGGCAGGAGATCGTGCTGCGCCCGAAGCAGCTGGTCTTCGCCACCGGCATGTCCGGCAAGGCCAACATGCCGAAATTCAAGGGCATGGAACGCTTCAAGGGCGAGCAGCACCATTCCTCGCAGCATCCCGGCCCGGACGGCTACAAGGGCAAGAAGGTCGTCGTCATCGGCTCGAACAATTCGGCCCATGACATCTGCGCCGCGCTCTACGAGAACGGCGTCGACGTGACCATGGTGCAGCGGTCCTCGACCCACATCGTCCGGTCCGACCCGCTGATGGAGATCGGCCTCGGCGATCTCTATTCCGAGCGGGCGGTCAAGTCCGGCATGACCACCGCCAAGGCGGACCTGATCTTCGCCTCGCTGCCCTACCGGATCCTGCACACCTTCCAGATCCCGGTCTATGACAAGATCAAGGAACTGGACAAGGACTTCTATGCCGGCCTCGAAAAGGCGGGCTTCAAGCTCGACTGGGGCGCCGACGGCTCCGGTCTGTTCATGAAATACCTGCGCCGCGGCTCGGGCTACTATATCGACATCGGCGCCTCGCAGCTGATCATCGACGGCAAGATCAAGCTGGTCGGCGGCCAGGTCGAGGAGATCACCGAGACCGGCGTCAGGCTCGACAACGGCACCGAGATCCCGGCCGACGTGATCGTCTACGCGACCGGCTACGGCTCGATGAACGGCTGGGTCGCCGACCTGGTCGACCAGGCGACTGCCGACAAGGTCGGCAAGTGCTGGGGCCTCGGCTCCGACACGCCGAAGGACCCGGGCCCGTGGGAGGGCGAACAGCGCAACATGTGGAAGCCGACCCAGCAGGAGGCGCTGTGGTTCCATGGCGGCAACCTGCACCAGTCGCGCCACTATTCGCAGTTCCTGTCGCTGCAGCTGAAGGCCCGGATGGAGGGCATCCCGACGCCCGTCTACGGGCTGCAGCCGAGCTACCACAAGGGCTGAGAGCACTGGGGCCGGGCGCCCGCGCGGCCTGCCGCCGCGCGGGTGCGTACCGTCAGATCAGCACCTGCGTGCCGATCTCGACGACGCGGCCGGTCGGGATGCGGAAATAGTCGGTCGCATTGGCGGCGTTGCGGGCGAGCAGGATGAAGAGATGGTCCTGCCAGCGCGGCATCTCGCTGCGTGCGGCCGGCCGGATCGAGCGGCGCGACAGGAAGAACGAGGTCGCCATGATGTCCGGCTTCCAGCCCGCCTTGCGGCAGAGCGCCAGCGCGGCGGGGACGTTCGGCTCCTCCATATAGCCGAACGTCATCGTGACCCGGCTGAAGCGGCCGACGAGCGGTTCCAGGCGCACGCGCTCGCTCTCCGGCACGCGCGGCTTGCCGGCGACCGCGATCGTCAGGATGACGTTCTTCTCGTGCAGCGCCTTGTAATGCTTCAGGCTGTGCAGCAGCGAGACCGGGGCGAGGTCCTTCTCGGCGGTCAAGAAGACCGCGGTGCCGGGCACGATCGGCATGGTCGTCTTGCGGTCGAGCTGGCCGAGCAGCAGGTCGAGCGGCACGTCGTCGCGCCGCGCCTTGGCGGCGATGATGTCGGTGCCGCGCACCCAGGTGGCCATGACGGCGAACATGATCGCCGCCACGGTCAGCGAGACGTAGCCGCCCTCGACCACCTTCAGCAGGTTGGCGGCCATGAAGATGAAGTCGATCGCCAGGAACGGAGCCATCAGCAGGACAGCAGCGGCGAGCGGCCAGCGCCAGTGCTTCCAGGCGACCACGATGGCGAGCGAGGCGGTCACCACCATGGTGCCGGTCACGGCGATGCCATAGGCGGTGGCGAGCCGGCTCGACGAGCCGAACAGCAGGCAGAGCACGATCACGCCGACCAGCAGGAAGGCGTTGACCTGCGGCAGGTAGATCTGGCCAGCATGGGATTCGGAGGTGTGCAGCACCTCCATGCGCGGCAAGAGCTTCAGCTGGATCGCCTGCCGGGTCAGCGAGAAGGCGCCGGTGATCACCGCCTGCGAGGCAATGATGGTTGCCGCGGTCGCCAGGATCACGACCGGGATCAGCGCCCAGTCCGGATAGAGCCGGAAGAACGGGTTCTCGAGCGCATCGGGCTCGGCCAGGATCAGCGCGCCCTGACCGAGATAGTTCAGCGCCAGACACGGGAAGGCGACCACGATCCAGGCGGTCTGGATCGGCCGGCGGCCGAAATGGCCGAGATCGGCATAGAGCGCCTCCGCGCCGGTGACGGCCAGGAAGACCGCGCCGAGCACATAGAAGCCGGTCGCGCCGCCATGGATCAGGTAGGCGACCGCGCGGCGCGGATCGAAGGCGGCCAGGATGCCGGGATCGTCGGCGATGTGCCGCGCGCCGCCGACCGCCAGCAGGACGAACCAGACCAGCGTGATCGGGCCGAACCAGCCGGCCACCGCCGCCGTGCCGCGGCTCTGGATCAGGAACAGGGCGATGATGATCGCGATGGTCAGCGGCAGGACATAGGGGTCGAAGGCCGCGGTGACCAGCTTCAGCCCCTCCACGGCGGAGAGCACCGAGATGGCCGGGGTGATCAGCGCGTCGCCGAAGAAGAGGCCGGCGCCGACGATGCCGAAGGCCAGTACCAGCCGGCTCGGCTTGCCCATGGCGCGCTGGGCGAGCGCCAGCAGCGAGAGCGTGCCGCCTTCGCCCTCGTTGTCGGCCCGAAGCAGGATGACGACATATTTGAGCGTCACCACGATGGTCAGCGCCCAGATGATCAGCGACAGGATCCCCAGCACGGTGTCGCGCACCGGCGCGCCGCCGGCCGAGCCGGCAACCACCGCCTCGCGCAGGGCATAGAGCGGGCTGGTGCCGATGTCGCCGTAGACGACGCCGATCGAGCCGAGCATCAGCGCGAGGAAGCCCGGATGGGCGTGGGCCTCCGCGGCTGGGGCGTCGGGCACCGTCGCCGGCTGGGACTGATTGTTTTCCGTGGTCGACATGGATGCGGTCCTGGATCGATGATCCATCCGGAGATGCGCTACGGGCCATAAGGAAGCGATGCGGGTTCGGGTCTGCGGGCATAAGGAACCCGTAAAGATCGGGGCCGGCGCGATCGCATCGCTCCCGACGGGCGTGCCCGGCTTTCCGTCCGCCCCTCGAGCGATGGCCGGGCGCGCACGCGGCGACCGTCGCCGTGCGCCGGCGCGGCACGGCGGGCGCTGCGCCTTCCGCTCGACCCGGAAAATCTTTAGACGAGAGGGACGAACCCTTCAGGAGCACCATGGCCAGAGGACTGCGCCCGATTGCCGGAACCGCGCCGATCGCCGTCGCGGCGGTCGCCGGCGCCGTGCTGGCCGGGCTGGCGCTGCGGACGGTGCTGCCCGAGGCGACGCTGCTGCTACTGTTCACGGTCGCGGTCCTGATCGCCGCGGTCCTGTCCGGCGTCATGGCCGGACTGGTCGCCGCCATCCTCGGCTTCCTGGCCTTCAACTTCGTCTTCGTCGAGCCGCGCTTCACCTTCTCCGTGGCGGAAGGCCGCGACACGCTGACCCTGGCGCTGCTGCTCTTCGCCGGCCTGCTGACCGGGAGCCTCGCCGGGCGATTGAAGGAGGAGGCCGAGGCGGCGCGACGGCGCGCGGCGGTCCTGGAGGCGCTGGCCGCCTTCTCGAACCGCCTCGGCCGGGCCGACGGGCCGGACGACGTGCTGGCGGCCATGGCCGATACGCTCGCCGGCTCGCTGGAAGGCTCCGCCCTGGTGCTGGCCCGGCGCGGGCAGGGCCTGACGACGGTCGCTGCGGCACCGGCGGCGATCCGGCCGGATCCGGAGGACGAGGCCGCCGCCGAACGCGTCATCCGGCTCGGCGCCGAGGCGCCCCGTCCGGCTGCCGGCTGGCCCGGCGCGCGGTTCGAGTTCCGGCCGTTCGAGACCGGCGAGGAACGTCTTGCGGTGGGCTTCGCCGGACCGGCCGGCCGTCCGATCGCCGAGGAGGGGGCGCGGGTCGCCGCCGCGGTGCTCGCCCAGGCGGCTGGCGCGCTCGACCGCCTGCACTCCGAGGCCGCCGCTGCCGAGGCGCGGGCGACCGCGGAGCGCGAGCGCTTCCGGGCGGCGCTGGTCTCCTCGATCTCCCACGACCTGCGCACGCCGCTCGCCTCGATCCTCGGCGCGGTCACGTCGCTGCGCGAACTCGGCGACCGGATGCCGCCGCAGGCGCGCGACGAGCTTCTGGAGGCGATCGAGGCGGAGACGCGGCGGCTCGCCCGCTTCGTCGCCAACCTGCTCGACATGACCCGCATCGAGGCGGGACTGGAGCCGCGCCGCGAGCCGGTCGATCTCGCCGATCTCGCGGCCAGCGTGGTGCATCGGGCGCGGCGCAGCTTCCCCGGCGGAGATTTCCGCCTGATCCTGCCGGCGTCCGGCGTCCCGCTCGTCTCCGCCGATCCGGCGCTGCTGGAACAGGTGCTGTTCAACCTGATCGAGAATGCCGTCAAGTTCTCGCCGCCGGCGGCGCCGATCGCGGTCGAGCTCGCGGCCCGGCCGGAGGGCGTCGAGATGGCGGTGTGCGACCGGGGGCCGGGCATCCCGGCGGCGGACCGGGAGCGGATCTTCGAGCCGTTCCGGGTTTCGTCCGGTACCGCGGGGTCCGGCACCGGGCTCGGCCTCGCCGTCTGCCGCGGCATCGTCACCGCGCTCGGCGGAACGATCGTCGCCGGCGAGGCCCCGGGTGGCGGGGCGCGCCTGAGCGTGATGCTTCCGGTGGAAGGAGCCAAGCCATGACCACTCCGACCGCCCGCATCCTGATCGTCGACGACGAGCCGCAGATCCGCCGCTTCTTGCGGCTCGGTCTGACGGCGGCCGGCTATCGGGTCGACGAGGCCGGCAGCGTCGCGGAGGCCGAGAAGCTGGCTGCCGCCATCGATCCCGACCTGATCGTGCTCGATCTCGGGCTGCCCGATCGTGACGGCAAGGTGCTGATCGCCGACCTGCGCCGTCGCTCGGACGTGCCGGTCATCGTGCTCTCGGCGCGCGATATCGAGGCGGAGAAGATCGCGGCATTGGATCTCGGGGCCGACGACTATGTCGCGAAGCCGTTCGGCATCGGCGAACTGCTGGCGCGCGTCCGCGCCGCCCTGCGCGGGCGGCGGCGCGATGCGGCGGCGCCGGATGTCCTGCGGGTCGGTGCCCTGGTGATCGACGGGCCGGCGCATCGCGTGAGCCTGGCCGGGGAGCCGGTGAAGCTGACCCCGAAGGAATTCGACCTTCTGGCCCTGCTCGCCGCCCATGCCGGCCGCGTCCTGCCGCACCGGACCATCCTGACCAGGGTCTGGGGGCCGGGCCACGGCGAAGATACCCAGTATCTCAGGGTCTTCGTCGGGCAGCTTCGCGCGAAGCTGGAGGCAGATCCGGCGATGCCGACCCTGATCCTGACCGAACCGGGTGTCGGCTACCGTCTGGCCGACACGGAGGAGGGCTGACGCGGCTTCGCGGCGGCGGCCGAAGATTCTGGGAGGGGGCGTCGACGAGCATTGGTCAATGTCTAAAATGCAAAACGGAAATAAACTATAATTTCAGATAATTATGGAAACCTGAAATTACGAAATCCTTAATGCGATCCTTCTTGATTGACTTAAATTTTCGTTATTTTTATAAACCGCCATTGATGGGTGGGGTCGGCGCAATGATAGTACTGGCAATTATTTTGCCGTGGCTGGCTTTGATGCTGCGCGGCAAGATTGCCAGCGGTGTTGTTTGCCTCGCCTTGAGTGTCGGCTCGCTGTTCGGTGGTATTGTTGCCATCGTGGTCGTCTGGGTGGTGACGGCGGCTTGGGCCGTCTACGTGCTTTTCCGCGAGGAATTCGTCGAATTGTCGGGTGCGGCCGCGCGCACGACTTCGCCGGAGGCGACCGACCAGGCCGATTACGACCGACGGAAATGGCAGGTCCTGCTCGAATATGACCCGGAGGTGCAGGAGGCTTACGAGCAGGTGCGCCCCTACGGCCAACCGGCATTGGACCGCCTCGCGCGCGACTATCTGGCGGTCAACGACCGCGGCATGCTGCCCCTGATTGTCATGAAGATCTGCGCCGAGACCCCGCTCGCCTCGGTGGAGGAGGCGGTTGCGCAGGTCGCGGCCGGCACGGTGTTCCAGATCGAGGACGGCTATGTCTTCGCGCTCGGCCAGCCGACCGAATTTCACGTCATCGTCGACCAGGACTATGCCCGCTATTCCTCCGCGGCCGAGATGGAAGCCGCGTTGCCGTTCACGCGCCAGCGCCGGCGTGTGACCGACCGCGAATTCGCCGATGCCCTGCTCAACTATTATTCCGAATTTCTGGTCGACCAGATCGCGGCCGCCTAAACGATTCGGTCAACCCTTCAGCCGTCGGCCCCGTCGCTCGAAGACGATCCCACGCCCGGTGGTCGCGCGGGACGTGGGATCGGAATGAGGCGAGCCGTTCGCTTCGGCGGGCCTGCGGGAGCGGGCATGTGCCGCCCGCCCCCGCAGGCTTCGATCATGTGTTCAGGCTCTGGGCGAAGGGCAGGGCGCGGATGCGCTTGCCGGTCGCCTTGGCGTAGGCATTGGCGACCGCCGGGCCGATCGGCGGCACGCCGGGCTCGCCGACGCCGGTCGGCTTGGCGTTCGAGGCGAGGATATGGACCTCGACCTTCGGCATGTCCTCGATGCGCAGCACCTCGTAGCCGTCGAAATTGCCTTCGACGACCCGGCCCTTGTCGAGGGTCAGCTTCGACTTCAGGATCGCGCCGAGGCCGAAGCCGATGCCGCCCTCCATCTGGGCGCGGATCATGTCCGGGTTGACGGCCGTGCCGCAATCGACGGCGCAGACGACCCGCTCGACCTTGATCGCGCCGGCCTTGCCGAGGCTCAGTTCCGCCACCTGCGCGACCACCGTGCCGAAGCTCTCGGCGACCGCGACGCCGCGGAAGCGGCCCGCCGGGAGGCGCGCGCCCCAGCCGGCCTTCTCGGCCGCCATCTTCAGGACCGCGGCATGGCGCGGGCTGCCCTGCAGCATGTCGAGCCGGAATTCGACCGGATCCCGGCCGGCGGCGGCCGCCAATTCGTCGAGGAAGGTCTCGACCGCGTAGGCGGTGTGGGTCGAGCCGACCGCGCGCCACCACAGCACCGGCACGCCGACATCCGTGGTGGTCAGCTCCACGCGCCGGTTGGGCATCGCATAGGGCAGGTGCGCCGAGCCCTCGACCGAGGTCGGGTCGACGCCGTTGGTGACCATGGCCTCGAAGGCCGTGCCCTTCATGATCGACTGGCCGACGACACGGTTCGTCCAGGCGACGATGCGCCCGTCCTTGTCGAGGCCGGCCTTCAGCGCATGGACATAGGCCGGGCGGTAGCGCCCGCCGCGCATGTCGTCCTCGCGCGTCCACTGCACCTTGACCGGCGCCTTCCAGCCGATCGCCCGGCCGACCGCCACCGCTTCAGAGACCACGTCGGCATCGAACACCGCGCGCCGGCCGAAGCCGCCGCCGGTCTTCATGACATGCAGCACGATCTTGTCGGGGGTGGTGTCGGCGACCTTGGCGGCGATCATCTGGTAGAGGTCGGGCATCTGGTGGCCGCCCCAGATCTCGATGGTGCCGTCGGCATTGCGGCGGGCGACCGCGTTGAGCGGTTCGAGCGCGGCATGGGCGAGATACGGGAACTCGTAGCGCGCCTCGATCACCTGGGCGGCACCCGCGAAGGCGCCGTCGATATCGCCGTGGTTCTCGGCCACGGTCGCGCCCGGCTTGGCGGCGAGCTCGCGATAGGTCGCCATGATCTCGGCGGTGGAGCGCGTCTCCGCGCCGGTCTCGTCCCAGACCACCGTCACCGCCTCGCGGCCCTTCAGCGCCGACCACATCGTGTCGGCGACGACGGCCACGCCGCGATGGATCGCGACCACGTCGACGACGCCCTTGATGGCCTTGGCCTTGGCGGCGTCGAAGCTCTTCACCTTGGCGCCGAACAGTGGCGGGTGGATCATCACGGCGGTCAGGAGGCCCGGAAGCTTCACGTCGATGGTGAAGTCCTGCCGGCCGGTCGACTTCTCGCGGCTGTCGATGCGCGGCAGCGTCTCGTTGCCGATCAGCGTCCAGGCGTCCGGCGCCTTCAGGATCACGTCGGCGGGCACCGGCATCGCGGCGGCGGCTGCGGCCAGTTCGCCGAAGCTCGCCTTGCGGCCGGAGCCGTGGCTGACGACGCCCTTGTCGACCTTGATCTCGCTGGCGGGAACCGACCAGGCCTTGGCGGCGGCCGCGACCAGCATCACGCGCGCCGCAGCACCCGCCTGCCGGTAGCGGTCAAAGGACGAGAAGGTGCCGCTCGATCCGCCGGTGCCCTGCATCGCCCCGCCCCAGGCGAGGTTGCCGTAGAGCTTGGGATCGCCCCAGCCGCCCTCGGCGCGCATCTGCTCCCAGGCCGCACCGAGTTCCTCGGCGACCAGCGTCGCCGTGCCGTGATAGATGCCCTGGCCCATGTCCATGTGGGCGGACAACACCGTCACCGTGTTGTCCGGCGCAATCCGCAGATAGGCCGCGAAGGGATTGGTGGCCGGTGCGGCCGGGGCCGCCGTGGCGGCGGCGTCGGCGGGCGCCACCCGGAAGCCGACGGCGAGACCGCCGCCGATCGCGGCCGCGGCGAGCAGGAAGCGCCGGCGCGACAGGTCCGGGACACCAGGTCCGGCGGCATCGGTCGTGGCATGGTCGAGGAGGCGAGGGGCCGAGCCCAGTCGATCGAACAGCATGATCAGGCCTCCAGCATGCGGGCGGCTTCGTGGATCGCGCCACGAATGCGGTGATAGGTGGCACAGCGGCAGAGATTGCCCGACATGGCCGCGTCGATGTCGTCATCGTTCGGCTTGCGGTTCTGGCTGAGCAGGCCGACCGCCGAGATGATCTGGCCAGACTGGCAGTAGCCGCATTGCGGCACGTCGAGCTTGACCCAGGCGGCCTGCACGGCGGCGGCGACCTTGCCGTCGACGCCCTCGATGGTCACGACCGGCTTGCCGGCCGCGTCGCCGACGCTGGTCTGGCAGGAGCGGGTCGGCATGCCGTCGACCATGACGGTGCAGGCGCCGCACAGCGCCTGGCCGCAGCCGAACTTGGTGCCGGTCAGTTCGAGAACGTCGCGGATGGCCCAGAGCAGGGGCATGTCGGGATCGACGTCGAGTTCCCGGCGTTGCCCGTTGATGGTGAGGACTTGCATGATCGCCTCCGGATGATGCGGTGTCGAATGCCGGGCCGTCCGCGCGCAGGCGGTCCGGATCCGGCCGGAAAGAAAAGCGGCGGCGCGACCGTCGCCCGGAGCGCGCGCATGGCGTCATCGCTCCGGCAGGTTCCGATATGGCGTTGCGACCGGGACCCCGGTCCGGGGTCCGATCTGGGAAACGCGTCGGGTCGCGCGTCGACGGTCTGGATTCAAATCGCCAGCGCTGCAGGTTGGACCCTACGAAATTCTACGACATAATGGAAATCGATTGTCCCTATAGCTCGTATCGGTTGGATGGATAGCGGACGTGCTGCGCAATCTCGATCTGAATCTGCTCGTGTCGCTGGAGGCCCTGCTGGCCGAGCGCAACGTCACCCGCGCCGCCCGCCGGCTCGGGCTCAGCCAGCCGGCCCTGTCCGGTCAACTGGCGCGGCTGCGCGAGATGTTCGACGATCCGCTGCTGATCGCCGGTCCGCGCGGCATGATCCCGTCGGCGCGCGCGCTCGCCCTGCAGGAACCGCTGACGGAGCGGCTGGCCGGGCTTGCCGATCTCCTGGCCTTGCGGACCGGCTTCGCGCCCGAAACCGCCGAGGAGACCTTCCGGATCGCGGCGTCGGATTCCATGCAGGCGGTGTTCGGCGTGATCCTGCTCGCCCGCATCGCCGAGACGGCCCCGCGCACCCGCGTCGCGCTGATCCGTCCGATCGCCGCGACCATCGCCCGCCAGATGGCAGAGGGCGAGATCGACGTCCTGATCACGCCCGGCAAGTGGATCGAGAGCGACTGGCAGACGCGCCCGATCCTGGAGGAGCGCTTCGTCTGCGTCGTACGGGCGGATCATCCGGCCGCGCGCGCGCCGCTCGACCTCGACACCTTCTGCGCGCTCGACCACCTGCTCGTCTCGCCGGTCGGCGGCGGCTTCACCGGCGTCGTCGACGATGCACTCGCCGCAATCGGGCGCAGCCGGCGCGTGACCGTCTCGATCCAGGATTTCCTGGTCGCGCCGCCGCTGCTCGCCTGCACGGACTTGATCGCGACCGTGCCGAGCCGGGTGCTGCACGCCTTCGGCCCGGGCTTTGCCGCCCTGGAACCGCCGGTCGATCTGGCCGGCTTCACGGCAGTCGCCGCCTGGCACCCACGCACCCATCGCGACCCGGCGCAACAATGGCTGCGCGAGCAGATCGCCGACGTGGCCGCCCATCTCGACGAGGCGATCGCCGAATGCTGCGCGGCCGAGGCGGCCGAGACCGCACGGACCGTGCAGGCTGCGGGCCTGGAGCCTATTCGCGGTTGACCATGTGATGGGCGAGGCTTTCCACCTGCGGCACGATCAGCGCGGTCAGCTCCGGATCGGCGACCGTCTCGGCCCAGGCGCGATGGAAGCAGAGGAGCCAGCCGTCGCGCTCCTCCGCACCGATCGCGGCGACGAAATGCCGGCGGCGCAGCATCGGCGCGCCGCGCCGTTCGACGAACAGCGGCGGGCCGCCGAGCCAGCCGGTCAGATACCAGGTCAGCTTTTCGGCGCTGCCGGCGAGGCTCGGCGGATGGATCGCGCGGCAGGCGGCGGCCTCCGGCAGGGTGTCCATCAGGCCGTAGAAGCGCTCGACGAAGGCCGCGACGCCGGCCGCGCCGCCGATCCGCGCATAGGGCGTGGTGCGGTCCGCCTCGCTGTCCGCCCCGGTGGCGGGTCCCTTGTCCATGGCAGGTCCTCTCTCGATCGCGCCGACCATAGGTCGCCCCGCGCGGCCCCGAAAGCCTGAAGAAGTCCGGACCCGGCCGGCGGGGCGCCGCCCGGTGTCATCGGATCTTGCGCAAAATGCGAGCCAAGGTCGGCGCCATTCGTTAACGGATTCCGGCACCGGCCGTCTCCAAATGTTTCCAATTTACGTTTGGTTAAGGTGACGCTGCGGGAATGATGGCTCCATGGTCAGGGGGGGAATCATCCCATGGCACTCACGGCCGCAGCCGCCGCCAAGGCTCTACTCGCGATGCAGCGCTTCGGTCTCGGACCGAAGCCGGGGGGAATCGGCCGGATCGGCAAGGACCCGCTCAAGGCGCTCCAGAACGATCTCAACGGCAGTGCCGCAATCTCGACCTCGGGCCTGCCGACCTATGCCCAGGCGGCCGTGGCCGGGCAGAACTCGTTCGAAGAGGCCTATGCGTATTTCCAGAAGGAGTGCCAGGCCCGCTTCTCCAAACAGCTCGAGCCGGAAGTCGGCTTCCTGGAACGGCTCGTCCTGTTCTGGTCGAACCACTTCTCCATGTCGGCCTGGAAGTCCAACACGGTGTTGGGGACGATCGGGCAGTGGGAGCGGGACGTCGTGCGCAAGAACGTGCTCGGCAAGTTCTCGGACATGCTGATCGGTACCATGCGCCATCCGGCCATGATCGCCTTCCTGGACAACGAGAATTCGATGGGGCCGAACTCGCCGATCGGCCTGTCCTGGGGCATGGGCTACAACGAGAATCTCGCCCGCGAGATCCTGGAACTGCACACGCTCGGCGTCGGCGCCGGCTATACCGAGCTCGACGTGACCAATCTCGCCAAGATCATCACCGGATGGTCCTATGTGCGCGGCTGGGAAGCCGACAACAAATGGAACGGCGGCAACCAGCAGAACCGCGGCCAGTTCATCTTCCGCCCCGATTGGCACGAGCCGGGCGCGATCACGGTTCTCGGCAAGAGCTACACCCAGTCCGGCATCAACCAGGGCCTGACCGTGCTGCGCGATCTGGCGATCCATCCGAAGACCGCCGAGCACATCGCCTACAAGCTGGTGCTGCACTTCATCTCGGACAGCCCGACGCCCGAGATGGTCAACCCGGTCAAGACCGCCTTCCTGAATTCCGGCGGCAATCTGAAATCGACCGCGCTCGCCCTGATCAAGCTGCCGGCCGCCCTGACCGGCACGCCGACCAAGATCCGCACGCCCTACGAGCTTGCCGTCGCCCAGTTCCGCGCCTCGAAGGTGACCACCTGGGGTGACCGCGAATGGGCGGTGAGCGAGCCGCTGCGCGCGCTGAACCACATGCCCTTCGAGCGCCAGACGCCGGACGGCTATCCGGACGAGACGGCCTGGTGGCTGAACCCGGACGCCATGACCATAAGACTCGATACGGCGCAGCTCTTCTACGACGTGTTCTGGTGGAAGACGGCCCCGGTGCCGGCGACGCTCGGCGCGCAACTGTTCGATGTCGCCCTGTCGGCCCAGTCGAAGGCGCTGCTCGCCCAGACGACCGACAAGCGCAACGGCCTGACCAGCCTTCTCATGCTCCCCGAATTCCAGCGCAGGTGACCCATGTCGGATGATCATTTCCCCGCCGTCGATCCGCGCATTCTTCGGGCCGCCGCCGAGGGCTGCACGGAATCCCGCATCCTGATGAACCGGCGCCACATGCTCGGCGTCTCGGCGGGCTTCTTCGCCTGGGCCTTCGCGCCGAAATTCGCGGTCGCCGGATCGTCGACCGATCCGCGGCTGCTGCTGGTCATCATCCGCGGCGGCATGGACGGGCTCAACACCGTGGTGCCGTTCGGCGATCCGAACTACGCCGGCCTGCGCGGCGGCATCGCCATGCCGGCAGCGAGCACCATCCAGCTCAACTCGTTCTTCGGCATGCATCCCTCGCTGACCGCGCTCGGCAGCCTCTACGGCGCCGGCCAGGCCGCCGTGGTCCATGCCACCTGCACGCCGAAGCGCAACCGGTCGCATTTCGATGCGCAGGACAATCTGGAGACCGGCCTGCCGGCCGACGGCAACACCACCAACGCCACCGGCTGGTTGAACCGGCTCTTGACCGCGCTGCCGAGCGGCGACCCGATCCGCGTCGGCGGCGCGGTGCAGGTCGGCGAGGCCCCCGTGGTGCTGCGCGGGCCGGCCCCGGTGCTCGGCTGGTCGCCGACCTGGTTCTCGCATGTCAACCAGATCACGACCAACAACCTGCTCGGGGTCTACGATGCGGTCGATCCGGGCATGGCCGGTTATCTGCGCCGCGGTCTGACCGCCGACGCGCTCGCCGAGGCGGTCGATCCCAATGGCGGCAGCGAGGATATCAGCCAGTTGCGCAAGGCCTTTCGGGGCGCGGCGCGGATGATGCGGGTCGATACCGGGCCGCGCATCGCGGTCCTCTCGGTCGAGGGCTTCGACACCCATGTCGACCAGGGCGGCGCGACCGGGCAGCTCGCGACCCGGCTCGCCGAACTCGACGGCGGCATTGCCGACTACCGCACCGAGATGGCCGAGGCCTGGGCGCAGACGGTCGTCGTCTGTGTGACCGAATTCGGCCGCACCGCCGCCGTCAACGGCAATCTCGGCACCGATCACGGCGTCGGCACCGTCGCGCTGCTCGCCGGCGGCGCGGTCAACGGCGGCAATGTCTTCACCGACTGGCCCGGCCTCGCGCCGCAGAATCTCTACGAGCAGAGCGACCTCAACCCGACCACCGACCTGCGCTCGATCTTCAAGGGCGTGTTGCAGGACCATCTCGGTGTGCCGAAGACCCTTCTCGACGAAACCATCTTCCCGTCGAGCGCCTCGGTGCCGGTGCTGCAGAACCTGATCCGCTCGCCGGTCTCCGCCGACCAGATCGCCAAGAGCTCCCTGGTGACCGCGACGGCGAAGACCAAGGCCCTGCGTGGCAAGATGCAGGCGGGCTGGTCGGCGCCGACCCGGCCGGTCGACGCCAAATCCGCCGCGGGCCGCCGCAACCTCGGCGGTATCGCCAAGTATCGCCAGGCATTCCCCGAGGCCTGAGGGGGAGCGAACCGGCAGCCGGACCCTCTCGTCCGGCGGCCGGCGGACTGCCGGCGGGTTGCGCCGCTCCCGGGCGTCGGCCGCGCCCTGAACCCTCGCCCGCAGCCGCGCGGCAACCCAAAAGCAGAGCGGCCGGATGGGGAGACCCATCCGGCCGTCCTATCGATCGATCGTTCGCCCGGCCGGCGGACGGGTCGTCAGCGGGCTTCCTGCAGGGAACCGCTCGGGGTCCCGGCGCCGCCGATCATGCGGCGCAGCTTGCCGGCCACCTTGATCGCGAAGCCGACGAAGCCCGGGACGGTCCGGCGGAAGAAGGCGAGCTTGCGCACCTTCTTCTCGACATGCCAGCGGGCGACAGCGCCGCGCTTGAAGAAGATCACGTCGCCGGCGCCGAGCCGCTGCGGCGCCATGCCGTCGGCCTCGATGACCACCGAGCCCTCCAGGAAATGGATGGTCTCGTCGACATCGTAGTGCCACTCGAACTTGCCCTCGGTGCATTCCCACACGATCGTCGAGGCGGTGCCGTCGGCACTGGTCGACAGGATGGCGTTCGAGGCGACCGGATTGCCTTCATGGATCCAGGACGGCTCGATCGGAGAGGGCCGCAGCGGTCCGTCGGTTCGGGAAACGACAATCAACGGGTTGCTCATCGCGATGTCCTCAGAAGGCTGAACGGACAAGGTCTGCGCGCCTGCGCCTTAAGGCCGAATGAGCGGGAATGCTGATCGTGGCGTAAAGGTTAATTCTTAGTTCTGTATCTTGTCCAAGTGTAATGGTCCCGCCGCCTGGGCTGAAATCTTAATGCGCGGCCGCTAAGTTGGCCTGAACGTCTACTCCCTGGGTGCCTCCTTGATCAAATCCCTCCTCACGGGCTCGGCCGGCTTGTTCGCCATGCGCATTTCCGGCGCCGGCGTGGGTTTCCTCACCCAGATCATGCTGGCGAAGACCCTCGGCAGCCATGATCTGGGCATCTTCTATTCGGCGACCTCGCTGGCGACCGTCGCCGGTTTCGTCACGTCGATCGGCTATTCGCAGATCGCCTACCGCTTCTCCGCGCGCTACCGCGACGCCTCGAAGGCGCGACTGTTCAAGGCCTTCGTGTCGCGCGCCATGTTCGACGGGCTGGCCTGCTCGGTCGCCGCCGCGTTCCTGGTCGTGCTCGCCTGCCTGCTGGTGCCCGATCTCGACCCGACCACCCGCGTCGTCTATGCGGTCGCCGGCGCGACCATCGTTCCGGCCGCCTCGCTGGTGCTGAACACCAACCTGGCCGGGGCGATGCGCTTCTTCGGCTGGTGTTACGTCCCCGATGGCCTGGTCCGTCCGATCATCTTTCTGGGGCTGATCGTCGCCCTGGAGGCGTTCGTGCGCCGGCCGACCGGCGGCGAGGTGATGATCCTCTTCTCGACGCTGGTCACGGTTACCGCCCTGGTCGTCTTCCGGGCGCTGCAGCCGCATCTGCCGGCCATCGAGATGCCGCGCCCGGAAGAACGGCGGCTCGGTCAGCGCTGGCGGCGCGAGGCGCTGCCGCTGGTGCTGCTGTCGCTCTACACCAACACCTTCGCGGATGTGGCGATCCTGTTCGCGACGCCGTTCCTCAGCCAATCCGACATCGCCGTCTTCGGCGTCTGCCTCAAACTCTCGCTGCTGGTCGGCTATTTCGTGCAGATCGCCCAGCAGATCGCGATTCCCGATCTGGCCGATGCGCGCGGCAAGGGCGATCAGGCCGGCATGCGCCGCGCCGCCCGACGCTCCATCCTGTTGCCGCTCGCCTTCACCAGTGCAGCGGTGCTCGGCTGCTTCGTGTTGGGCCGGCAGGTCCTCGGTCTGTTCGGGGCCGAGTTCGGTACGGCGCGCGACGTGCTGGTCATCATGGTGGCGACGCAGGTCGTCCGCGCCATGGCCGGACCGAGCGCGCATCTCCTGACCCTGACCGGCGCCCAGCGCCTCAACGCCGCGCTGTGCACCGGCGCCCTGGTGGCGCTCTTCGCCGCCAATTGGGTGCTCGGGCCGCGCTTCGGTCCGGCGGGCGCCGCCTGGGCGGTGGTGATCAGCTATACCGGCTGGATCGTCGCCACCGCCGTCGCGGTCCGCCGCCTCGGCGAGATGCGCACGGACGTGGTCGCTCTGTTCCTGAACCGGCCGAGGGCAGCCGTCGCCCCAGTGTGCGGGGCGGTGCGCGAGGCGCCGGCGGAGTGAAGCGGGCGGCGGCGTCAGGCCGTCGCTGGCGGATCCGCTCGATGCAACACGGCACACACGAAAGCCGCCGGGAGGGGTCTCCGCGGCGGCTTCTTTCATGTCGGGGACTTGCAGCCCAGGCGACTGCAGGTCGGGCCGCCGGGGGTCAGGCGACCTTGGACAGCGGCCGGTCCAGGCCGATGAGGCGGGCCACCATGGCCTCGACGCTGGCGACCGAGCGGAAATTCTCCGGCGTCAGATCCTCGCGCGGGATCATCAGGTCGAAGCTCGCCTCGACGCCGAGCATCAGATTGACCATGTCGACCGATGCCAGGCCGGCATCGACCAGCGCGACATCCGGATCGATCGCCGGATTGCGGCCGGAGGCGGTCAGGATGGACCCGACCAGCGCCGTCACCTCGTCGCGGATCTGCTCTCTCGAAAACTGCGGCATTCATGCCTCCTGCGCAGCCCGGCCGGCCGCCGCGGCGCGCCGGGACTGATCCTGAGCCTTTAAGATAGCCTCAGTTGACGTCTCCCGGGTTTCAAAGCTGTTGCCTGCGCAGGAAATTCCGGACGTTTCTAGAAATTAATCTTAACGACTTACCAAATCCTCACGATTTTTACAGAATAGGACCGTTAACCAAGGCAAATCGTGATATCGGCATTCGAGCATTTCATCAGATTTTGGAAATGCCTTTGGTCGACAGTGCCTGCGCGTCAAAAGCGAAGTGGGAACGTGAACCGGTCGATCCTCCGAACGACCGGGAGGAGCGAGAATATGACGATCATCAATGTCCGCGAGGCGGAAACCCGCAGTCACATGCCGGTCGGCCCGGCCGCAGCCGGCTTCGCCGATGCGAAGGCTGACCTGGTGCGACGGACCGCCGAGGTGGCGGCGATCGCCGCGGCGCATGCCGATGCGGTGGATCGCGAGGCGAGCTATCCGGCGGCCGCCATGGCGGCCGCGCGCGAACAGCGACTGCTCGGCGTCCTGGTGCCGCGCGAACTCGGCGGCGAGGGCGCGTCCATCCATGACGTGATGGAGATGTGCTACACGCTCGGCCGCGCCTGTTCGTCCACGGCGATGATCGTCGCCATGCACCATGTCAAGGTCGCCTGCATCGTGCGCCATGGCCGCGGCCATGCCTGGATGGAAGGCATGATGCGTCGCATCGCCCGCGACCAGATGCTGATGGGCTCCTCGACCACCGAGGGCAACAATGGCGGCAATGTCCGCTCCAGCGCCGCGCCGGCCGAGGTTGCCGACGGCCGCTTCCACCTCGTGCGTGACGCCTCGGTCATCTCCTACGGCGCGGAATGCGACGGTATCGTCACCACCGCACGCCGCGCGGCCGATGCGGCCGGCTCCGACCAGGTGCTGGTCGTGATCGCCAAGGAGGACTATGCGCTCACCCCGACCCAGGGCTGGGACGTGATGGGTATGCGCGGCACGCGCAGCATCGGCTTCAAGCTGGAGGCATCCGGCTCCGCCGAGCAGATCGTCGCCGAGCCCTACGACCGGGTCCATACCCAGACCATGGTGCCCTTCGCGCATCTGACCTGGGGCTCCGCCTGGACCGGCGTCGCCGCCGCGGCGGTGGAGCGGACGCAGAAGTTCCTGCGCAAGGTCGCGCGCAGCAATGGCGGGCAGATGCCGCCCGGCGCCCGCCATTTCGGCCTCGCCAGGGCCTCGCTCGCCCGGGCGCGGGCGCTGCTCGCCGCCAATGCCGATCGCTATGCCGGCATCTACGAGGACGAGCGCGCGCTCGGCTCGCTCGAGTTCCAGTCGGCCATCGCGGGCCTGAAGGTCGATGTCTCGGATCTGGCTGTCGAGACCGTGATGGCTTCGCTCCGGGCCAACGGCCTGTCGGGCTATCGCAACGACGGCGAGTTCAGCGTCTCGCGCCATCTGCGCGACGTGCTCTCCGCGCCGATCATGATCCACAACGACCGCGTCGCCGCCAACATGGCCACCGCCAACCTGATGGCCGAAGTCGCGCCGAGCCTCCGGGCCTGACCCCGGATGCCCGCTCGTCCGATCCGCCTCCCGACCGCCGAGGGTTCCGTCCGATGAACATGATCGCCCCCAAGGGGTTCGCCTGCACGCCCGCCGATCCGCTCGATCCGCTCGCCGAGGTGCTGTTCCACAAGATGGGCGCGGAGGGCGTCTATGCCCGCACCGCGCTCTACGAGGGCATCGTCGACAAGCTGGCGGCGCTGATCTCCGGCCATCGGGAGGAGGGCACCGAGGTGTTCCGCTTCCCGCCGGTGATGAGCCGCAGCCAGCTGGAGAAGTCCGGCTATCTGAAGAGCTTCCCGAACCTGCTCGGCTGCGTCTGCGCCCTGCATGGCACCGAGCGCGAGATCCTCGACGCGGTCACCCGCTTCGACCGCGGCGGGACCTGGACCGACGCGCTTTCGCCGGCCGACCTCGTCCTGTCGCCGGCGGCCTGCTACCCGGTTTATCCGATCGTCGCCGAGCGCGGTCCGCTGCCGGCCGGCGGCCTGGTCTTCGACGTGGCGGCCGACTGCTTCCGCCACGAGCCGTCGAAGCATCTCGACCGGCTGCAGTCCTTCCGGATGCGCGAATATGTCATGATCGGCGCCCCGGACGATGTCGCCGCCTTCCGCGAGCGCTGGATGGAGCGGGCGCAGGGCATCGCCCGCGATCTCGGCCTGACCTTCCGGGTCGACACCGCCTCCGACCCCTTCTTCGGCCGCGTCGGCCAGATCAAGGCGGTCAGCCAGGTGCAGCAGGCGCTGAAATTCGAACTGCTCGTGCCGCTGCGCTCGGAGGAAAGCCCGACCGCCTGCATGAGCTTCAACTATCATCGCGAGCATTTCGGCGTGACCTGGGACATCAAGGACGCCAATGGCGAGCCGGCCCATACCGGCTGCGTCGCCTTCGGCATGGACCGCCTCGCGGTCGCCCTGTTCCACACCCACGGCACCGATCTCGCCCGCTGGCCGGCGAGCGTGCGGTCGCTGCTCGCCCTCTGACAGGCTGCCGGGAAGCATGCCGAACCCACCATTCTGTCATCCCCGGGCTTGTCCCGGGGATCCAGTGTGAAGGTCAAGTCCTTGAAAAGTCTGGATCCCCGGGACAAGCCCGGGGATGACAGCGTTCGAATGGCCCGCTTCCGATCGCGTTGCGACGCGCTTTCGGCGACCCTCTGAGGGTCGCGGCGACCCGGTTCGAGACGACCAAGGACGCGGGTCAGGCCAGGTGGCCGGGCCCGCGTTTTGCTGTCTGCACGACCGGACCTGAGCGGCCGGGTCCGCGCGCCCCTGCCTCCGGCGCGCGCGATGCCGCCGGGACGGCCTGCGCGCTTGATCTGGCGGGATCATCCGGTCCAAACTCGGCCGCGATCGAGGGGTGCGCGAGGCATCCCGGGATGCAGGTCGATCCTGCAAGTTCATGATCGGTCGACCCTTGCGGCAATGACCTGCCTGTCCGGACGTGGCCAGCCTCCCGACCCTCGAGCGACCCGACAGCCTGCCGGTCCGGGCGACCGCGTGGTGATACACCGCGTGGGGAAGGATCCGCGTCGCGGCGCAGCCGGAGCCCCGACCGGGCGCAGGTCGGCTCGGCGGGCGCCGCTGATCGCCAACCGCGAGGCCGCCTGATGGCCCGGCTCAGCCTTGAGCACATCGAAACCCTGGCGCTCGATGCGCTCGTCGCCTGCGGGGCCGACGGGACCGCCGCCGCCGCCGTCGCGCGGTCGATCCGCCGGGCTGAGGCGGACGGCATCGGCAGCGTCGGCCTCGGCTATCTCGGCACCTATCTCGGCCATCTCAAGACCGGCAAGGTCGACGGCCGCGCCGTGCCGGTGGTGACCACGCCGCGGGCGGGGGCGGTTCTCGCCGATGCCGGTCACGGCTTCGCCCATCCGGCCTTCGACCTTGCGCGCCCGCTGCTGGCGGCGGCGGCGCGGGCCAACGGCTGCGCCACGCTGGCGATCCGGCGGTCCTATTCGATCGGCGTGCTCGGCCATCCGGTCGAGGACCTGGCGCAGAACGGGCTGATCGCGCTGGCCTTCAGCAATTCGCCGCCCAATGTCGCGCCCTGGGGCGGCCGCAAGCCGCTCTTCGGCACCAATCCGCTGGCCTTCGCTGTCCCGAGGGCCGGCCGCGAGCCCCTGGTGATCGACATGGCGACCAGCCAGGTCACCAAGGTGACGCTGAGCGCGGCCGCCCGGGCCGGCCGGACCATCCCGCCGGACTGGGCCTTCGACGCGCAGGGGCAGCCGACCACGGATCCGGTCGCCGGCCTTGGAGGGTCGATGGCGCCGATGGGCGGCGCCAAGGGCGCGGCGCTGGCGCTGATCGTCGAGATCCTGGCGGCGGGCCTGACGGGCGCGAATTTCTCGCAGGATGCCTCGCCCTACGCGAAATCCGACGGGCCGCCGCCGGGTGTCGGGCAGTGCTTCGTCGCCTTCGATCCCGCCGCCTATGAGCCCGGATTCGAGGCGCGGCTGGAGGCCCTGGTGGCGTCCATCGTCGCCCAGCCGGGCACGCGCCTGCCCGGAGACCGCCGCCTGGAGGCCCGCCAGCGGGCCGAGACGGACGGCGTCGATGTCGACGACGCGCTTCTCGCACAGATCAGGACGATCCAGGCCTCATGAAGATCACAGCCATCCGCGCCACGCCGGTCAACATCCCGCTCGAGGCGCCCTATCTCTGGTCCTACGGCTCGCTGGCGGGCTTCTCGAAGACCATCGTCGAGGTCGAGACCAGCGATGGGCTGGTCGGGCTCGGCGAGGGGCCGTCGCCTGCCAATGCGGCGCTGATCGCCAACAGCTTTGCGCCGCGCCTGATCGGTCGCGATCCGATCGACATCCAGGCCTGCGAGGCGCTGTGCCTGCCGTCCTGGCGCGGCGTCTATACGGATGTCGACTTCGCCGGCATCCGCGCCTTCGGGGCGATCGAGATGGCGCTCTGGGATCTGCGCGGCAAGGCCTGGGGCCGGCCGCTTTCGGACCTTTTCGGCGGCCGCGTGCGCGATGCCATCACGTTCACGGACTATTTCGCCTTCCGCGAGGCCAAGGACGGCGTCGGCGGCGAGAGCGATCCGCAGGCGGTGCTCGACTACTGCCTCGGCCAGAAGGAGCGCTTCGGCACCACGATGTTCGAGGGCAAGCTCTCCACCGCCGACCCGAAGCCGTCCATCGAGACGCTGGCGCTGCTGCGCGACGGCCTCGGCCCGGAGGCGGTGTTGCGGGTCGATTCCAACAAGGCCTATTCATTGGCGACCGCGACGCGCATCGCGCAGGCGATCGAGCCGCTCGGCATCCGCTCCTGGGAGGATCCGGTCGCCACCTTCGAAGACATGGCGAAACTCCGCCGCCACACCGCGATCCCCTTCTCGGTGCACACGCCGGACCTGCGCCGCGCCGTGGCGCTCGGCGTGCCCGACGCCTTCTGCACCGACGTGAATGTCCATGGCGGCATCGGCCGGACGCTGAAATTCATCGCCGCCTGCGAGCAGATGGGCCTCGATTTCTGGTGCTATTCGGGCGATTCCGGCATCGCCAGCAGCGTCTACCTGCATCTCGCCGCCGCCTTCGAGCATATCCGCGAGCCGTCGCAGTCGCTGTTCCACATGCAGCCCTTCGACGTGATCGAGGAGGGCCCGCTGCGCCCGCGCAACAATCAGGTCCCAGTGCCGACCGGCCCCGGCATCGGCGTGACGCTGTCGCCGGATCGGCTGGCCTTCTGCCACCGCCATTTCGTCGACAACGGCCCCTTCAACAAGTTCCACGACCCCGACCGCCCCGACCGGTTCCGCCGCCTGCCGCTGTCGTGAGGCGTCCGGCCCGGCCGGATCCGGCCGGATCCGGCCGGCAGGACGGACGCGCATCGGCGGCGGGGCGCCCGTTTTCCGGCATACGCCCGGGCCGGGGTCGATCGGTATCCGCCTGGTCAGGCGGTGTTGCCGGCATCCACGGTCAGCACCGTGCCGGTGATGTTGCGGCCGCCGTCGCCGAGCAGGAATTCGACGGTGCGGGCGATGTCGTCGGGTTCCGGCAGGCGCCGCAGCGCGCTGCGGCCGGCGATCTTGGCGCGGCCGTCCTCGCCCAGGCCGCGCGTCAGTTCGGTCTCGACGAAGCCGGGCGCGACGACGTTGACGGTGATGCCCATCCGGCCGACTTCGCGCGACAGCGAGCGGCTGAAGCCTTCGAGCGCCGCCTTGGTGGCACCGTAGACCGAGAGGGCGTGATAGCCGGTCGAGCCGATGATCGAGCCCATATTGACGATGCGGCCTTCGCCGGCCGCCAGCATGTGGCGGACGACATATTTGGTCAGCACGATCGGCGCCTCGACATTGACCCTGAGGAGCTCGGCGATCTGGCTCTCATACATGGTCGCCAGCACGCCCTCCGTGCCGATGCCGGCATTGTTGACGAGGCCGTAGAGCGCGCCGACCTCTTTGCGCAGGTCGCGCACGAAGGCCGGGATGGCGGCGATCTCGTTCATGTCGAGGGCACGGAACCGGATCGGCCCCGCGCCGGCGACCTCTGCGGCCGCAATCGCGGCGGCGAGCTCGTCGCTCTCGCGCCGCGCCGTGGCGACGACGCCGTAGCCCGCCGCCGAGAGGCGGCGCACGATCGCCAGGCCGATGCCGCGGCTGCCGCCGGTGACCAGGACATTACGCAACGTTGCGCACCAGCTTGCCGGAGGGAGAGACCTCGATCGCGGGAACGATGGCGATCATGGCCGGAATCTTGTGGCCCGGGAGGGTGTCCCGACAGCCGGCCAGGATCTCCGCCTTGATCGCGGCGGTCTCAGTCGGGTCCGCCGGCCGGGTCAGCACCACGTCGGCCACGACGATCGAGCCGGTGATCGGGCTCTTGCGCGCCTTGACGCGCGACATGCGCACCAGCGGATGGCGGTTGATCGCCGCCTCGACCTCTTCCGGGTGCACCTTCAGGCCGCCGACATTGATGATGCCGCCGCGCCGGCCGACGAAGTGGTACCGGTCGCCGCGCCGCTCGACCATGTCGCCGGTGTCGACGAAGCCGTCCGCATCCATCAGGGCGCTCGCCCCGTCGCCGACATAGCCGAGCGCCGCCCGGCGGGAGCGGATATGCAGGACGCCGTAGACCACCTTCATCTCGACCGGGCCGGGCCGGCCGACATAGTGGGCCGGAAAGCCCTCCAGCCCGTCGTCGACCGCGAAGCCGACGCCGGCCTCGGTCGACGCATAGGCGTGGCCGATCGAGGCTTCGGGGAAGGTCTGGCGCAGGCCGTCGAGCACCGCCTGGTCGGCGATCTCGCCGGAGAGGCGGACATAGCCGGGCCGGAAGGACCCGATCGCCGAGCTCATCAGCGCCTTGCGCCAGTGCGACGGCGTGCCCGAGATGTGGGTGACGCCGCAACGGACCAGCCGCGCGATATGCGCAGCAAGATCCTCGCCGGGCGCGGACAGCACCAGCGAACCGCCGGCGATCAGCGCGCGCAGCAGGATCTGCAGGCCGCCATAGCGGCGGATGTCGTAGAAGGTCGCCCAGACAGGCGCGGCCGCGGCCGAGGGCGCGTCGCCGCCGATGGCGCCGGTCAGCGCGTCGAGCGTGTGGGCGACGATCTTCGGCCGGCCGGTGGTGCCGGAGGTCAGCATCAGCCATTCGGTGGCGACCGAGGCGCGGTCCGGCCGCGGCGCGGGAACCGGCGAGATGTCCGGGGCGATGACCGTGCCGACGCCCAGCGCCTGCCAGGCTTCGGGATCGTCGGTGACGACGGCGTCGATGCCGGCATCCTCGATCACCGCGGCGCGGTGCTCGACGGCGAGATCGGGCGGCGCCAGCAGGAGGCGGCGGACGAGCCCGTCCAGTTCGACCAGCGCCATGGCGGCGCCGAGCTGCGTCGCGGTCGCGATCAGCACCGCGCGGCCGGCGAGGTCATCGGCCCGGCCGCCCAGGACGGTGCCGCCGGCCATGGCGGCGAGCGTCACCGTCCGCGACGCGTCCGACAGGCTGCGCTCGGCGAGCCGCTGGCCGAGGCGGGCGACCAGCGGCCGCGGGTCAGGCTGCGACGGCATGGTCGTAGGACCGGATGAAGTCGCCGAGGGTGACGGGGAAATAGGCCTCCTCGGATGCCGAGAAGGGATCGATGCCGAGCTTGTCCTCCAGCCGCGCGACCAGGATCGCAAAGCACAGAGAATCCAGGCCGGATTCCAGGAGAACCAAGTCGTCAGACAAGGGCTTCAGAGTCTTCTTGTGGTCCGCCGCGATCTCTTCGATCAGGTTGGTAATCGTTAACCGTGACGACATTTCCTGCACCCCCGTTGGCGGTTCGAATACGACTGGACGATAGGTTGAAATCCTAAATTTGAAGTGACTTTGGGCCGATGGAAAAGCAAAGCACTACGGATACTCGGGTCCGCTGCCGGCCGATCGGAGATGCCGACATCGAGGCGGTCGCCGATCTGCTCGCGCGCGGCTTTGCGCCCCGGCCGCGGGCCTATTTCCTCGATGGGCTCCGGCGACAGGGCAGCCGGGCGGTGCCGGACGGCCTGCCGCGCTACGGCTACCTGCTGGAGACCGGCGGGGTTCCGGTCGGCGCCGTGCTGCTGATCTTCACCGGGCGGTCCGGCGAGGCCGGTCCGCGCTGCAACATCGCCAGCTGGTATGTCGATCCGCCCTATCGCGGCCATGCGGCGATGCTGTCCTCGATGGCGCTGCGCAACAAGCAGGCGACCTATCTGAACGTCACGCCCGCGCCGAGCACCTGGCCGATCCTGGAGGCGCAGGGCTACCGGCGCTATTGCAGCGGGCTGTTCGCGGCCGTGCCGTTGCTGTCGACGAACGGGGCCGGCCGGCGCGTCGAGACGGTCGCCCCGGGGGCGGCGGCGGTCGACGGGCTCGACGAGGCCGAGGCGCGGCTCCTCGGCGACCACGCCGGCTATGGCTGCCTGAGCCTGGTGGTGCGCGGCGCGCCGGGACCGTCGCCCTTCGTGTTCCTGCCGTTCCGCATGCGCAGCGGCCGCATTCCGCTGCCGGTGATGCAGCTCGCCTATTGCCGAAGCGTCGAGGATTTCGTCGCCGCCGCCGCCCCGCTTGGGCGGGCGCTGGCGCGGCGTGGCCGGTTCGCCGTGCTGATCGACGCGCTCGGCCCGGTGCCCGGGCTCGCCGGGTTCTACACCGAGCGGCGCGGCCGCAAATACGTAAAGGGGCCGGGCGAGGCGCGTCTCGCCGACCTGACCGATACCGAACTGGTGCTCTTCGGGCCGTGACCGATCCGGCCCCGCCGATCCGCCCCACGACCTGCCCCCATGGCCGCCCCACGACCTGCCGACCGGGAGACCGATCCATGCATGCCCCGCTTCAGACCCGCACCGCCGCCGAGGCCCTGGTCGCGCAACTGGTCGTCAACGGCGTCCGCCATGTCTTCTGCGTGCCGGGCGAGAGCTATCTGGCCGTGCTCGATGCCCTGGTCGACAGCGGCATCACGGTCACGGTCTGCCGCCACGAGGGCGGGGCGGCGATGATGGCCGAGGCGGTCGGCAAGGTGACCGGGCGGCCCGGCATCTGCTTCGTGACGCGCGGCCCCGGCGCCACCAACGCCTCCGCCGGCGTCCATGTCGCCCAGCAGGATTCCACGCCGATGATCCTGTTCGTCGGCCAGATCGAGCGCGCCTTCCGCGAGCGCGAGGCCTTCCAGGAGATGGACTATCGCGCCGTCTTCGGCAGCATGACCAAGTGGACGACCGAGCTCGACGACCCCGACCGGACGCCGGAGATCGTCAGCCGCGCCTTCTACACCGCCACCGCCGGCCGGCCCGGCCCGGTCGTGATCGCGCTGCCCAAGGACGTGCTGAAGGAACGCTGCAGCGCCCCCGACGTGCCCGCCTGCGCGCCGGTCGAGACCGCGCCGGGGGCTGAGGAAATGGCCGAACTCGCCGGGCTGCTGGCCGGCGCCGAGCGGCCGCTCTTCGTGGTCGGCGGCAGCCGCTGGACGGAGGCGACGCGGGCGGAAATGCATGAACTGGCCGAGGCCTGGGGGCTGCCGGTCGCCAATTCCTACCGCCGCGCGACCCTGTTCGATCCGCTGTCGCCGGTCTTCGCCGGCGATCTCGGGCTTGGCCCCAACCCGAAGCTGATCGCGCGTGCCAAGGCGGCGGATCTGATCGTGCTGGTCGGCGGCCGGCTCGGCGAGATCCCGTCGCAGGGCTACACGCTCCTCGATCTGCCGTCGCCGCAGACGAAGCTGGTCCACGTCCATCCGGGTGCCGAAGAACTCGGCCGGGTCTATCGCCCGACGCTCGCCATCCATGCCGCGCCGACCCGTTTCGTGCCGGCGCTCGCGCGCCTCGCCGTGACGCCGAAGCCAGCCTGGCGCGCGGAGGCCGAGGCCGCCCATGCCGACTATCTGGCCTGGAGCGGCACGGCGACGCCGCAGCCCGGTGCGGTCAATCTCGGCGACGTGATGATCTGGCTGCGCGAGAACCTCCCCGACGACACCATCCTGTGCAACGGGGCCGGCAACTACGCCTCCTGGATCCACCGCTTCTACCGTTTCCGCCGCTACATGACCCATGTCGCCCCGGCCTCGGCCTCGATGGGCTACGGCATGCCGGCGGCGGTCGCCATGAAGCGGCTCTATCCCGACCGCCCGGTCATCTCGGTCAACGGCGACGGCGACTTCCTGATGAGCGGCCAGGAATTCGCCGCCGCGGTGCAGTACCGGCTGCCGATCGTGGTGGTGATCGCCGACAACGGCCAATACGGCACCATCCGCATGCACCAGGAGCGCGACTATCCCGGCCGCGTCTCGGCGACCGAGCTGGTCAACCCCGATTTCGCCGCCTATGCCCGCGCCTTCGGCGGCTTCGGCGCCACGGTCGAGCGGACCGAGGATTTCCCGGCCGCCTTCCGGGCCGCGGAAGCCTCCGGCCTGCCGGCGATCGTGCATCTGAAGATCTCGCCCGACGCCATCCTGCCGGGCACCACGCTGACCGCCATCCGCGCCAAGGCCCTGGCCAGCCGGTGAGGTGAGGTCCTGCGGTGGCCTATCAGCCGAGATAGGCCCCGCCGTTGACGTGCAGGGTCTGGCCGGTGACGTAGCGGCCGGCGGGTCCGGCGAGCACGCGCACCATGGCGGCGACCTCGTTGGGCCGGCCCGGGCGGCCGACCAGCGGCATCGCCTGGGTGGGCGCGACGCCGGCGCTCGGGCCGCGGCGGGTCTCAATCACGCCCGGGACGACGCAGTTGACGGTGGTGCCCTGGGCCGCGAGGTCGTGCGCCAGCGCGCGGGCGAGGCCGGACAGGCCGGCCTTGGCGGCGACCACATGGGCGCGCCCGGCCGCCCCGGCATGGCCCGACATGCCGCCGATGACGACGATCGCGGCGCCGTCCGAGCTGGCGAGCAGCGGCGCGGCGGCGCGGGCGAGCCAGAAGGCGGCATCGAGATCGACCGCCATCACCTGCCGCCAGTCGGCCGGCTCCAGGTCGGCGAGCCGCGCGGCACCGCGCAGGGCCGCATTGTGGACGACGATGTCGAGCCGGCCGAAGGCGCCGACGGCCGCACGGACCAGGTCGCCTGCCGTCTCGGGCCGGGCGAGGTCGCCGAGCGCGAAAGTCGCCCGGCCGCCGGCGACCCGGATCAGCCGGGCGGTCTCCGCCGCCTCCGCCTCGGCGCTGCGCGCATGCGCCACCACCGCCGCGCCGGCATCGGCCAGAGCGAGTGCGATCGCCCGGCCGATATTGGCGGAGGCGCCGGTCACGAGGGCGACCCGGCCGGCCAGTTCGCCGCCGAAGCCGATCGGCGTCACGTCGGTCATGGGTTCACGTCGGTCATCGGGTGTCGCCCGCCCGTCAGCCGGCCGCGGCCGGCTGGAAGAACTCGGCCAGCCGGTTCTTCTGCACCTTGCCGGTCGTGGTCAGCGGCAGGTCGGCCTCCTTCACGAAGCGGAAGGCGCGCGGCAGCTTGTAGGCGGCGAGATTGCGCCGGCAGCGATCCATCAACTGGGCCTCGGAGATGTCGGTTCCCGGCTCGGCGACCACAACCGCGCCGATGATCTCGTCGCGCACCGCGTCCGGCACGCCGACCACATAGGCGACCTTGACGGCCGGCTCGGCCATCAGGATCTCCTCGACCTCGGCGGGGGCGACATTGATGCCGCCGGTCTTGATCATCTCCTTCAGCCGCCCGCGGAAGAACAGGTAGCCGTCCTCGTCCAGGAAGCCGAGATCGCCGGTGCGGAAATAGCCGTCCGGCGTGAAGGAGGCGCGGTTCTTGTCCTCGTCCTTGTAGTAGCCGATGGTGACGTAGCCCTTCATCTGCACCTCGCCCGGCTCGCCGACGCCGCGCGGTTCGAAGGTCTCCGGATCGACGATGCGCAGGTCGACGCCCGGCAGCGGCCGGCCGACCGAGGCGTAGCGCTTCTCCGGCGGGTCGAGCCGGCCGTCGGAGACGGTGCAATTGCCGTAGGTCTCGGTCAGCCCGTAGATGTGGCAGACCTCCGTGACGCCGAGCTTGATCAGCCGTTGGAACTGCTCCGGCGAACCGGTCGATCCGCCCGAGCGCAGAAGCGACAGATCGTATTTCGGCCGGTCGGGATGCTCGTCGAGCGCCTGGGCGATATTCGGCGTGCCGTAGAAGAGCGTGCAGCGCTCGCGCTCCAGAATGGCGAGCGCCTCGCCGGCGTCGAAATGCTCCTGCAGCACCGTGCAGGCGCCGTGGGTCAGCATGTTGAAGAGCGCGTTCTCGCAGCCGAGGCCCCAATAGAGCGAGACCACCAGCCAGAGGCGGTCCTGATCGGTGACGTGCATCCGCTCGCCGATGTTCCACATGTTCTCGATCAGGCCGAAATGCTGGATCTGGACGCCTTTCGGGGTTGAGGTCGAGCCGGAGGTGTAGAGGAGATAGGTCACGTCCTCCGGCGCCACTGCCGCCTCGGCCGCCGCCAGCACAGCGTCGGGTACCACGCGGCCGCGCTCGAAGATGTCCGCATAGGCGATCGAGCCCTTCGGCCCGGCCGCGCCGACATGGATGATGGTCTTCAGGCAAGGCAGGCTCTCGGCATGCGGCTCCATCTCGGCCAGCATGGCGACATAGTCGTATTTGAGGAACCGGTCGGCGACGACCAGCCCGTCGGCATCGGAATGCTTCAGGATGTAGTGCAGTTCGCGCGTCGTCACCCAGGTGTTGACCGCCACCATGATGCCGCCGATCGAGCAGATGGCGAGGTCGGCGACGACCCATTCGGGCTTGTTGCCCATCAGGATGGCGATCCGGCTGCCCTTGCCGAAGCCGAGCGCGATCAGGCCCTTGGCGAAGGCGCGGACCTCGTCGCGCAACGTCGCGTAGGTGTGGCGGACCGGGCCGGCGACGAGCGCCTCGTGGTCGGGATAGCGGGCGGCCTGTTCGGCGAGCAGGGCCGGCACGGTGCGGCTCGAAGGCATGGGCATCGGGGCGTCCTCAGGCGAGCGAATAGAAGCGGCGGGCATTGGCCCCGGCGATGGCGGCCGCCTCGGCGGGCGTGAAGCGGGTGCCCCAGCGGGCGGCCCGGGCCGGCAGGTCGCGGATGAAGCCGGTCCAATGCCGCAGTTCCGAGCGCTCGCCGGTGAAGCGGGCGCCGGAGGCCTGGTCGGAGGCGAACAGGATGCGCTCGATGCCGACCAGCCCGCGCCAGGTGGCGAGCCGGGCGACGAACTCGGCCTCGTCATGGCCGAGCGTCTCGTTCCAGTTGGAGATGTCGAGGACGCAGTTCGGCAGGTCGGCGATCAGCTCGGCGGCGCGCTGCCACCAATGCGGAAAGCCCGCATGGCAGAGCACGATCTTCAGGTCCGGCAGTTCGCGCGCCAGCCGCGCGACATGGACCGGATGGACCGGATTGGCCTCCGAGAAGTCGACGCCGGCGAATTCGGTCCAGACCCCGGTGCGGGTGTGGATCTGCACCGGCACGCCGAGGTCGGCGGCGAGCCGCATCAGCGGGCGGAACGCGTCGTCGGCGACCGAGAAGCCGTCCGGTGTGATCTCGCCGATGCCGACCAGGCCGCCGTCGCGGATCGCGCGACGGACGATGTCGAGATGGCCCGGGCGGCGGTGATCGACGCCGACATGGCAATAGAGCCGGCCGGGATGGCGCTTCTGCAGCGCGGCATAGTAGTCGATCTGCGCCTCGACGCCGGTCTCCGGCTCCTCGCCGAAGACCGGCGCGCCGACATCGATCATCATGATCAGCGAGGTGGCGACCCCGGCTGCATCCATGTTGGCGACGAACTGGTCGCCGTCCGGGTCGACGATGCCGGAGAGCAGCTTCGGCAGGATCATGTCCGGCTGACGGTCGGGCGCCTTGGCGGCCCAGCCCTCCGCCGCCCGCGTGAAGAAGGCCGGCGGCACGAAGCCTGCGCCCCAGATATGCGCATGCGAATCGACGAAATCCACGAGCGGTCTCCCTGCCCGGCATCTGCGGCCGGGTCGTTCCCGGTCGCGAGTGTTGGGCAAGTCGCCGGCGCGGACAACGGCCGCATCGGCCGTCCGCCGGTATAGCAGCTATAGGGGAGGGTGGGCCGGGGCGGGGTGGGCCGGTCTTGTCCCGGGCGGCGGATGGCGAAGAGTCTGGTGGAACGCTCCCCGATCTCCCAACGCATCCCCGGCCGGAGCGCCAGCGGAGAGCCGGGGCCTACTCCCATCGCGACTTGCCGCACGGCACTGCGTCGACTCGTGATTTTGACGCCGCTGCGAGGCGATTGGGTCCCGGATCGGCGGCCCTGCGGGCCTTGTCCGGGATTGCGGTTTCAGGGGGGATGGCGAGGAACGGGATGCCGCGGGCCGGCCCCGCATCTCGCGGCGCTTCGCCGCGATACCTCGAGAGGATTGACGATCTTGCGGCGCATCCCCGGCCGGAGCGTCAGCGGAGAGCCGGGGCCCACTCTCATCCCGACTTGCCGCACGGCACTCCGTTGGCGCGTGATCTTGACGCCGCTGCGGTGCGAGTGGGTCCCGGATCGGCGGCCCTTCGGGCCTTGTCCGGGATTGCGGTTTGGAGAAGGGGGCGCCCGTTCCATTTCTGCCGTCGGCGCGCCCGGAATGTTCCGTTCAGGCATCCGGGCGGTTGGATTTCGGCATCCAGATGCCGTCGTGGACCAGGTCGCGGACCAGCTGGGTGACGGTGCGGGCCAGCGCGCGGGTGGTCTGGGTCATCGGGCGCTGGGTCGAGGTGGCGAGCACCAGCTGGCGCGCCAGGCGCGGCTCGACGATCGGGGTGGCGACGAGCTGGCCGGAGGCGACCTGCCGGTGGACGCCGGCATAGGGCAGAACCGTATAGCCGAGCCCTTCCTCGACGAGGCCGAGACAGGCCTGGAAGCTGTCGATCTCGTATTCGACATTGAGCTCGACCTGATGCGCCGCCAGCAGGTTTTCCAGCAGGACGCGCAGGCCGTGCGGATGCGACGGCAGGATCATCGGCAGCCCGGCGAGGTCCTTGCCGGTGACCGGGCCGGCGCGCAGCGCGGATGGCGTGGCGGGCGGGCCGATCAGCAGCAATTCCTCCTCGATCAGCGGCTGGGTCAGCAGGGTCGAGGTCTTCGGTGCATTGTAGAGCACGGCCACGTCGATGCGGCCGGTCGACAGCCATTCGAGCACATGGCCGCTGTAGCCCTCCTGGACCTTGAGGCGGACCCGCGGCAGTTCCTTGCGGAAGCGCTGGATCAGCGGCACGGTCAGCACCGCTCCGGCGGTCGGCGGCAGGCCGATCACGATCTTGCCGGACGGGTCGCCGCGCATCTGGTCGATCTCGGCGGCCGCCAGCCGGGCCGTGTCGAGGATGGTCCGGGCGCGCGCCACGAAGGCGGTGCCGGCCTCGGTCAGTACGATGCCGCGGCCGTTGCGATAGAGCAGTTCGATGCCGAGTTCTTCTTCCAGGCTGCGGATCTGCCGCGACAGAACCGGCTGTGCGGCCGCCAGCATCACGGCCGCCTTGGAGAAGCTGCCGAGATCCGCCACGGCCAGGAAATATTTGAGCTGCTTCATCTCCATGGTCAGGGCCGCCTCCCAGCGTTGCCGCGCCTTATCGTTCGAATATATCAGCTAGCGCGGCGCGACAGCTTATCGGGCGTTCGGGTCCGGGTACCATGCAGTCCGAACCCATCGGCCATGCAACGGACGAGGATGGACGTGCTCGACACCCCGACTTCAACGCCCCAGGATTCGCTGCGCGACCACATCCGCGATGCCGTGAAAGCCCTGTGCGAGCGCTTTCCCGGCCCCTATTGGCGCGAGGTCGACGGCGAACGACGCTATCCCGGCGAGTTCGTCGCCGCCATGACCGAAGCGGGCTATCTCTCGGCCTTGATCCCCGAGGCTTTCGGCGGCTCGGGGCTCGGCGTCACCGAGGCGGCGACCATCCTGGAGACCGTCCACAGCATGGGCTGCAACGGCGCCGCCTGCCACGCGCAGATGTATGTCATGGGCATCATCCTGCGCCACGGCAATGCCGAGCAGAAGCAGCGCTGGCTGCCCGCCATCGCCCGCGGCGACCTGCGCCTGCAGGCCTTCGGTGTGACCGAGCCGACCGCCGGCACCGACACGACCTCGATCGCGACCACGGCCGTGCGCCGGGGCGACCGCTATGTCGTCAACGGCCAGAAGATCTGGACCTCGCGGGCGGAGCATTCCGACCTGATGGTGCTCCTGGCCCGCACCACGCCGCAGGCCGAGGTCAGGAAGCGCTCGGAGGGCCTGTCGATCCTGGTCGTCGACATGCGCGAAGCGGTCGGCCGCGGCATGACCATCCGGCCGATCCGGACCATGATGAACCATGCCACCACCGAGGTGTTCTTCGAGAATCTCGAGGTCCCGGCCGACCATCTGATCGGCGAGGAGGGGCGCGGGTTCAAGTATGTGCTCGACGGCATGAATGCCGAGCGCCTGCTGATCGCCGCCGAGTGCATCGGCGACGCCACTTGGTTCATCGACAAGGCCTCCGCCTATGCCTCCGAGCGGGTCGTGTTCGGCCGCCCGATCGGCCAGAACCAGGGCGTCCAGTTCCCGATCGCGCGCGCCTATGCGGAGATGTCGGCGGCCCGGCTGATGGTCTACGAGGGCGCGCGCCGCTACGATGCCGGCGAGGCTTGCGGCAAGGAGGCCAACATGGCCAAGCTGCTGGCCTCGGAAGCCGCGTGGCATGCCGCCGAGGCCTGCCTGCAGAGCCATGGCGGCTTCGGCTTCGCCGAGGAATATGACGTGGAGCGCAAGTTCCGCGAGACCCGCCTCTATCAGGTCGCCCCGATCTCCACCAACCTGATCCTCGCCTATATCGGCGAACACGTCCTCGGCATGCCGCGCAGCTATTGAGCGGACCCGGACGTCGCCCCCGGCCTGTCCCCGCCGCAGCGCGGCGGGGACCGATGCGGCTCAGAGCATCTGCTTCAGGGCTTCCAGCAGATAGGGGCGGAAGTCGCGGTAGTTTTCGATCATCGGGAAGTGCCCCATGCCCTCCATGATGGTCAGCGAGGCGCCCGGGATCGAGGCGGCGGCCTGCTCTGTCTGTTCGGGCGTGCAGCTATAGTCGTATTCGCCTGTCAGCAGCGCGACGCGGCAGCGGGCGGTGTCGATCGTCTTGATGTCCTCGCGCGCGTCCCAGTCGAGGCTGTAATAGTGCACGTCGCCCTGGTAGACGCCGGGGCCGGACTGCGAATAGTACCACCAGTTCTCGCGCCGGCTGGCCTCCGGCGAGGTCGGTGCGTTGAGGCCGTAGGTGTAGCTGGCGCAGAGCTCGCCGCCGTGGATGGCGGGATGGTGCAGCAGCTCGTTGTAGCGGCCGGGCGCATAGGCGGCACTCTCCAGGCCGACGATGCCGGTCAGTTCGTCCTGGTAGTCGGCCGCGACCTTGAGCACGATCGCCCCGCCCATCGAGCAGCCGAGCACGACCGGGCGGTCGAGGCCGAGCGCCTGCCAGACGGCCCGGATCGTCGCCAGATAGCCGGCCGTGGTCAGCCGGTAGCGGGTCAGCCACCATTCGTCCGGCGGGTTGGAGCGGCCGTGCCAGGGCATGTCGAAGGCGATCACCCGGAAGCGCTCGGTGACCCAGGCGTCGTTCAGGAGATGGCGGTACTGGCGGCTGTCGGCCCCGGCCGTGTGCAGGCAGAGCAGCGGCAGGCCCCGGCCGGCCTCTTCGAGGAAGATGCGGTGGTCGACGCCGTCGATCGCGACCGTCAGGTAGCGCCCGGCAATGGGTTCGAAATCAGGCATCGGGCGCCCCCGTCTCGCGCATGATGTTCATCATCCGGTGCAGCGCCCGGGCATTCTGCATGGCGGCGAGGCTGTCGCCCTCCAGCACGAAGGCCGGCACCCGCATCAGCATGGCGAAGAAGTCGTGGTAGAGCGGCGGCGGGTTGGGCGACAGGAACTTCGCCCAGACCTCGACCGGCGCGCGGAAGCCGAAGGTCGCACGGACGTCGAATCGCGGTGCGACGACGACCTCCGCGATCCGGCCCTCGACCACCTTCACGGCGTGGCGGTTGTCTCCGAAGGTGAGCATGAAGGTCGCGGTGAACCAGCGACCGATGACGCCGAGTTCCCGGTCGGCATTCACGCGCGACCGGTATCGCTCCAACCAGTCCGGGCCCGGATAGGGGCCGGCTACTGCCGACATGGCGCTTTCCTCCCGATTTTCTTGCAGGACAGGACGGACGCTAGCGCCGCCGTCGCGGCAATTCGACCGATAACAGGTATTCCGGGCGCGACAGCGGCTCCGACCCGGTCGCCCGCTCCGCCGCCGCCACGTCTCCGAACGCCGCCGACGCGGAAAAGGTCTTGAATGCGGGCGCGAAACCCACTAAGCGACTGCCCGGTTCGTTTCCGGCCCGGCCGGACCCCGTGTAGGACAGGACGACGATGGCCAAAGAGAAATTCAACCGCGACAAGCCGCACTGCAACATCGGGACGATCGGTCACGTCGACCACGGGAAG
>NZ_JAHHZF010000005.1:300000-466995 GCF_018729455.1 Prosthecodimorpha staleyi | reverse complement strand
TTCCAGCCGCGGTTGACGTGCCAGCCAATCAGGTCCTCGCCGCCGGCCGAGGCCGTGTAGTAGCCCGTCGGCGTCCACGCCACCCAGCGCCGCGTCGGCACGTCGACGAACAGCGCCAGCAGTTCCTTGCCGTCGGACCAGCGGTACCAGCGGATCGTTCCATCGCCATGCGCCGCCAGGATGACCCGGCCGCTCTGGGCGAAGTTGACGCCCCAGGCGGTGCCCGGCACCGGCACCTTCCAGCGCATGGCGCCCTTGGCGTCGTAGGCGCGCAGCGACCAGCCGGTGCCGATCAGGAAGCCGGAGCGGTCCGGTCGGGTGACCAGCGACCGCGAGACCTCGTAGTTGTCGAGCGAGATCGGCTTGCCCTCGAAGGTCGGGGCGGTGTCGTCCTGCCATTTCTCGATGCGGAAGCCGACGGTCGACGGGCCGCTCAGGCCGGCCGGCACGCCGGGCGAATCCGTCAGGCGGCCGCCGTCGAGGTCGAACACGACCGGGTCCTTGGCGCCGATGCCGAGGCCGAACCGCAGGGTGCGGCCGTCCTGCGAGACCGCGAAGGCATCGCCGAACTTGGTGCGCGCGTCGAGGATGCGCACGCCCTGCAGCGTGGTGACGCGGCCATCCGGATCGACCGTGCCGATCGATGGATCGGAGGAGGTGAAGATGGCCTTCGAACCGCAGGGCTGCAGGCCCATGATCGAGTTGTTGGTGGCCGGGCTGTCGTTGCCGATGCGCTTGCCGTCGGGGGTCAGGCGCCGCACGATGGTCGGGTTGCCGGCCGAGCCGGCGGTGTAGATGGTGCGTCCGTCGCTGGCCCAGGTGACCGAGAAGAGGTCGCCGCTGGTCAGGCCGCCGGTTTCGCTCTTGCCGGTGACCGCGAGGGTACGGGCGTCCAGATAGGTGACGGCGAGATTCTTGTAGTAGGCGACGGCGATCCGCTGGCCGGTCGGATCGAAGGCGAGCGATTGCGGCTTGGTTGTCTCCGGCAGCCGGGCGCGCGCGGTCAGCTTGCCGCCGCTATCGTAACGGCGGATGAAATTGTCGTAGCTGACGGTGACCAAGGCGCCGGCGGGGTCGAATTTCAGGCCGTAGACCTCGCCCTTGTAGTCGCGGTCCGCCGCCAGTTCGCGACCGGTCGCCACGTCGAGGATGCGGATGCCGTTCTGACCGCTGAGGCCGACCGCCAGGCGCCGGCCATCGGGCGAGAAGGCCAGCGAATGCATGACGTTCTCGAAGCCGCCGAGGCGGCGCAGCGTGCGGGCGGTGCGGTCGAAGACGTAGACGCCGGCCTTCAGGCCCTTGTCCCAGCCGGCGTCCCAGCCGCCGGCGGCGACATAGCGTCCGTCGGCGGAAAGCGTCGCCACATAGAGCTTGCCGCCTTCGGCAGGGCCGATCGGCAGGCGCAGGGTTTCGATCGGCCGGCCATCCGGCAGCGACCAGAGCCGGACCGACTTGTCGTAGGAGCCGGTCGCCATGACGGTGCAGTTCTGGTCGACGCCGAACGGCCAGATGATCGCCGTGTGCATGCCGGTCTCGATGCGCAGCACCGGGTCCTGGGTCGGACAGGTCGCGACGGCGCGCGACAGGGCCTCGTTGGCGCGACCGTCGATCGCGCCGCTATAGCAGGCGGCATCGGTCAGCCGGCGCTGCAGCGCCGTGATCTCCTCGCCCGACATGCTGGCAAGTTCGCGCGCCTGCGCGGCTCCGGCCCAGAAGGTCGCGCCGAGGACGACCGAAAGCAGTAGTTTCCTGTCCATGTGCCTCTCCCCGCCCGGCGATGTCCCGACCCTGTATCGCTGCACCCCGTTCTGGGGAGCCTGTAGCAGGGACATGCTTCCGGATGATTTCTCCAGACCGCGCCCTGCGCGAGCTGCGCACCGACACCCCCAATCGGCCCACCGGGCTCGTATGGTCAAAAAAGCATGCCATCGCGATGGCCCGGGCGGAAGAGGGCCCAGGTCCCAACGGTTTGGAGGGCATCGGCAAACGGTAACCCCGTGCCGGGGAAGGTCAATCATGCGCCTGCGGCGACCAGCCGAGACGGTCCTTGATGCGGCGCATCAGGCCGTCGCGCACGGTGCGGTAGGATTCGAGAATCTGCTCGCGCGATCCGGAGGCGAGCTGCGGATCCTGAGTCGGCCAGTATTCGACATCCATCGCCTGGGTCCGCGTCAGGTCGAGCGCCTTGTGGTGGGCCTCGGGCGCCAGCGTGACGATCAGGTCGAAGTTGGAATCCTCGATGTCGTCGAAGGTGCGCGGCCGGTGCCGCGAAATGTCGAGCCCGATCTCCTCAAGGACCTTGACGGCGAAGGGATCGAGTTCGCCGCCCGGGCGCACGCCGGCCGACTGGAAATAGATCTTGCGATTGAACAGGTGCTTGGCGATCGCCTCGGCCATGGGCGAGCGGACCGCATTCATCGAGCAGGCGAAGAGGACGGCGCTCGGCCGCGTCCGCTCCACCACCGTCATCCTTTCCAGTGCAGGGCGCAGACGAGGGTGAACAGGCGGCGCGCGGTGTCGAAGTCCATGGTCACCTTGTCGGCGAGCCGGTCCATGAGCACCTTCGAGCCCTCGTTGTGCAGACCGCGCCGACCCATGTCGATGGCTTCGATCTGGGCCGGAGTCGAGCTGCGGATCGCCGCGTAGTAGCTCTCGCAGACCATGAAGTAGTCCTTCACGATCTTCCGGAAGGGCGACAGCGACAGGATATGGGTGAAGGTACCGTCGCTGCCGGTGTCGACGATCTCCAGACGGAGCTTGTTGTCGATCAGCCCGATGCGCAGCCGATAGGGGCCGCCGTCATGGCCGCACGGCTCGAAATGGTTCTCCTCGATCAGATCGTAGATGGCGACCGCGCGCTCGTGCTCCACGTCGGCGGTCGACCGGGCGATCGACTGGTCGTCGAGATGGATCTCGATCAGCCGGGCTCCGGGCCTCTGTTCTTGCGGCTCCGCCATGTCGGGCGTGACTCCCCCCAGGATCTTTGCGCGAGCTTGTCACAGATTGAGGCGAATCGCGACCGAGCGGGCATGGGCATCGAGCCCCTCCGCCCGCGCCAGCGCGATCGCGGCAGGCCCCAGCGCGCGCAGCGCCTCCGGGCCGACCTTCAGGATCGAGGTCCGCTTCATGAAGTCGAGCACGCCGAGGCCCGAGGAGAAGCGGGCCGAGCGGGCGGTCGGCAGGACATGGTTGGAGCCGCCGACATAGTCGCCGATCACCTCCGGCGTGTGCCGACCCAGGAAGACCGCACCGGCATTGCGGATGCGCAGGGCCAGCGCTTCCGGATCGGCGACGGCGAGTTCGAGATGCTCGGCGGCGATGCGGTCGGCGAGCGCCACGGTCTCGTCGAGCGAACGGACCACGATCACCGCGCCGAAGTCGCGCCAGCTGGCCCCCGCCGTCTCGCCGCGCGGCAGGCGGGCGAGCTGACGGGTCACGGCCGCTTCGACCGCGTCGGCGAGGTCGGACGCGTCGGTGATCAGGATCGCCTGCGCGGCGGTATCGTGCTCGGCCTGGGCGAGCAGGTCGGCGGCCAGCCAGTCGGGATCGTTGCCGGCATCGGCGATGACCAGCACCTCCGACGGGCCGGCGATCATGTCGATGCCGACCGTGCCGAAGACGCGGCGCTTGGCGGCGGCCACAAAGGCATTGCCGGGCCCGACGATCTTGGCGACCGGCCGGATGGTCTGGGTGCCGTAGGCGAGCGCCGCGACCGCCTGGGCGCCGCCGACGCGGTAGATCTCCTGGACGCCGCCGAGCCGGGCGGCGGCCAGCACCAGTGGGTTCAGCCGGTCGTCGGGCGTCGGCACCACCATGACGATGCGCGGCACGCCGGCCACGGCGGCCGGAACCGCATTCATCAGCACCGAGGACGGATAGCTGGCCGTGCCGCCCGGAACGTAGAGGCCGACCGCCTCGACCGCCGTCCAGCGCGCGCCGAGTTCGACGCCGAGCGCGTCGGTGTAGCGGTCGTCGGCCGGCTTCTGGCGTTCGTGGTGGGCGCGGATGCGGTCGCGGGCGAAGGTCAGGGCGTCGAGCGTCGCCGAGTCGACGGCCGCGATGGCGCGGTCGACCTCTTCGGCGGTGATGCGCAGCCGGCCTTCGAGCTCGACGCGGTCGAAGCGCCGGGAGAGATCGACCAGGGCCGCGTCGCCGCGCTGGCGCACATCGGCCAGAATGGCGCGGACGGCGTCGTCGACCTCCTCGGAGACCTCGCGCTTGGTCGCCAGGAAGGCCGCGAAGCGGGCTTCGAAATCGGGATCGGTGATATCGAGACGAATGGCCACGTCGCCGCTCCGGTCAGATCAGGTCGCGGCATGCTTAGCGGCGGCGGCCGGCATTGTCGACCGCGTGCAGCGTCGCGCCGACGCGCCGGGTCGTCCGCGCGACGAGCCGGCGTTCAGCGCCCGTGCGCAGGCAGATTGCCGGTCGCCCAGGCGCCGCCGAGATCGGCCAGTTGCGCCTCGAGACATTCGACATCGAGCCGGATGGCGGCATCGCCGGCGAACAGCAGTTCGACCACGCCGCTCGGCCCTTCCGACGGCGTGAAGGTGATCGCCAGCAGGACCAGAACCTCGCCGGGGCGATGGCGATCGATGCCATGGCTGCGGACCCGGCCGACACGGGCGAAATGCAGGCAGGCACGGCGGCGCTCGAAGGCGGTTGAGCCGCTGCGTGCAGGCTCCGCACCCGGGTTCTGTTCCCAGGCGAAGCGGTTCATGGCCAGCGCGAACAGCCCGGCCTTGGGCTGCCAATCGAGGTCGCCGACCTTGATCACCGCATCCTGGACGCAGGCCGAGAGTACGGCGAGGTCCTCGCCATCCAGCGCCACCAGCTTCAATGTCATGTTCCGCCACCCGTTTCGTCGTACCCGGGACCGCCGCCCGCGTCTCGATTGGGATCCGGACCTCACTTAGGAAGTGCCGGGCCCCGGCGCAACGGTGCGGAAACGCGATCCCCAACGAAAGCCTGCCACGGTGCGGGTCTTGTCGGAGTCATGTCCCTTCGAAAACGACAAAGCCCGGAGCAAGGCTCCGGGCTTGTTCGAGACATGCGCGAGGGCGGCCAAGAGCCGCGATCGCAGGCCTGATCTCAATAGTAGTAGTAGACCTTGCGCTTCACCTTGTAGACCGGCGCGACATAGACCGGGGCCACATAGACCGGACGGCGCACCTTCACCTTGTAGACCGGGGCGACGTAGTAGATCTTCTTGCCCGCAACGGAGCTGTGCTCCCAGCCGGTTGACGGGGCGCCGGCCGCATCGACCTTGGCGGTGTCGAGGGCCGAGGCGGGGGCGGCGAAAGTGAGCGCCACGCCGGCGGCGGCGGCGATAACGAGACCACGGATCATAGACAAGCTCCTCCGAATTCACGCCCCCGTCGGGTGCTCGGCAGCGGCGTTGGCGACCATGACTAGCACCGACATGTTTCCGTCAGATTTCGTCGTTGCGTTGAATTACAGTCGGCCCGGCGGAAAAATGCATTTCACGGCATATGCTTACCGGCAGGTCAAGACTTACCTAGCGGCGCTTCAGCGGGCGCCTTCGCCGCCGATCCGCTCGATCGAGGCGCCGCAGCGCGACAGCTTCTCCTCCAGGCGTTCGAATCCGCGGTCGAGATGATAGACGCGCGAGACGATGGTTTCGCCCTCGGCCGCCAGCCCGGCGATGACCAGCGACACAGAGGCGCGCAGGTCGGTCGCCATCACGGGCGCGCCGATCAGGCGGTCGACGCCCTCCACGGTCGCCACCTGGCCGTCGAGATGAATGCGGGCGCCGAGCCGGGCGAGTTCCGCGACATGCATGAAGCGGTTCTCGAAGATCGTCTCGGTGATGCGCGACTGGCCCTGCGAGCGGCTCATCAGCGCCATGAACTGCGCCTGCAGATCGGTCGGGAAGCCCGGGAAGGGTTCGGTGGTGACGTCGACCGGCTGGATGCCGTTGCCGTTGCGCCGGACCCGGATGCCGGCGGGGCTGGAGGTCACGTCGACGCCGGCGCTCTTCAGGGTTTCCAGAGCGGTCGCCAGCAGGTCGTAGGACGTGTCTTCGAGCAGAACGTCGCCGCCGGTCATCGCCACCGCCATGGCGTAGGTGCCGGTCTCGATGCGGTCGGGCAGCACGCGATGGGTGGCCCCGTGCAGGCTGTCGCGGCCCTGGATGCGGATGGTCGACGTGCCGGCACCCTCGATCTCGGCGCCCATGGCGATCAGGCAGCGGGCGAGGTCGGCCACTTCCGGCTCGCGGGCGGCATTCTCGATCACGCTTTCGCCGCGGGCGAGGGTGGCGGCCATCATGACGGTATGGGTCGCGCCGACCGACACCTTCGGGAACACGACCCGTGATCCGGTCAGCCGCCCGCCGGGGGCGCGCGCCACCACATAGCCGCGGTCGATGTCGATCTCGGCGCCGAGCGCCTGCAGGCCGGTGATGAAGAAGTCGACCGGGCGGCTGCCGATGGCGCAGCCGCCGGGCAGCGACACACGCGCCTCGCCCATCCGGGCGAGCAGCGGGCCGACCACCCAGAAGCTGGCGCGCATCTGGCTGACGAGGTCATAGGGCGCGGTGGTGTCGACGATCTCGCGGGCGCTGAAATGGATGGTCTGGCCGGCCAGATGGTCCTGGCCCGGGCGCTTGCCGTCGAGCGAGTAGTCGACGCCGTGGTTCGACAGGATCCGCTGCAGCATGGCCACGTCGCGCAGCCGCGGCACGTTTTCAAGCGTCAGCCGGTCGGCCGTCAGCAGGCTCGCGATCATGAGCGGAAGCGCCGCGTTCTTGGCCCCCGAGATCGGGATGGTCCCGGTGAGCGTCCCGCCGCCCACGATGCGGATCTTGTCCATGGATCGGATGTTCCTTCTGGTCCCGCGTCAGCCCCGCGTCACCCCTTCGCTGAGCCATAGCCCGGGCAGGGCGGGATCACAAGTCGGCGGATTTCCGCGTCTTCCCCCTTGGTCAGGCGGGATCGGGGCTCGCCTCCGGCGGCGGCGGATCGGTTTCCTCTGCGCCTTCAGGGCGGCCGGCGGCCTTGCGCCGACGCAGGTTGGCCCGCAGGGCCTCGGCCAGCCGCGCCTCGCGGCGCTGTCGTTCGTCCTCTCCGCCGGAATTTTGCCTCGGCGGCTGCCTGCCACGCGTCATCGACGGCTGTCCCCGCTCCGGTGATTCGGCCCCGCCCGGCGCCTCAAGACAGGCCGAGCAGGGCTTCGGCCGAGAGGATGCCGCGGAAGTCGTCGCGCTCCTCCGCGTATTCCGCGGCCTCGGATTCCATCGGCGGCAGTCCGACGACGGTCCGTCCGGCGAGCGCGGCGTCGACGAAATCGCCGAACCAGGCCTCGAATCGATCGGGATCGAGCCCGACGAGGGGCCGTCGGCCGACCAGCGCGACGCCACCGGAGGCTGCGTCGCGGGCATAGGTGCCGGTGCCGAGCGCGGCGAGACGCGGGTTGGCGTCGAGCAGGTCGAGCATCGCGTTCCGGGCCGTGTCGCCGCGATCGAGCGTTCCGAGGTCGCAGACCATCAGTGCTTCGGATCCGTCCCGGCTCACGTCGAGGGTCACGTCGAGGCCGTCGGCGACCTGCGCCGTGATCGCGCCGTCATCGTCGAAGCCGAGTTCGAGACCGAGGCCGCCCGCGAGCCGGGCCAGGATTTCGGGCTCTGCCGTCATGGGGTTCCCATCCGTTCCGCCATTCCATGCCGCCTGTCGGGCGGGCGGCTTCGGGAGTGCGCCGAACGAACCGCCGCCGGATCAGACTAGCATGATCGCCCCCAGCGGTATCCCATTCGCAACGATCGGTCACCAGGATGGCGCGCCGAAGGGTGCCGGGGTGGCACCCGACGGGTTCGATCGCTAGGTTGGACGGCGGATCGTGGTGCCGGAGGGGGACGCATCGATGGACATGGCCAAGGCTCAATTGTTGATCGGGGATGTGGGCGCCCTGCTCGGGCTGCCCGATCTGGCATTCGATGCGGAGGGGGACTGTGCGCTGACCATCGACGACACGCTTCAGGTCGACATCTCCTATCTGGACGCGGAAGACGCCCTGCTGCTCGCCGCGCCGCTCGGAGCCCCGGCCGATCCGATTCCGGCCGATCTCGCCGAGGCGATGCTCGACGCCAACTTCTTCTGGCGCGGCACGGGCGGTGCTACGCTCGGGCTCGACCGCGAGACGCGCATGGCCGTGCTGATCGAAACCGTGCCGCTTGCCGGCCAGCATCCGGCCGCCCTGCGGGACCGGCTGTCCGACTTCGTCACGGTAGCGCGCGACTGGACCGGCCGTGTCGCCGGACAGACGCCGTTTGCCGCAAACGATGTCACGACCGTGACAGAGGAACCAAGCGGAGACGTCATACTGAGGCTGTGATCCGGAAACGGATGTTCGGACGGGCAGGGGACTTCGGTATGGCTGAGGGCGTTTCGTTGAAGGTTTCCGGGTCGGTCCCGATCGGGATCGACCGTGGTGACAACCGCTCCCGAAGCGTCAGCGATCCGACGGGGACGATGGACGGCTTTTCGGCCCGCAAGTCCGAGCCGAGCCGGACCCGCCATCTCTCGCTCTCCCGCCAGGACAAGACCCGCGGCGTGGCGAAGGACAAGGTCGCCGAGGGCACGGTCAAGAAATCGACCAAGCCGAGCTACGGACTGAAATTCTTCCGCGAGAAGCTGCAGATGACGCCGTTCGGCAAGCGGTTCGATCCGAGCCGCGACACCGGCACGGTGGTCGGCCCGTACCGGGTGATCGCCGACAAGAATCGCGGCGTTGAGCCGGGCTTCGTGGCGCTGAAGGACTGGACCCCGAAGGACACCGCCAAGCTCAGCACGCCCGGCCACGCCTTCTCGGTGCGCGCAGACACGTTCATAGACAAGGGGTTGCATCCCTGGAGCGGATCGCATGCGGTGCGCTCGGAGGCGGCCAAGTACTTGGCCGCCCGCGATCCCTCGGTCGGCTTCCGCACCGGCAAGGACGACCCGTTCCATTTCATCAGCCGCAATCCGGACCTGAAGGCCGAAGTCTATGGCGCCCTGAAGACGAGCGAGAGGGTCTTCCCCGCGCTCAAGAAGCACGTCATGGACAATGAGAAGAAGTTCAACACCAAGCACTATGTCAAGCTCGACTACCGCGAGGCGCAGGGCTCGGGCCGCGGCGAGGAGCGCACCTATACGCTGCCGAAATCGAACGCCAAGAGCTTCGGCTTCGGGGCCATCGGCAAGTTCTTCCACCAATTGGCGCGCCGGCAGACCCCGGACGCGATCAACCGCGACGCGATGCGCGAAAGCCTCGCCAACGACCTGATGAGCCGGTTCGGCATCTTTGCGCAGAAGCTCAAGCTGGTGCCGACCGTCTACCAGCCGCCGAACGGGCCGGCAGTGCCGAAGCTGCTGCTCGACGGCACCCACATGTCGGGCCGCAATGGCGAGAAATTCTCCGATTTCGAGGGCGCCATCGTCGGCGGGCCGCGCAACGGGCAACTCGTCAAGCTCGGCGAGGACGGCAAGCCGGTGAAGAATGCGCGCGGCCACTACGAGGTCGATACCTCGATCCGCGAGATGGGCCGCAACAAGATCTTCATGCTGCTGCTCGGCGACCGCGACGCGATCGGCTCCAAGGGCGGCAACAAGGGCCGCGTCGGCAACGAGTTCGCCGCCATCGATCCGGGGCACTCGCTCGAGACCGGCGGGCAGAACCTGATGGCGCGCAAGGACATCCGCTCGGACATGTCGTTCGAGCAGCCGAGCATGTTCGACGGCAAGTGCTACAAGAACTTCTCGATCTTCGACCAGAGCCCGTTCTCCGAGCGCATGGAAGGCGTCAAGGAACTGGCCCGGCTTTCGAAGACCAACGAGGACGTGGCGGTGTTCCGCGAATATGCGGCGACCTTCGGCAAGGACAATCCGGGGCTCGATTTCTCCGGCCAGATTGCCGACATGGAGAAGGCCTACCTGTCCCGGCGCGAGCATATCCTCGACGTGTTCGGCGACCGCCTCGCCGTCTACGACTTCGACTTCTCAGGCGTCCCCAACTCGATGACGCCCCAGACTGCGCAGCGCAACACGCTCGACGTGCTCGACGCGCTGGAGAAGATCAGCTCCGAACACAGCTGGATGAGCGGCAATACCGAACTCGAATATCCGATGGTCAAGAACCGGACCGAGTGGCAGGTCAAGGAACAGGGCGACAACCTGGAATTCCGCGCCGAGGGCGTCGGCCGCTCCGCCCGCCGCCGGCTGGAGAATTTCGTCGCCGCCCAAACGCCGGGCGGGCGCTACACGATCGTGGAAGACAACGGATCGCTGGTCCTGCGCATCCCGAAGGCCGATATCGGCCAGGCGCATGGCGATTTCAGCATGACGGCGTTGAAGCGGCAGGACCGGGTCCCGGGCTGACCGCGCCCGACACGGCCCCGGGCGCCCGAGACCCGGTCCTGCGTCGGCTTGCGGCGGACCGGCCGGCCCGCCTGCAATTCCAGGTGGTTTGTCGTGATGGATGGTTGCCCGGATCGCCGGAAGGCGGCATGGTCCGGCGCTTATCTGGACCCGCACCGCACTGGGGACTATGGCACGATCGCAGAACCACCCCGGTCCGCAGCGGACACCGGAGGGCGTTACCGTTACGCTGGCCACCTGCGCCAAGAACGAAGGGCGCTACCTTCTCGAATGGATCGCCCATCACGAGGGGCTCGGCTTCACCGAGATCGTCATCTACGACAACGGCAGCACGGACGGTAGCGCCCGAACGCTCGCCGCACTTGATGCGCTTGGGCTGGTAAAGTACCGCCACCAGCCGGACCGCCCCGAATTCGGGCCGCAGCTCTGGGCCTTCACCGATGCGGTGCTGCAGTCGCGTTCCGACTGGATCGTGTTTCTCGATCTCGACGAGTTCCTGCTGCTCGACGAGCACAGGTCGATCGGCGACTTTCTCGCCACCTTTCCGGATACCGTCGCCCAGGTCTTCTTCAACTGGCGGACGTTCGGCTCGTCGGGGCGGGTCAAGCCGGGCTTCGGCCTGGTCATGGAACGCTTCCAGAGGGCCGCGCCGCCGGAGCATCCGATGAACCGGCTCGGCAAGTCCGCCACCCGGCGGCTCGCCTTCCATGCCGTCCACGTCCACGCCCCGTTTCTCTCCCATGGCCTGTCGGTCCATGCCGACGGCACGCCGATGGTGCTGGAGGGCGTCCAGGGCCGGCCGGTCGACATCCGCTATGGCGGCGGGCGGGTGAACCACTATGTGGTCAAGTCCCGTCACGAATTCGAGGAGAAGAAGCGCCGCGGTCGTGGCGACTTCCCCGACGGCGATCCGCGCAAGGACCGGAATGCCGACCTCTATTTCAGCGGTCACGACCGCAACGAGGTCGCAGTGCCGCTGCCGCCGGGCGTCGCGCTGCGGGCGCGCCTGCGCATAGTGCGGCTGGCGGCGGGGCTTGTGCTCGCCCGCCTGATCCCTTCGCTCCGCCGTCGGGTCGCGGCCCTGCTCCGACGCGACGGCTCCGGCCAGTTGCGCCGCCTTCCGAAGGACTCCCTCAGGCATGGCCTGCGCGACGGTGCCCTGATCCGCCCGCCGTCGGCCATCAAACGACCGCCGCTGCGCCGCCGCAAGCCCGGCGGCGCAGCCGCGCTGGCGACTGCGACAGGAAACCCGAAGCCGCCGCCGGCGGACTGACCGGCCGATCAGGCAACGGACGGCCGCCCGGGACCGGGCGGCCGTCGCTTCGTGTCGTCCGCGCCGGCCCTATTCGGACGCGAAGGTGCCGAGGCCCGACAGGAAGGTGCGTACGGTCTTGGACGGGATGCGGTCCGCCAGCTTGCCGGCTTCCTTCGAACCGGCCAGGCCGGTGTTCAGACGCTGGTTCTCCAACTGGCCGGAGCTCGACGCCACGACGTAGTAGTTCTCCTGGTCCTGCCGCTCCAGGGTGGTGTCCGGCGTGATCCGGCCACCCATGTCGTCGGTGATCAGGAGGTGCTTCAGTTCCACGTCGGTGACGCCGCCGCGGTCCTTGTCCGACTTGCAGCCCTTCGACATGGTCGCGGCCTCGTCGGTGACGTTCTTCAGCGCCAGCGCCTCTTCGGCCAGCGACTGCAGCGCCAGGATGTGGCGGCCCATCTTGGCCGGGTCGCCGTTGCCCTTCTTGAAGGTCTCGTGGGTGAACATCTGCCGGACCGTGTTGGTCTGGTCGGCGATCTTGTCCATCAGGTCCTTTTCGGCCGGCACATTGGGATCGAGCCGGTCGAAGACCGTGCCGATGAAGCCGCCCGGGCGGGTGCCGGCGGAACCGAATTCGCCCTCGCCGAGATCGCCGACGAACTTCACCATCATGCCGCGGTTGTGTTCGTAGACGTTGCCCCAGCCGCCGAGCACGCTGCCGAAAGTGCCGGTGGCGAGCGGGTTGATGCCGAAGGAGAAGCTGATCACGTCGACCTGGACGTTGATGTCCTGGTCCTGCTGGACGTTGCCCTGCACGCGCTCATCGTCGACCTTCATGGTCATCGGCTGGCCCTGATGGCTGGCCGTGTCGAAGGACTGGAACTGCGCTTGCGTATAGGTGTTCTCCTGATAGTCGGGCAGCTTGCCGCGCAGCAGCGGAATCTCGCGGATGCTGGCCGGCGTGATCAGGTTGACGCTGACATGCGTGACCTTGACGGGCGTGGGGTCTTGGTTGTCCTTTCGCGTCAGGGCCGTCTGCATGATGCGGTCGTTGGTCGTGACCGCCGCCTCCAGCACCTCGGTGGCGCCGCGCTCGTTGGCCCGCTGCCGCTCCTGCGGGTCCTGGATCTCCCACATGTCGAGCACGCCATGGCCGATCACCTTGGTCTTCGGCGTAAGATTGCCGTGGCCGTCGTCGCGGTAGAGTTCGCTGACCTTCAGGTTGCGGGCGTGGTAGAGATCGCCCTTGGTCGCCGAGCTGATGCCCGAAGTCGGGGAATGGTTCGGTCCGTTATGCTCCAGCGGTCCGTTCTGCGCATAGCGGCGGGCGAAGCGGCCGTTGATCGAGGCACCCGGCTTGATATGCGACTGGTAGGTGCGGGTGACGCCGTCGCGGCTGACGATCATCTTGCGCTGCACCGGCGCCCAGTCCGGGTTCTGGTTGAGGGCGCGCTGGCGAGCCTTGCCGAGCGCCTTGCTGCTGGTCATCTCCTCGATCTGGGCATCCGAGAAGCCGGCCTGATTCAGCGCGTTGCGCACCGACGCCGTGGCGTTGGACTTGCCGAGCGTGGCGGGATGCTGCGACTTGTCGACCTGGCCGGGCATGATCGTGCGGCCCGGAGGCGCGTTGGTGTAGTCCAGCGTGCGGGCGTGGGTGTAGTTGGTCTTGGACTGCTGCAACACCTGGATCGCGTTCGCAGTATTGGGTTGCTGCTGCAACTGGGCGATGGCGTCGTCGATGATAAAGCCGACCGCATGAGCCCAGAGCATGTTCGAATAGGCGACCATCTTGTTGCTGAGCGGATCGGCGTCGCGCATGTCCTGGATGTAGCCGAACTTGGCGTGCAGCTGATCGATCTGGTGATCGACTTCGGTGATCAGGTGCTGGACCAGGTCGAGGCCGACCTGCGAGGCCGGCACGTCGTTGCCGGCGAGATTGCCGAGCCCGGCCTTGACCAGTTGCAGGTTCATCAGCGCGTCGCCGATCTCGTTCTCCTGCGCGGTCCAGCCTTCCGGCGTGAAGCTGTTGCGGCCGAGGATCGCGGCATTATCGCGGATCAGTTGCAGGGCGCGGGTCGATTCGTCCCGGAACGCCTGCGGTTCGAGGCCGAGCGCGTGGTTCTGGCCCGGATCGAGCTTGCCGATCAGGTCGTCGCAGCCATAGGCGTTGTCCTTGGTGCAGATGCCCGGATGGGCATTGAGCATCGCGTTGAGGCCGGGATGGGCTTCCGCGAAATTGCCCTGGCGCCGTTCCAGATATTTCTGGATGCCGCGGCGCGCGGCCGCGTCGATCTCGTCGACGCCCATCCGATGGCGCGGATAGTTGTCGCTGAACTGGATTTCCTTCTTCACCGCCTTGATCAGGTCGGGATCGCGCATCACCGCGTTGGGCAGCGCGCCGTTGACCACCTGCTGGAAGGCGTGCTGCAGCGACGGCGTGCCGGTCGCGCGCAGGTAGTCCTTGGTGATGTTCTGATTGTAGACGACGGCGTTCTTGCGGATGTGCTGCGCGGCGTCGAGGATCTCCTTGACCTTGCGCTCGCTCATCGGCTTGGCGCTCATCATGAAGCGCTCGGCGCCGGCCATCTGCACGGCGCGCCGCGCCACCTCCGGCCCCTCGGACTTCTCCAGCGCGCGCAGGAAGGCGGTCTTGAACGTGGCGTTCTCGGTGCGCTGCTGCTGCGTGCCGTAGCGGTCGTCGCCGGACTTGAAGAAATTGACGAAGCGATCCTTGAAAGGCAGCTTGGCGTTGACCACGCCGGTCGGCTGCCCCCCGTGGTTCTGGGCCAGAACCAGCCGGTCGCCGGACTGTCGGAAGGATTCGATGCCGATGGCCATGGCGCCCTCCCTCAGACCAGGATCTGGATATCGGCGTCGCCGGCCGTCGGGCCGGGCGTCGAGTCCGCATCGATCGGCTCGCCGGCATTGACGGCGGCAAGGCGGCCCTTCCAGTGCTCGGCCACGTCGACGAAGGTGCCGAGCCAGCCCTCGAAGCGCCCCGCCTCGGTGCGCTCCAGCTCCAGGCGCTGCTGCACGAACACGCTGTCCTCGACCGGGTCGATCGCGATCGTCGCGCCGCGCGTCGCCTGCCAGAACAGGTTGGCACCCAGCAGCCAGGCCAGGATGCCCTCGCGGCGGTCCTCGTCGATCGTGCCGATCTTGCAGAAGGCGACGACCACGTCCTCGTCCGCCTCGTACTGCAGATGCACCGGCAGGTCGTCGAAGCCGAGCGCGACATAGCCCTCCTCGTCGGGCTCCAGCCCGGGCAGACCGATGCCGTCGCCGAAAGCGGTGAGGAGGCTCTTGAAGGTCTCGATGGACATGGGCGTTCTCCACGTGTGTCGTTCGACATCCGGCATAACCCGCTTCGCCGGGCGCCTCTGTCAGTTTCATCACACGTGGAAAACAGCAGATGACCGCGCCGGCCGCTTCCTGCCATCGCCAGGGGCCCGGGGCGGACGCGGTTTCCGGATCCTCCCGGGTCCCGGCAAGACGGCCGCTCGAGCACGTCCATTCTCGACGCCCGGCGCGTCGCTCGCGATCCGGGGGCCGGGGCATGGCAAACGCCGGTTCCTGACTGCGCGTCCGGCTGGGGACGCTGCGGGGGCGAAGACCGATGCGTGTCGGATCGCCGAGCGTCGGCGCATGCGATGGCTGAGCCTCGGTCTGCCCGCACCGCTACGGATTCACATCGGGCCGCGGTGGGCTCGCGACGCCGACGAGCATCCACAGGTCGGGCAGGAGCTCTTTCGAGGCCGGGTGACGCTGCCGGCAGGTGGCACCCGGGAGCTCAGCGGGCTGCTGAAGCCAGAGATTTTTTCAAAACCGCAACGGCTTGACATTGATGTCATGCGAATTGACCGCAAGCAATCTGTCGTCAACTATGCCGGTTGCGCTGCCCTGCCGGACCGTGGATCGCTGCCGAATTCGTGAAGGTCACGGCGTTCTGCGGGTCTCGGAGTGCCGGGAACGACCGTCACGGCCGCAAACCGACCGAGGTTCCTCTTCGAAAGTGTGTCACATGATCCGTCTCCCGCATTCGCATGCTCGCATTCTGATAACGGCGGCCGTGGCGATACTCGGTCTTGGCGCGGTGCCCACCATGGCTGTCGACGGTTCGCGTTGGGGCGCGCGGGACCCGGTCACGCAATGTGCGGCGATCGGCGCTTCCACCGCGCTCGAGTCCGGCGCGGTCATGGCCCTCGTCCGGTGCGAGCGCGAAGAGGCGACGGCGTCTGACGAACTCTGGTTGCTGGAGGATTTTGCGGTCCAGATCGGGGCGCCGCGTCCTCACAAGGGCCGCGAGGAATTGATGACGATGCCGGATTCGGACACCTCGAAATCCGTCCATTCACTTCGGGGGGCCTGGACCTGGGTCATCTGCCGCGATCCCAAGGCGATCGCTTATTCGGGCGGCGATCCTGCGAAGAACTGCGGTCGGGCACGCGTCGCTAAGGCGGAAGGGGCCTGTTGGGTTACGACCTTCGGAACCTGGCGCTGCAACATGACCGGCCCGGCTGCGGCGCGGGAAGTCGGCTACCCCCCGCCGCGCTGACGACGGCTGTCGATCGCGAATGCCCGTGGATCATGAAGGCCGGACAGGCGGCGACGCGCCCGATCCGGCCTTTTGCACGAAGGCGGCGACGGGGGCTTCCTCTCCGCGCGCGGTTGCCTGCGGATCGGCTGACGTTGTCGCGCCGGGCAGTGCAAAGCCCCTGACCTTCTCGGCCAGGAGACTGCTTCGACGCCTGCAAAAACAAGGGGATGAATGGTGCTGCGAGAGAGGATTGAACTCTCGACCTCTCCCTTACCAAGGGAGTGCTCTACCACTGAGCTACCGCAGCGAACCCGGGTGCCGGCGGGGCCGGTCCGATGTGGGGCGGTATCTGCCACAGGGGGGCGGGGGATGCAAGGGGCATCGGGCGGCGAATTGGAAAGCGGCGTCTGATCTGTGGAGAAGTGCCGGAACCGGATCGTCGCGACCGTCGGGCGATGCAGGTCGATGCGGTGACTGGGCCGCGCGCGGACCGGCGGCAGCGCCGGGCGGGAGCCGCCGGCGCCGCATCGGGGCGCGGCGACGGGGCGCCTCGATGGGCACCCGTCGGGGCAGGGCGCCCGCCGGCCTGCGGCCCGTCCTGCCCCGGCTCCAAGCGGTCCGGACGCAAGGGACCGGCTCAAGGTCTTGAACCCGGAGCATGTTCGCGGCGATCGGATGGGGCATCCGATTGGGAAATGCTCTACCCGCCGATCTCCTCGCGCAGCATCTCCAGGCGCAGCCATTCGTCTTCGGCGGCGGCCAGCGCGGCCTGGGCCCTGTCGAGCTTGGCGGCGGTCTCGGCGAAGCGCTTCGGGTTCTTGGCGTAGAGATCGGGATCGGCCATCGCGGCCTGCAGGGTGGCGATCTCGCCGCCGAGCTTTTCGATCGTCGCCGGCAGGGTCTTCAGCGCGTGGCTCTCGTTGAAGCTGAGCTTGCGCCGGGCGGCCTGCGGGGCTGCGCCCGCTGGCTTCGGTGCGGCTGCGGTCGCGGTCGCCGCCTCGCCCGGCGGCGGCGTGATGCGACGCGCCTTCACGCCGTAGCCGCGCTGGGCGACCATGTCGGAATAGCCGCCGGCATATTCGAGCCAGCGGCCGTCGCCGTCGGAGACCACCACCGAGGTGGCGATGCGGTCGAGGAAGTCGCGGTCGTGGCTGACCAGGATGACGGTGCCGGGATAGTCGGCCAGCATCTCCTCGAGCAGGTCGAGCGTTTCGAGATCGAGGTCGTTGGTCGGTTCGTCGAGCACGATCAGGTTCGACGGCTTGGCCAGTGCGCGCGCCAGCATCAGCCGGCCGCGCTCGCCGCCCGACAGGACCGAGACCGGCGTGCCGGCCTGTTCGGCGCCGAACAGGAAGTCCTTCATGTAGCTCATGACATGCTTGGGCTGGCCGCCGATGGTCAGCGTGTCGCCGCGACCCTCGGTCAGGGCCTCGCGCAGCGAGGCGGACGGGTCGAGGCCCTCGCGCTTCTGGTCGAGCGTGACCATCTCCAGGCCGACGCCGAGGCGCACGGTGCCGGAATCGGGGGGCAGCGTGCCGGTCAGCATCTTGACCAGGGTGGTCTTGCCGGCGCCGTTCGGACCGATCAGGCCGACCCGGTCGCCGCGCCCGATGCGAATCGAGAAGGGCTCGACCACGCTCCGTCCGGCAAAGGCCTTGGCGATGCCCTCGGCCTCGATGACCAGCTTGCCGGAGGCGTCCGCCTCACTGACCGTCATCTTCACGTCGCCGACCGGCCGGCGCGCCTCCTTGCGGCGGCGGCGCAGTTCCGACAGTTCCGCCATGCGGCGGACGTTGCGCTTGCGCCGGGCGGTGACGCCGTAGCGCACCCAATGCTCCTCGGCGACGATCTTGCGGTCGAGCTTCTGCGCGTCGCGCTCCTCCTCGGCCAGCAGGTCGTCGCGCCAGGCCTCGAAATGGGCGAAGCCGCGCTCCATGCGCCGGGCGGTGCCGCGGTCGATCCACACCGTCGAGCGGCTGAGCGCGGTCAGGAAGGCGCGGTCGTGGCTGATCAGCACCAGCGCCGAGCGCAGCGACTTCAGTTCCGCCTCCAGCCATTCGATCGCCGGCAGGTCGAGATGGTTGGTCGGCTCGTCGAGCAGCAGCACGTCGGGCTCCGGCGCCAGCGCGCGGGCGAGCGCGGCCCGGCGCGCCTCGCCGCCGGAAAGCCGCTTCGGGTCCTCCTCGCCGGTCAGGCCCAGTTCCTCGACCAGATAGCGCGCCCGGTAGGCGTCGTCGGCCGGTCCCAGGCCCTCCTCGACATAGGCGAGCACGCTCGGATAGGCCGACAGATCGGGCTCCTGCGGCAGGTAGCGCACGGTCGTCGCCTGGTTGACGACGCGCTCGCCGCGGTCGGCCTCGATCAGTCCGGCGGCGACCTTGAGCAACGTCGACTTGCCCGAGCCGTTGCGGCCGACGAGGCAGATGCGGTCGCCGTCGAAGACGGAGAGTTCGGCACCTTCGAGCAGGCGCGGACCGCCGAAGGAGAGATGGATGTCGCGGAGTGTGAGAAGGGGGGCTGCCATGCCGGCCGGTTTAGCCGAAGGCCGCGCGGAAGGCCACCGGCATGCACGGTGTTCCAGGCGATCCGGCGCGCGGGCGGCGGCCGCGCGTCGACGGCACGGCGGCCGCGGTCCGCGCGCCGGCCTCAGACGCGGATCGCGTATTCGATCGCCACCGGCTCCGCATCGCCCGCGACATCCGCAACCATGTCGAGAAACGAGTCCCAGGCAGCGCGCGACAGTTCGCCGGACTTGCCGGCCCTTGCGGCGGCCGCCGCCTCGAGATCGGCGCGGCGCCGATCCGCGCGCAGGATGCGGCCGCCGGTCTTCATCTCAAGACGTTCCAGCAGGGAGGGGAACGGCATGTTCCAATGCTTGCTGCTGCGGGCGAAATCCTCCGCGACCGGGATCATCGCGACCAGATTCTCGTTGGTCATCAGTTCGAGGCCGCGTTCGCGCAGGGTGGCGTTATGGCTGCCGTGATGGCCGACCTTGTAGAGGACGGTCTTCGCGAGCAGGTCCTCGATACCGAGCGCGGAGTCGGGCTTGTCCCTATCGTCGAGCCAGCGGTAGTCGCCCCAGGACAGCCAGTTGCCGACCTGGGCGTCGCCGGGGAAGAGCAGCACGCGGCTGGCCGGCCCGAGGCCGATCTCGAAGGCGATCGCCAGGCTGGTGTTGTTGGTGTCGGAATCGAGTTTCAGCGCGAGCTGTTCGCCGGCGCCGAGCCAGTCGTCGTCGATCCGCCGCCAGGCCTCGGCCGGATCTTCGTAGCGGGCGACGAAGGTGTCCAGCGCATCGCGTTCCTCACTGTCGACGACGGCGGTGCGAGGGTCATCGGCGCTCAGAAGGTATTTCCGGGCGAAGGGCCGGGCCAGGTTGAGGGCCACCGGGTCGGTGTCCTCCAACGGCAGGGCGGCCAGAAAGAAGATGTCGTCGCCGACGGTGTCGTCGGCCAGTTGGTAGACCTCCGGGCGGGCCTTGCTCGGATTGCTGCGCTTCAGACGCGCCTCGTCGCGCGGCGGCCCCAGGATATGGGCGCGGCACGCGACCGAACCGGGCAGGTGCAAGGGCGTCTCGCCGGGCTTCAGGAAGCGGATCTTGGCCGCCTTGGCGCGCAGCATGTCGAGGATGGTGCCGGTGCCGCCGGTAGCGGCGAGGCCGGGGGCACGGCCGGCAAAAGCCATCAGGCCGGCGACGCCGTCCATCCGCCCGAAGGTCGCCGGCGCCATCTCGTCGTCCTCGTCGTCCTCCTCCGCGCCGGCTGCCAGCGCCGAGGTCTTCGCGATCGCCGCGAAACTCCGTTCGATCACCTTCAGCGCGCTCTCGCGCCCGGCACGCAGGCGCCTTGCCAATTCGTCGCGGTCGTCCTCGGTCCAGGCGAGCCACAATTCGCCGATCGTGAGCGTGTCGAAGATGTCGGAGGCCTGCCGGAAACCGGACAGATGATCCCAGTGTTCGTGCGTGACGATCAGCACGTCGAGGTGGCGCGTCTCCCGGGCGATGTCGGCCATGATCCGCCGCGCCCGCGCCTCCGCCGCCGGCATGCCCTGCAGGATGCCGCAGTCGATCAGGACATGCACCCGCCCTTCGTCGGCCGGGATGCGCAGCAGGAAGCAGTCGCCCAGAATGTCTCGATACATCCGGACCGCGATGCGGTCCGGCGGCAGCGGCGTCGGGCCGGGTGCCGGATCGGGCGCCGGGGCGGGCGGTTCCGGCGCGCTGCCGGCGGGCTTCGGGCTGCGCTTGCGGCGGGCACGGGGCTCAGTGGCCATGGCCGTCCTCCTCGAGCACGCGGTGCAGAAAGGCGAAGGGTTCCTTGCGCCGGGCAAAGCCGAAATAGGTCGCGCCGGGGGGCTCGCCGGGGGCGCCGAACAGGAAGGCGCGCTGCCCCGCCAGACGCTCGTTGTCGCCGATATCCTTGGCGATGCAGTAGCGGACGGCTCGGGTCCGGTAGTCGACGATCAGCGTCGCGCCGCCACGGAAGGTGAAGGCCGCGCGTTGGCCCGGGGCACGGCCGGTGGCATCGGCCGTCGCCTGATCGGTCTCGTCGGCAAAGCCGCGGCGCTCCTGCGTGATCTCGATGACGATCTGCTGTTCCTGCTGTCCGTCCGGGCCGACGCGGCTGGCCACGCGCAGCGAATTGACCGTGAAGTGCGGCCGCTGGGTCGTCCGCACCCGGCGGACGGTTTTCGGCGCCGTCTCGTCCAGCCACAGACCGAGCGAGCGGATCGCCTCGCGCGTGAAGGGCGCCCGGTCGCGCAGCCAGTTCTCCAACTCCGCCTGCCGCTGCAGGGCGGCATCGTGGATCGCGCGCCGGTCGTCCTGGGCCGCAAAGACCTCGTCCTTGAGCCAATCGATCTCGATCGGGGTGTCCGGCTCCTCCCAGAGCAGGTTCTCGATCGACAGCGACCGGCAGTTCCTCGGATAGATGCCGCGCCGGCGGAAGGCTTCGATGAAGGCGATGCGGTAGCCGCGGTCGTCGTTGGCGACGAGATCGTGGTCGGCGGTGACCAGGGCGCGCAGATAGTCGCCGAAGGTGATGTCGACCGGCGGCAGGTAGTCGAGCGCCCGTACGCAGATGCGCAGCACATGGCCCGCCGCCTTGGCGGCTTCGTCCGCCAGGCGGTTGACCAGATCGGGATGCAGGTCGCCGTCCGGATAGCGCGTCCCGTCCCCGGTGGTCAGGCGCAGGAGATCGGCGACGCGGGACCGGTAGATCGACACGAAGGCATCGAACACGGCGGCGACCAGAATCGCGCCGCGGCCATGCGGCTCGGTGGTCCGCCCCAGCGCGGACGGGTCGGGCAGCCCGGTCGCCTCGTCGACCGCGTCGATGGCGTCGCGCAGGGCGCCGTAATGGCCGATCGCCTCGCCGAACTGCTTGGCGAGGCCGCTCAGCAGCGAGCGCTTGCCGAGATTGCCCTTGAGCGCGGCGATCTGCTGCTTCAGCGGATCGCTCAGCGTGAAGTGCTGGAACAGGGCGACGATATCGGCGAAGGCCTCGTGGAACGCCAGCATGTCGACATTGCTCGCGTCGATGAAATGCGGATGCAGGCCGTCCAGGATGGCGTGGGTCGTCTCATGGGCGATCACGTCGTGAGACAGACAGGTGAAGACGAGGCCGCCGGGCAGGTTGCGCCCGGGATGGGTGCGCGAAGCGCGGAAATAGCCGAACAGAAGGGCGAGCTTCTGGGGGCTGTAATAGGCGTTCGCCTCGCGCAGCGCATGGGGATAGATCCGCAGGCGGCCGACATAGCGATCGGCCTTTGCCGCCGGCTCCATGGACGCATTCCACGGCCGCAGCGACCAGAGCACCTTCCGGCCGAGGGCACGCTCGAAATTCCGGATGGTCAGCATCGCGACGGCATAGACCATCTGCTGATGAAATTTCGGATTGCCCTCCGACGGCGCGAATCCGTCCTGCACCAGGAGCGCCGGATCGTCGAGGTCGGCCGCCGCATAGAAGCCGCCGGTGGCTGGATCGACGTCGACCACTTCGAGATAGTCGCCGACGGGACCCGGCTCCAGCCGCTCCCAATCCAGGCCGATCGTCGCCTCGTTGACGACGGCAAGCTGCAGGTCGAGCGAGGCCGACGGATCGAAGGCATAGATCCGCAGGCGGCGGAAGGGCGGCTTCAAACCCGAGCGGCGGCGCGGCACCGGCAGATCCGGCATTGGACAATCCTCCTGGATGTGTCCCGAACAGACGAGGCAGGGTGGCGGCCGGTCAGTAGCCTCCGGGATAGGGGAAGCCCTCGGGCGCGCCGATCACGACGCCGAACCGGGCCTGCAGGTCGGCATCGAAATGCCGGCGCAAGGCGGCATCGGTGACCGCATAGCCCCAGTTGACCAGCTTCTCCTGGGTCGCGTCATCCATCGCGCTGAGCCGGGTCGGCACCTCGGCGAGCGGGGTCGGATCGCGCCCGGCGCAGCCGAGCGGGTCGTCCTGGAGCTTGTAATCCGCGAAATGCGTCCGGATGCCCCAATAGGTGCCGGTCCGCGCCTTCGACAGGTAGGCGGCGATCAGGGCGCGCTTGCGCAGGCTGCGCACCTGATTGTCGACGACATCGAGGATGCGGACCGCGTGCCGCGCCCAGTCGGTCGCCGGATCCGGCTCCGGGGCGACCTTCTGTCCGGCATCGCTGACCAGCACCGTTTCGTAGGACTTGAAGACCGTCTCCAGCCCGAGATTGTCGTAGACGCCGCCGTCGCTCAGCATGACGCGCCGGCGGAACTCGGGTCCCGTCAGATCGGCCTTGTCGTCCGGCTCGAAGGCGGCGTCGATGTCCAGTTCGAGCGGCGACAGCATGGGCGGGAAGGCGGACGAGGCCGCGACCGCGGTGGCCAGCGAGACGGTCGGGTTGCGGATCAGGCCGACCCGATAGTCGCCCATATAGGGCCGCGAGAAGCGCCACAGCACCGCCGACTGGACATTGGTTGCGTTGATCACGAAGCGCGGCGTCTGGCCGTCGCCGTCGTCGGGAAGGTCCTGCAAGGTCGCCTCGCCGAACAACGTCTTGGCGTAGGCGCGGGCGACCCGGTCGCTGATCGTCCCCGGCAGGAAGATGCCGCCGAGGATCGCCCCGGCGTCGATGCTGGTCGAGGCCATGCGCCGGATGCCTTCGACCACTTTGTCGTAGGACCGCGCCCGGCCGGCGCCGTCGAAATTCAATTCGTTCCAGAGGAGGCCCAGATAGGCCGCCGTGATCGAGCCGCCGGAGACGCTAGAAATCCGCCGGATCTTGCGCAGCAGCCCGGCTTCGTTCAGCCGCCAGAGCGCGCCGACATGGAACACCATGGCCCGGTAGCCACCACCCGAGAGGCAAAGCCCGATTTCTGGACGCAATTCGTCCGGTTCGTCCCTGAGTTCCGAAAAGGACATGGGAACCCCCATTCCGCGCACAATGCCGCGCGGTGCTGAAACTATGTCATGTCTGAATGCGAGTATGCAACCGGAAAAACATATTTGAACTTGAATGCAATAGCCCTGCCGAACGCCGTCCGGCGCAAGGCCGCCGGCCATGCGAGCCGTGGCGGAGGTCGGGGGCATGCCGGCCGCCTTCGGTGCCGATGCGGGCCTTACGGGTCGCCCGCCGGGTTGTCCGCGGCCCCGGCCGGTCGGTCGCGCGCCGGCAAGGGACAGAAGCTGCCGCAATCCGCCCAGCCCGGCAGCAGGTAGCGCAGGCAGCAGACGCGGCGGCTGCACTGTTCAAGCGGAACGAAAGGGGAGGGCCTCAGCGCACCGGCAAAGGGATTGCGGCCGGTCGGCCAGGCCTCCGCCAGGGTCAGTCGTCCTTCGGCCTCGGACAGGGCGGCACTGTCGGCTTCGGGCCGGGCGGCGCATTGCTGCAGGGTCCAGGCGAAGCTGGCCGCCGCGTTGGTCCAGAGGAGCTTGGGCGAAACCGCAAATTCCCGCGCGATGAAGGCGATCAACGGCGCCAGATGGCCGTCGAGCAGATCGCCGAAGCCGGAATGCCGCCGGGTCCCGACGGGCGCGGAGCCGGACCGGTCGTCGGGTATCCGGTCCTCGGGTATCCGGTCCTCCGGCACCCGCTCGGCTGCGGCCATGCCGGGCGCGGCGGCCGGCACCAGCACGGCCGCCGTGCAGCCGTTGTCGTGCAGCGCGAGCCGGCAATCCTCCAGGGCGACCGGCAGCCGGTGTCGGGCGATCACGCAGGCGACGACAGCCGGGGTGACCACGGCCGCACAATGCCATTGGCTCCACATGGAAACGATCGCCCGCGGATCGGCGCCGGGCAGGCTCGCCGCATAGCGCTCGATCAGGTCGCGGACGGTGTCCGGGTCGAGCAGCCGATCCGCCGCCAGACCCGGGCCGCCGTCGTCGGTCCGGATGGTCCCAGCGAAACGGGCGAGCGTGCCGGTGAAGCAGCCGCCGATATCAGCCGTGCCCATCGGTCTCGCCACGATTTCGTCCAGCAACGATCGGGAGCAGTCCGAGTGCCAGCAGCGCGAGCAGGCCGGAACCGGCGAAGCAGGCGGCGAAGCCGAGCGCGTCGCCGAACAGGCCGACCAGGCGCCAGCCGATCAGGCTGACGATCGCGTCCATGCTCTGGAACAGGGTGAAGTCGACCCCGGCCTGATCGGCCGACGCGCGGCCCATCAAATCCGAGTAGAGGGCGACGAAGCCGAGTGCCAAGCTGCCTGAAGAGACCAGCGTGGTCGCCACGAGGGCGGCGGGTGCAACGTCGCCCGAGGCGGCGAAGACGGCGAGGGCGAACATGACGACGCCCTGCACGGCGAGTGCGGCCGACATGACGCCCAAGACGCTGAACCGGCGCAGTACGACGCCGCCGCCGAGCGCACCGGCGAGGCCAAGGGCGGTAATGCCGATGCCGTTGACGGTGCCGATCGTCGAGAGACTGAGGCCCCGGTCGATCAGGAAGGGGCCGATCAGCACCATGGCCCATTTCTGGCCGAGCACGAAAAGGCCGACCAGCAACAGGCCCGACCGCACCGCCGGCCGCTTCAGCGCGTGACGCAGCGATTGCCGCGGCCTGTCGGCACGGTCGATGCGGGCGCCGTCCGGGGCGGTCAGGAACGGCGCCGCCAGCACGAGGAGGACGGCCGCCATCGCCAGGGTCGAGGGGCGCCAGCCGAAATGGTCGAGCAGGACCAGATACAGGCCGCCGCCGATCGCGGAGCCGAGATAGGCGCCGCCGACCTGGGCCGCATTGGCGAGGCCGCGATCCCTGCCGGCGACGCTCTCCACCGCATGGCCGTCGCAGGCGATGTCGAGGGTCGCCGACGAGAAGGAGGCGACCATGATGGCGACCGTCAGGGGGCCGAGCGCGGTCGGGCCGATCAGGGCGGTCGCCAGGATCGCGCAGACGGCGAGCGTGCCGAAGATTGCGACGGTGGTGCGTGTGCGCCGGACCCCGCCATGCGGCGACCGGAAGCGTTCCACCGCGGGGGCCCAGAGGAACTTGAACGACCAGGGCAGCACGGTCAGCAGGATGAAGGCGATGTCGCCGAGCGAGGCGCCGTTCTGGCGCATCACCGCCGGAAGTCCGGTGAAGACCACCCCGCCGATCACGCTCTGGGCGACATAGAGCCCGCCCAGCCCGATCAGCAGGCGCGCCGCCGGCCTTGCGGCGGGCGGCGCGTCGTCCGCGGCGGCGACCGCGCTCACCAGCGATACCGCAGGCTGGCGGTGATCTTCCGGCCCTGGTTGTAGTAGCAGTAGCCGGAGGAGCAGACCTGTTCGACGCGGTCGAGCAGGTTCTGCGCGTTGATCTGCCCGGTCAGGCCCTTGTATTGCGGGTTCAGCGCGCCGAAATCGTAGCTGAGCCGGGCATCGACGAAGCTGACCGGCTTGTTGCGGATCACCGCGCGGTTGTAGTCGTCGCCGAAGCTGGCGCCGGTGTAGCGCAGGCCGGCGCCGATGCCGAGGCCCTTGAACGGCTCGACCGGCGCGTCATAGGCGCCCCAGACCGAGAAGGAATGCTTCGGCACGCTGTTGACTTCGTTGCCGTTGGTGTCCGGCGAAAGCTTCAGGATGCGCGTGTCGGTATAGGCGTATGAGGCGAGCAGGCTGGTGCCGTTCTTCCAGGAGGTGTTGGCTTCCAGTTCGAAGCCGCGCGAGCGGAAGTCGAGCTGGGTCTGCTGGTTGACGCTGTCGACGACCGTATAGACGATGCCGTCGGTCTGCTTCAGCCAGAAGGTCGAGGCGGTGAGCAGCGTGTTGGTGCCCGGCAGCGCATATTTCAGGCCGGCCTCGGCCTGTTCGCCGCGCGTCGGCGCCGCCACACCGCCGTTCAGCACCGTGCCCGGATTGGCGTTGAACGAAGTGCCGTAGCTGACGAAGGGCGTCAGGCCGAAACCCGTCACGTAGCTGAGGCCGGCCCGGCCGGTGGTGGCGCCCTTGGTCTGCTTTTCGGCGTCGGTGCCCGGAACCCGGTAGGTGCTGGACAGCCAATCGTGCCGGCCGCCGAGCAGAAGGCGCCAGCCGCCGAGCTTCATCTCGTCCTGCACATAGGCGCCGACCATGGTCTGGCGCTGGCGGGTCGGGTCGGGCATGTCCGGGTTGGCGACGGCCGCGAAATTGTAGCCGATGCTGGAATCGTAGGTCGAATAGCCGAGATCGAAGCCGGTCAGGATGGTGTGCTCGACCGGTCCGGTCTTCAGGCGCGTCTTCAGATAGGTGTCTGCCGAAGTGGCGAACATCTCCTCCTTGACGCGGCCGGCATAGGTCGTGCCGGCGAACTTCTCGTCGGTCGAGAGGCCGGACCAGCGCAGGTTCTGGTGCACCGAGACGATCTCGTTGAAGCGATGCTCGAACTCGTAGCCGAGCCGTCCCTGGGTCTGGGTGAAGTCGTTGTAGCGCGCATTGTACAGGCGCTTCTTGGTCGCGCCGGCGGTCTCGTAGGTGATCGTGCCGTCCTTGAGCGTATAGGGGACGTAGATGTTCTCGTGGAACATCGAACCGCCGGTCCGGGAGTTCATGAACTCGCCGAGCACGGTCAGCTTGGTGTCCTCGCTCGGCTTGAAGGTCACGGCCGGGGCGAGGAAGACGCGGTTGTCGGGAACGCCCGGCATGTTGGTGTCGGCGTCGCGGGCGAGGCCGGTGAGGCGCCAGAGCACCGTGCCGCCGTCGTTGGCCGGCCCGCTCACGTCGAAGGTCGCCTGCTTGCGGTTGAAGGAGCCGGTTTCGACCCCCACTTCGCGCAGCCAGTATTCGGTCGGCCGCTTCGAGACGAGGTCGATGACGCCGACCGAGGCGCTCGCACCGTAGAGCGACGAGGCCGGCCCCTTCAGGATCGAGACCGAATCGAGCCCGTAGGGTTCCAGGCGGAACAGGCCGCTCGGGCTGTTGAACTGGCGCAGGCCGTCGCGGAAGACGCCCGTATAGGTGATGTCGACGCCGCGGATGGTGAAACTGTCGAAGCGCGGGTCGAAACCATAGGCGCCGGTGCGTGCGCCCGGCGTATAGGCGAGCGCCTCGGTCAGATTTTGCGGACGGCGCTCGTCGAGCTGCTTCTGCGTCACCGTGTTGATCGTGGCCGGGACCTCGATCACCGGGCTGTCGGTCTTGGTCGCCGTGCGCGTGGTCTTCGCCACATAGCCGTCATTGCCGACGACGCCACGCGCCCCCTCGGTGCCGTTGCGCCCCGCCGCCTGCCCTTCGACGACGACATCGTCCAGTTGCACCACGGGACCTTGCTGTGCCTGAGAACGGTCGGGGATGGCGGTGAGGGCCGTGGCCGCGACCGCGGTAAAAGCCAAGAAGGGACGACGCATCAATGACAGCCTCCGGTCACCTGGATTGTGACGGGAGTTAGGCCAAATGAAAGACAGTAGTCAATGGATATATCGATCATTTATACTTCGATGAATTCTAAATACACGCGATTACATTGCCGGATTTGGAATTATAATTGCTCCAATGAGAATCTATTACTGCCCGGTCGGTGGTCTGTCAGGGGGGCGATCGAGCGGACCGCGGCTTTGCGTTCCGTCGATTACGGTCGATCCTCCTCATATTGCTCGGCACCTTCGATCGGCTTCAGCCACGGCTCGCGGCGCTTGATCCAAAGCTCATAGCCCGGGACGAGCCTGACGGGCGGGTCCGACAGGACGCCGAGCTTGATTTCCGCCTCTTCGGAGTCGGCCGAGAAGAGGCGGGAGCCGCAGGATGGGCAGAAATTCTGTCCGCGGAACGCGGCCGTTTCACCCGTCCATTCGAAGGCGGGACGTGGCCAGACCGCATAGAAGGTGAAGGCCGAGCCGCTTTCCTTCCGGCAGTCGGAACAGTGGCAGATGCCGACGCGCAGCGGTTCGCCGCGAACGAAGACTTTCACCCGGCCGCAGAGGCATTGTCCCGAACGCTTCGACATGGCTGTCCTCCATCCGGGCTTTCGAGCGCTCGGTGCGACGGCGATCGCGACGGCGCGGTTGCGGTCCCGAACTGGAATGTCTCCGCGGCTGCAAGGCCTTGCGAATCGCCTGACTGTCCGGCCGCGCGTGCGCCCCCACACAAGCCTATCCGATCCCCATCCAACGGGCGCCATCGCCCAACCCTGCGCACCAATATACTCGCGGTTCCGGACGCTCCCGGCCTATCGTCCGGCCCAGGAATGCCGGCCGCCGGGTCTGGGGGCGGGCAGCCCGGTTCGTCGATTCGTCGGATCGTATCGCCCGAGCAAGGTCCGATCGGGGCGACCCGCTCAGATCGGAAGACGCTTGCGCAAACGGAAATATGCGGAGCATGATCCGATCCCTTGAGTTCGGATGATGGTCCAGGCTGTGTTGGACGGGACGCAGTTCCGTCGTTGTTGGAACCATTGCGTTCAGGGGATTTCATGACTGACCGAACGGCATCGACCGGCAAGGTGGCGCTGGTCACCGGGGTGACCGGACAGGACGGCGCCTATCTGGCCGAACTTCTGCTTTCGAAGGGCTACACGGTCCACGGCATCAAGCGGCGTTCGTCTTCGTTCAATACCGGCCGGATCGAGCACATCTACCAGGATCCGCATGTCGAAAGCCCGAAATTCATCATGCACTACGGTGACATGACGGATTCGACCAATCTCATCCGGATCGTCCAGCACTGCCAGCCGGACGAGATCTACAATCTGGCGGCGCAGAGCCACGTCCAGGTATCCTTCGAGACGCCGGAATATACCGCCAATGCCGATGCCATCGGCACGCTCAGGCTTCTGGAGGCGATCCGCATTCTCGGACTGGAGCAGAAGTCGCGCTTCTACCAGGCTTCGACATCCGAACTCTATGGCCTCGTCCAGGAAGTCCCCCAGCGCGAGACGACGCCCTTCTATCCGCGTTCGCCATATGCCGCGGCAAAGCTCTATGCCTATTGGATCGTGGTCAACTACCGCGAAGCCTACGGCATGCATGCCTCCAACGGCATCCTGTTCAATCACGAAAGCCCGTTGCGTGGCGAAACCTTCGTCACCCGCAAGATCACCCGGGCGGCTGCGGCGATCCGGCTCGGCCGGCAGCCGAAGCTGTGGCTCGGCAATCTCGATGCCCAGCGCGACTGGGGCCATGCGCGCGAATATGTCCGCGGCATGTGGATGATGCTGCAGCAGGACAAGCCCGACGACTATGTGCTGGCGACCGGGGTGACCACCCGCGTGCGCGATTTCGTCACCTGGGCCTTCGAGGATGTCGGCATCGCGCTCGACTGGCGCGGTGCGGGCGTCGACGAACAGGGCATCGATCGCGCCACCGGCCGCGTGCTGGTCGAGGTCGATCCGCGCTATTTCCGTCCGACCGAGGTCGAACTGCTGATCGGCGACCCGACCAAGGCGCACGAAAAGCTCGGCTGGCGGCACGAGACCCCGGTCCGCGCCCTGTGCCGCGAGATGGTGCAGGAGGACCTGCGCATCATGGAGACCGCTCCGATCATGAAGGACGCCTAGGCGGCGTGACCCGTCGGGCGTGTCATCGCAACGCGCGGCAGTCTGCGACCACGTGTCCGAAACGTTTTGAGTTTACTGAATGTGGCAGACATGACCCGTCCGCCACGTTCGAGGTCTGCGCCGGCCGATCGACGCGCAGCGCACCCATCGACGAGGCGACATGACGGGCAGGGCGATACCCGGCGGGCGGGCGGGCGCAGGCGTGGGGACCGGCCGGCCCCTGCGCATTCTCATGCTCGGCCTCAACTATGCCCCGGAACCGGTCGGCATCGCCGTCTATACGACCGGCCTCGCCGAGGCCCTGGTCGCGCGCGGGCATCAGGTCGCGGTCGTCGCCGGCAAGCCCTACTATCCGGCCTGGTCGGTGCCGGCGCCGTTTCGCGGCGGCTGGCGGCGGCAGACCAGCGAGGCCGGCGTCGCGATCACACGCGTCGCCCATTATGTGCCGGCGCGGCCGAGCGGGGCGCGGCGCATCCTGCATCACATGAGCTTCGCCGCTTCCGCTTTGTGGCCGATGCTGGCCGCGGCGCGGCGGTTCCGGCCCGATCTCGTATTCACCGCCGCGCCCTCGCTGATCGCCGCGCCGGTCGCCCGGGCAGCCGCGCGGCTCGCCGGCGCGCGGTCGTGGCTGCATATTCAGGATTTCGAGGTCGAGGCGGCGGTGGCGACCGGTCTCGTCGGCGGCGGGCGGCTGGCCCGGATGGCCGCTGCCTTCGAAGGCCGGGTCCTCGCCGGCTTCGACCGCGTCAGCTCGATCTCGCCGGCCATGTGCCGGCGCTGCATCGCCAAGGGCGTCGCGCCGGAACGCGTTGTGGAGTTCCGCAATTGGGCCGACATCGAGGCCGTGCGGCCGCTCGCCGGTCCGTCGCCGTTCCGGGCCGAATGGGGCATCGCGACCGAACATGTCGCGCTCTATTCGGGCAACATCGCCAACAAGCAAGGCATCGAGATCGTTGTCGGCGCGGCGCGGCGGCTGGCGCATCGCCGGGACCTGACCTTCGTCATCTGCGGCGACGGGCCGAACCTTGAGCCGCTGCGCCAGTCGGCGGCCGGGCTCGGCAATGTCGTCTTTCGCCCGCTGCAGCCGAAGGAGCGGCTTGGCGACCTGGTCGGGCTCGCCACCGTGCACCTGCTGCCGCAGCGCGCCGGCGCGGCCGATCTGGTGCTGCCGTCCAAGCTGACCAACATGCTCGCGTCCGGCCGGCCCGTCGTCGCCACGGCCGATCCGGGCACCGGGCTTGCCGCCGAGGTCGAGGGCTGCGGGCTCGTGGTCGCGCCCGAGGACGAGCATGCCTTTGCGGGCGCGATCGAGCGCCTGCTGGACGATCCGGTCGCCTGGGCCGGCTATGCCGCCGAGGCCCGCCGCCGTGCCGAGGCGCGCTGGGATCGCACGGCGATCATCGACGGATTCGAGCAGGCCCTGCGGGCGCTGGTGCCCTGACCAACCGGCCAGCCGCGGGATGCTGCGCGAGCCCGCCCGGACGGCAGGCCGGCGATCCGTTCAGACCGGCGCGCAGATGCCGGCACCGTCCTCCTCCAGCGCGGCGGCGAGGTCGAGCAGGTAGCGATCGTGGTGCCAGGCGGCGACCAGTTGCAGGCCGATCGGCAGGCTGTCCTTCGAGCGGCCGCAGGGGATCGAGATGGCCGGATGGCCGGTCAGGTTGAACGGGTAGGTGTAGGGGTACCAGGCGCCGCGGATGGTGCCGGCATCGCGACCGTCGATGGCGATGCGGCCGAGCGGATCGAGACCGACGGGCAGCGCCGGGGCCGACAGGGTCGGCGACGCGATGGCATCGAAGCGTGCGAGGATCGACTGCACGGCCTCGAACGTCGCCGTGCGGGCGAACTGGGCCTCGGCGAGATCGGCGGCCGAATAGGCCCGGCCCGCCTCGATCGTCGCCAGGAGCGTCGGATCGAGCTTCTCGGGCGTCGCCGCGGCGGCCCGGCCGAGGCGGGCGAGCAGCAGCGAGCGCAGGAAGACCAGGAAGGCCGGTTCCAGGGCGGCAAGATCGAGCTCGATCGGCTCGACGACGAAGCCGAGCCCTTCGGCCCGCCGCATGGCGGCATCGACCGCATCCTCGACCTCGGGATCGAGGAGATTGCCGCAACGCATCAGGAGCGCGAGGCGCGGCCGGTCGCCGGCGGCGAGCCGCGGACCGGGGCCGGGCACTGACTGGCCGTAGGGATCGCGCCGGTCCGGGCCGGCGATGGCCTCGAACAGAAGCCGCGTGTCGGCGACGGTGCGCGCCATCGGGCCGACATAGGAATTGGCGCCGAACAGGTCGGGTGCCTGCAGGTTGGGGATGGCGCCGAGCGTCGCCTTCAGGCCGACCACCCCGCAGCAGGACGCCGGAATGCGGATCGACCCGCCGCCGTCGGTGCCGAGTGCCAGCGGCCCCATGCCGGTCGCCACCGCGACGGCGGCACCGCCGGAGGAGCCGCCGCAGGTATGCGCCCGGCTCCGGGGATTGAGCGTGCGGCCGAAATGCGGGCCCTCGGTGAAGGGCTTGTGGCCGAATTCCGGGGTCGTCGTCTTGCCGATCAGGATCGCGCCGGCCGCCCGCGCCCGCGCCACCGCGACCGCATCGGCGCGCGGGATGGTGCCGGCGAAGAGCGCCGAGCCCTGGCTGGTCTCGACCCCTTCGGTCAGGGTCAGGTCCTTGACCGAAAAAGGAATTCCTTCGAGGGGTCGGGCCGGCTCGCCGGCCTTGAGCCGCGCCTCCGCGGCTCGTGCCTCGGCGCGCGCCCGCGCCGCCGGGATGGCCATGAAGGCGTTGAGATCGGCCCCGGCTGCGATGCGGGCGAGCGCGGCCTCGACCGCCTCGACCGGCGAGACGGTGCGGGTCCGGATGGCCTCGGCGAGCGCGACGGCGGTGAGATCGGCGATGTCGGTCATGCGCGTCCCCGGGGTGCGAGAGCATTTCCCGATCGGATGGATTCATCCGATCGACAAGGGAATGCCACTGGATCAATAGCTTGAGCCCGTCCCGTCCGGGTCGCGTCGATCCGGACGGGACGGGCTCGAGCGTGCGGTCAGAGCATCCAGCGGCCGCCGTCGATGGCGAGCGTCTGGCCGGTGATGTAGCGGGCGTCGTCGCTCGCCAGGAAGGCGACGCAGCCGGCGACATCCTCCGGTTCGGCGATGAAGCCGGCCGGGGTGCCGGCCTTGATCCGGTCGAGCACGGCCGGCGTCAGCTGGTCATGCGCCCGCGTCCGGATCGCGCCGGGCGCGACCGCGTTGACGGTGATGCCGAAGGCGGCGGTCTCCCGCGCCAGCGAGCGGGTGAAGCCGACGATGCCCATCTTGGCGGCGGCATAGTCGGCGAGGCCGGCATCGCCGACCAGCGCCGCGTCGCTCGACATGTTGACGATCCGCCCGGCTCCGCGCGCCCGCATGCCCGGCACGACCAGCCGGGCCATGCGCAGGGTCGTGAACAGCGAGACCTCCAGCACGAAGCGCCAAACCGCCTCGTCGGACTCGTGGAACGGCGCGGCGCGTTCGCGCCCGCTCTGGCCGACATTGTTGAACAGGATGTCGACCGGTCCGAGGGCCGCCTCGGCCTGCGCGTGGAAGGCGGTCAGCGTGTCGGCATCCGTGCAGTCGCCGGCGACGGCAAGCAGCCGGGCGCGCTCATCCGGCGCCAATGCGGCGGCAAATTCGATCTCTTCCCGGTCGATCAGCGCGACGCGCGCGCCTTCGGCCAGGAATCGGCGGGCCGTCGCCGCGCCGATGCCGTTGGCGCCGCCGGTGACGATGGCGACCTTGCCGGAGAAGCGGGCCTCGCCCATGGCTCGATCCCTCAATGGAAGCTGCGGCCGCCGTCGACCGCCATGGCGATGCCGGTGACGAAGGAGGAGTCCGGTCCACTCAGCCAGACGATGGCGGCGGCGATCTCGTCCGGGCTGGCGATCCGTTCGAGCGCATAGCGCGCCTTGACGGCCTCCAGCGCGGCCTCCGGATCGGCGGCGCCGTCGAGGCTGGAGCGGAACAGGTCGGTGTCGACGGCTCCGGGGCAGACCACGTTGACGCGGATGCCGAAGCCGGCCGCCTCCAGGGCGAGCGCCTTGGAGGCCATCTGCAGGCCGGCCTTCGAGGCGCAGTAGGCGGTGCGGTGTTTCAGCGGCGCGAGGCCGGCCGCGGAGGAGACGTTGACGATGGTCGCACCGCCGGCCGCCGCCAGATGCGGCCATGCCGCCTGCATCACGGTCATCGGTCCGGTCAGGTTGACGGCCATCACGCGCGCCCAGTCGGCGGGCGACATGGCGCCGATCGGGGCGACCAGATCGATGCCGGCCGCGTTGACCAGCCCGTCGAGGCCGCCGAGCCGGGACGCGGCCTCCGCCACGGCAGACTGCACGGCGGCCGTGTCGGTCACGTCGGCGACCACGGTGACGAGCGCGTTGCCGGGCAGGGCGGCGGCGAGGTCGGCCAGTGCGGCGGCATCGCGGTCGAGGGCCGCGACGGCGGCACCTTCGGCGGCGAGGCGGGCGACCGTGGCGCGGCCGATGCCCTTGGCGGCGCCGGCAACCAGGATGCGCCGGTCGGCAAACGGCAGGGTCACCACATGGGGGCCGGCCAGCGGCGGGCTCACCGGCGGGCCTCGGCGCGCGCCCGTTCGAGGCCCGGGCGCATGTCTTCGACCATCTCGTCGCAGCGGCCGATCCAGACGCCGGAATGGCCGAGCGCATACTGGATGAAGGCCTCGAGCACCTTCAGGCGCGACGGCTGGCCGATGATCTGCGGGTGCATGCCGACCATCATCATGCGGTCCTCGGCATGGAGTACGTCGAATTCGGACTTCCAGGCCTCCAGGAGCGCCGAGGGCGCCTGCATGGTGCGGCCGGGCAGCACGATCGAGTATTGGAAGAAGGGCGCGTCGTCGAGCACCCAGCGGAACGGCAGTTCGACCAGCCTGGTCTCGCGGCCCTCGACGGTGTGCAGGTAGGGGGAATCGTCGTCGAAGAAGTTCGACGAATAGTCGAAGCCGTATTCGACCAGCATCGGCATGGTGATCGGGCTGATCTCGGCCGCCGGCGAGCGCCAGCCGCGCGGGGCCCTGCCGCTGACCCGCTTGATCGACTGCCAGCCGCGCTCCATCTCCTCGCGCTCCTGCTCGGGCGTCAGGCTCAGGATCCAGGCGTGGCTGTAGCTGTGATGGGCCAGTTCGTGGCCGCGACGCAGGATCTCTTCGATCAGCGCCTCGCGCTGGTCGATCACCAGGCCGGGCACGAAGAAGGTCGACTTGATGCCGTAGCGGTCGAGCAGGTCCAGGATGCGGCCGGTGCCGACCTTCCAGCCATAGGCGCCCTGCGACATCAGGATCGGCCGGTTGGCATAGGCCGGATCGCGCGCGGTCCACATCGTCTCGGCGTCGAGATCGAATGTGAGGAAGAGGGGAAAACCCTTGCTGGTCAGCGGCATGGCGCGAGCTTTCTTCAGACGAAGCGATGCAGGCGGAAGCGGCGCTCCGCCAGGATGAGGACGATCGCGGTGGCGAGGATCAGAAGCGTGGAGACGGCCGCGACGCTCGGGTCGATGCCCATCTCGACGGAGGAGAAGATCAGCACCGGCAGGGTGGTCTGGTTGGCGCCGATCAGGAAGATGGTGACCGGCACGTTGTCGAGCGAGGTGATGAAGGCGAACAGGGCGCCGGCGACCACGCCGGGCAGGATCAGCGGCAGCGTCACCAGCCGGAACGCCTCCAGGCCGGTCGCGCCGAGCACCCGGGCCGCCTCCTCCAGCGCGCCGTCGAGGCCGGCGAGGCTCGCCAGGGCGGAGCGCACGATATAGGGCACGGTGATGACCACATGGGCCATCAGCAGCCCGAACAGGGTGCCGCGCAGGCCGGTCAGGCTGAAGAACTGCAGCAGCGCGACGCCGACCACCACCGCGGGCATGACCAGCGGCGCCATCAGGAAGGCGATGATCGCCTCCGAGCCGGGCAGGGTGCGCCGGAACAGGGCATAGGCGGCGGCGACGCCGAGCACGGTGGAGACCAGCGTGGACCCGAAGGCGAGGATCAGGCTCATCCGGATCGCCGCCAGATAGGTCGGATCGGCCAGCACCTTGCCGAACCAGGCGAGCGTCAGGCCCTTGGGCGGGATGGTCAGGTAGGAGGTGGTCGAGAAGGCCGCCAGCACGACCACCAGCACGGGGATCTGCAGGAAGACCAGCACGGCGATGGCCGCCGTGGTCACGGCCCGTCCGGGGCGGTGGTCGGCGCCGTCGCTCATGCCATGCCCGCCCAGCGCCGCGCCAGCCGGCTCGACGCCCAGATGATGCCGATCGCCATCAGGGCCAGCGCGAAGGACAGCGCCGATCCGCTCGGCCAATCGAGCAGTTGCACATATTCGTCGTAGATCAGCGTCGCCATGACCTTGTAGGTCGGCCCGCCGAGCATCCGCGGCGTGACCAGCGCGCTGATGGTCAGGACGAAGACCAGGATCGACCCGGCCAGGATGCCGGGCGCCGACAGCGGCAGCGTCACCGAAAAGAAGACATGGGCGCGGCTCGAGCCGAGCGTGGCGGCGGCGGCCTCCACGTCGCGCGGGATGTTGCGGATCGCGGCGACCAGCATCAGCACCATGAAGGGCAGATAGATGTGGGTCAGGCCGATCATCACGCCGGTCAGGTTGAACATCAGCTTGATCGGGGCGGAGATCAGGCCGAGCTGCATCAGGAGAGTGTTGACGAGGCCGCGGTTGGCGAGGAGCACGATCCAGCCGAAGGAGCGGACGACGAGATTGAGCAGCATCGGGAAGACGACCAGCAGGATCAGCGGCACACGCCACGTTTCCGGGCCACGCGCGATCAGCCAGGCGACCGGATAGCCGAGGATCAGGCTGGCGAGCGACACGCCGAGTCCGAGCCCGAGGGTGCGCCAGATCACCTCGCGGTAGTAGTCGTCGGTGGCGATGCGCAGATAGTTCTCCAGCGTCCAGACGCCCTTGGCGATGCCGGACCCGGGCACGTAGCTGCCGAAGCTGGTCGGCAGCAGCATCAGCACCGGCACCAGGAAGAAGGCCGCCAGGACGAGGCCGAGCGGGGCCAGGATCAGGAGGGCGTGCCGGGCCTGGATCATGACGCCGCTTCCGGCGCCATGGCGAAGACCGCCTCGGGCGGGATCACCAGGGTGACCGTAGTGCCGGGCGCCAGATCGGCCGCGGCGCCTTTCGAGCCGGTTTCCGCGACCAGTTCGACGCCCTCGGCAATCCGCACGACATATTGCACCCGCGCACCCGAGAAGGAGCGCAGCAGGACGGTTCCGGGGATGCCGGGCGCGCCGTCCGGCCGGTCGGTGCCGGCGACGGCCCCGACCTCCGCCATAAGCCCGATGGCCTCCTGGCGGATGATCACGCTGGCTTCGGCGCCGGCCGGCAGGTCGACGGCGGCTGCGGCGAGTTCGACCCGGTCGCCGATCCGGACCCGGCCGCCCGACCCGTCGCGCCGGACGACGCGGCCGGCGAGCCGGTTCGGCCGGCCGATGAAGCCGGCGACGAAGGCGGTCGCGGGCCGGTGGTAGATGTCCTCGGGCGGGGCGAATTGCTGCATCACGCCGCGGGCCATGACGCCGACCCGGTCCGACATGGTCAGCGCCTCGCCCTGGTCGTGGGTGACGAACAGGGTGGTGATGCCGACGTCGCGCTGCAGGCGCTTCAGCTCGATCTGCATCTCCTCGCGCAATTGGGCATCGAGGTTCGACAGCGGCTCGTCGAACAGGAGCACGCGCGGCCGCGGCGCGATGGCGCGGGCGATGGCGACACGCTGCTGCTGGCCGCCGGAGAGCTGGCGCGGCATGCGGTCGCCGAAGGCGGCGAGGCGCACCATGGCGAGCGCCTCGCGGACGCGCCGCTCGAGCTCAGCGCCGGCGACCTTGCGCCGGCGCAGCCCGAAGGCGACGTTCTCGAACACGGTCAGATGCGGGAACAGCGCATAGGACTGGAACACCAGACCGAGGCCGCGCCGGTTCGGCGGCAGCCGCGTGACATCGTCGCTGCCGATCAGGATGCGCCCGCGGCTCGGCTCGACCAGACCCGCGACCATACGCAGGATGGTGGTCTTGCCGCAGCCGGACGGGCCGAGCAGGGAGACGAATTCCCCCTCCCGGATGGTCAGCGAGATGTCCCGGACGACCTCGGTGTCCCCGTAGGACTTGCCGAGCGCCTCGAAGGTCAGCGTGCTCATGGGCGTGTCCCGCAGCGGCGCGGCGGCCGGATCAGCGCGCCACCTCGCGCTGCCAGCGGCGGGTCCAGTTGGCCGAGTTCTTGGCGATCAGTTCGGGATCGATGAACCAGGCCTTCTCCAGGCTGTCGCCGTTCGGCACGATCTTGGCGACCTTGTCGGACAGCTTCACCTTGGTGTTGACCGCGCCGATATAGGCCTTCTCGGAGAAGCAGCCCTGGCCCTCGGCGGACAGGATCTGGTCGAGGAACTTCAGTGCGAGATCGGCCTTCGCGGTGCCCTTGGGGATGACGACGGCCGGCAGGATGCCGACGGCGCCTTCCTTCGGATAGGCGACGGCGAGCGACAGGCCCTTGTCCATGGCAACGCCGGCACGGTCCGGATACCACGGCGCGACGGCGATCTCCTCGCGCTCGAACAGGGCGAGCAGCTGGTCGGCCTGGGTGTAGAGAACCGCCGAACCCTTGGCGATCGGCTTGATCGCCTCGAAGCCCGGATCGGTATTGTCCAGCGTGCCGCCCTTGGCCTTGTTGAGCGCGAGCAGGTAGTGCAGGCCGGAGGTGCCGGTGATGTCGCCGATCGCGTATTTGCCGGCATAGGCCGGGTCGGCGAGGTCGAGCCAGGAGCTCGGCGGCGTCTTGACCAGCTTCGGGTTGTAGACGAGGGCGGTGGCGCTGACCATGGCGACGACGTAGCTGTCGTTCTTGCCCCAGGCCGAGGCGATCACGTCCGGCGCGCTCTTCAGCTTGGTGCGGTCGATCTTGTCGGCGAGGCCCTCGCCGTTCAGCTGGGCGGCGAGCGAGTTGTCGATATAGACGATGTCCATGTCCGGCTTGCCGCCGGTGGCGCGGACCGCGGCGGCGAACTGCGAGGAGTTGCCGAGCTTCAGGGCGACGGTGGCGCCGGTCGCCTTCTCGAAGGCGGCGACATGGCAGGCCTTGACGTTGTCGGCGAAGGACCCGCCGAAGGAGCCGACCACGAGCTCCTCGGCGCCCGCCGTGCCGGTCAGGCCGACGGTCAGGACGGCGGCGATGGTCGAATTGCGCAGCGACAGCGACATGATGAGCCCTCTCCTCGATTCCGATCCGTCGATGCGGCCCTTCTATCCGCGCCGCATCCGGTCAGCGCATCAGGGCCGTCATTGCTGGTCTTGTCGGCGCACCGGCGACCGCCCCGGCCGATCGGCCGGACTGTCGGAGCGTCTGACGAAGGTCAGGATGGCACGGGTCGAAATGTCTTTCAAGAAAGATAATTGGAAGATATCCTGTCGAATGAATGAATGCGACAACCGCGGCTTGAACCGCCGGCCGGGTTGGGTCACAGGACATGGCTGCGGGGGGAGAACGACGATGGGCAGGGAAGCGGCACAGCGGATCGACGGAACCGTGGCCGATGCCCTGTCGGACGGGGATCGGGTCGGTGCCGGCATCCGCCGCTGGCAGCGCGAATTTCCCGGCATCGACAGTTCCGGCAAGGCGATCGTCGGCCGGCTTCTGCACCTGAACGAGGTCTATCTGGCGGCGATCAACAAGACGCTGGCGCGCCACAAGCTGAAATATCCGGCCTTCGCGGTTCTGGCGACGCTTCGGGTCGAGGGTGAGCCCTACCGGATGAGCCCGAAGGCCCTGCTCGACACCCTGATCCTGACCTCGGGCGGCCTCTCCAACCTGCTGCGCCGGCTTGAGAAGGCCGGCTACATTCGGCGTTTCGCCGACGCCACGGATGGCCGCGGCGTGGTGGTCGAACTGACCGAACTCGGCCGCCGCGTCGTCGAACCGGCGATGCGCGACCACGCCGAAACCGAACGCCGCCTGACTGCCATCCTGTCCGGCCCCGACCGTGAGGCCGTCGAGCGCGGACTGGCTCTGCTGATGATCGGCCGGGCCTGAGGGGGCCGGAAGCGGCAGCCGCCCTGGCGCCAACACGGGCAGGCTTTTTGACGCCCGCGCATGCGCACCGCGGGGCGGTCAGTCCGACCGTTTGGTTGCGGCGCCGCCGTTGGCGGGGGCGATTCACCGTTTCCGGACATTTTTGGCACCTGCCGACGATCTGTCAGCACTATTGACTGGACTTCGAGAAGCGGCGCGTGGCGTTCCAAATTCGGCGCGTCATCCGCGCATTGCGGCCAGGCTGCATTCTCAGCGAGGACTGACATGCCGCTTGCGAAGGCTGCCGACAAGGCGCGGGACTGGGTCGTGGACAAGGCCGCGCCGCTCTGGTGGGCGCGCGGGCGCGACCCCGCCGGCGGCTTCGTCGAGCGGATCGGGCTCGACGGGGACGCCCTGCGCGAGACGCGGCGGGTGCGCGTGTCGGCGCGCCAGGTCTATGCCTTCGCGGTCGCGGCGCGGCTCGGCTGGTGCGGTCCGGTGGAACAGGCGGTCGCACAGGGTCTCGCGTTCCTGCGCGGTCCCGGCAGCACCGCTTCGGGCGGGATCGCGGCGCGCATCGCCGTCGACGGGACCATCCTGGATGCCGGGCCCGATCTCTACGACCAGGCCTTTCTGATGCTGGCGTTGGCGGAGGCGCAGCGGATCACCGGCGATCCGGCGCTCGAACCGCAAGCGCTGCGGGCACTCGACCTGATCGAGCGCGACCTGCGCCACCCGGTAGCCGGTTACGAGGAGCGCCGGCCGCGGCAATTGCCGCTGCGCGCCAACCCGCACATGCATCTCCTCGAAGTCGCCATCGCCTGGATGAGCGTCGGCACGAGCCCGCGCTGGCGGAGCCTCGGCCGACAGGTCGTCGCGATGTGCCGCGATCGTTTCCGCGATCCCGAGACCGGCGCCCTGCTCGAAGTCTTCGACGGCGACTGGCGACCGCTCCGTGGCGATGACGGCGATTCGGTCGAGCCGGGCCATCTGTTCGAATGGACCTGGCTGCTCTGGCGCTGGCAGGCGCTGACCGGCGAGGCGACTGCCGCCATGGCGCTGCGCTTCGCCGAGATCGCCCGCCGTCACGGCGTCGACCGCGACCGCAACGTGGCGGTCGACGAGATCGGGCGCGATTTCCGGATCAGGCGCGCCACGGCGCGGGCCTGGCCGCAGACCGAGCGCCTGAAGGCCGGCATCGCCTGCCGGGACTGGGCCGCGCCGGGATCGGCGGCCCGTTCCGAGGCCGAGGCCGAAATCCTGTCCGCCTGGTCGGCGATCGAGCGCTATCTTGACGTTGCGGTGCCGGGACTCTGGCGCGATCGGATGCAGGAGGACGGCCGTTTCGTCGAGGAACCGGCGCCGGCGTCGACCTTCTACCATTTCGCCTGCGCGGCGGCCGAGTTGGCCGCGATGGCTGAGTTGGCCGCGATGGCCGAACTGGCCGCGGCGGTCGAGTTGGCTGCGGCGGCCGAACGCGGTACGGCGCTTCGGGCGGCCGAACCGGTCACGGTCCCTTGATCGAGGCGATCGGGGCTCGAAGCCCCGGATGGCGGTTGGTAGGACTTTTCAAATCCGCGCGGACGAATGAAGGAGCGGGAATGTACAAGCGCATCTTAGTGACCGGCGGGGCAGGGTTTCTCGGCTCCCATCTGGTCGAACGCCTGCTCGACCGTGGCGACGAGGTCCTGTGCGTCGACAATTTCTTCACCGGCACACGGCGCAATATCGAGCATCTGATCGGCCATCGCCGCTTCGAGCTGATGCGCCACGATGTCTGCTTCCCGCTCTATGTCGAGGTCGACGAGATCTACAATCTCGCCTGTCCGGCCTCGCCGATCCACTACCAGCACGATCCGGTCCAGACGACCAAGACCAGCGTGCACGGCGCCATCAACATGCTGGGCCTTGCCAAGCGGCTCCGCGCCAGGATCCTGCAGGCTTCCACGTCCGAGGTCTATGGCGATCCGGTCGTCCATCCGCAGGTCGAAAGCTATTGGGGCAACGTCAATCCGATCGGCATCCGCTCCTGCTACGACGAAGGCAAGCGCTGCGCCGAGACGCTGTTCTTCGACTACCATCGCCAGCACAAGCTGAGGATCAAGGTCGTCCGCATCTTCAACACCTACGGTCCGCGCATGCATCCCCATGACGGGCGCGTGGTGTCGAACTTCATCGTCCAGGCCTTGCGCGGCGAGGACATCACCATTTTCGGCGAGGGCCTGCAGACCCGCTCCTTCTGCTATCGCGACGATCTGATCGAGGCGATGCTGCGCATGATGGACACACCCGACGACGTGACCGGGCCGATCAATATCGGCAATCCGGACGAGTTCACGATCCGCGCGCTGGCCGAACAGGTGATCGAACTGACCGGCTCGAAGTCGAAGATCGTGTTCCGGCCGCTGCCGCAGGACGATCCGCTGCAACGCCGGCCGGACATCGGCCACGCCCGCGAGATCCTGCGCTGGGAGCCCAAGGTCCCGCTGCGCGAGGGCCTGGAAAAGACGATCGGCTATTTCGAGGGCCTGCTCGGCAGCGGCGTCGTCGGCGGCGCGCTGGCGTCGCGCACGGAGGCCTATGCGTCCGGGGGCATGGGCTGACGGCCCGGCCGGGTCGGCCACCGGGCTTGTCCGGCGGCCGACCCGATCGCGATAGCCGCGCGGCGGCTCAGTCGTCCTCGCCCTCGTCCTCGCCCATGCTTCCGGCATTGGGGAAGAAGGGCAGGGAGCGGAAGCGCGTGCCGGTCAGTTTCGCATAGGCATTGGCGACCGCCGGGGCGACGCAGGGCACGCCCGGTTCGCCGACGCCGCCGATCGGGCTGCCCTGCTGCACGATGGTGACCGCGATCTGCGGCGTCTCGCGCATCTTGAGCATGCGGTAGTTGTTGTAATTGCGCTGCACGGTGCGGCCGGCCGAGAAGGTGATCCGGCTCCACATCGCCGCGCCGAGCGCCTGGATGATGCCGCCCTCCATCTGCGCGGTGACCTGGTCCGGATTGACGGCGATGCCGCAATCGATGGCGCAGGAGATGCGGTGCACGGTCAGCGCGCCGGTCGTCGGCGCCGAGATCTCCGCCACCTGGGCGACGATGCTGCCGAAGCCGATCGTCATGGCGATGCCGCGGGCCCGGCCCGCCGGCGGGGTCGTGCCCCATCCGGCCAGCGCGGCGGCGGCGTTGAGCACGGCGAGGTGGCGCGGCGACGCGGAGAGCAGCCTCTGGCGGAACAGGAGCGGGTCGACGCCGGCCGCAAGCGCCGCCTCGTCGATCGCCGATTCGACCACGAAGGTGTTGTAGGAATGGCCGACCGAGCGCCAGAAGCCGACCGGCGCCGTGGTGGTGTGGCGGACATAGTCGACACGCTTCGACGGGAAGGCGTAGGGCAGGCCAATGGCGCCGTCGACGGCCTGGCTGTCGACCATCGTGCCGGGCACGCCGAAGCGCAGCAGGATCGAGGGCGTCACGATGCGGTTCGACCAGGCGGTCGGCTGGTTGTTGGCGTCGAGACCGATCCGGACCCGCGACAGGGCCATCGGCCGGTAGAAGTCGTGGGTCATATCCTCTTCGCGGGTCCAGGTCAGCTTGACCGGCTTGCCCGGGACCGCCATGGCGATCTTGACCGCCTCGGTGACGAAATCGGTCTCGAACTTGCGGCCCATGCCGCCGCCCATGAACATCGGATGGACGATGATGGCGGTGGCCGGCAGGCCGGTCAGCTTGGTGACCACGCCGACCACCGAGGGCGGCGCCTGCGTCGAGGCCCAGACCTCGCAGGACTGGCCGGGCGTGTAGAGCACCGTGCAAGCCATCGGCTCCAGCGTGGCATGGGCCATGAACGGCGCCGAATAGGTCATCTCGAGCTTCTTCGGCGAGCCGGCCCAACTGCCCTCGGCATCGCCGAGCAGTTCGGCGTTGAGCGGCGTGCCGGACGCCATCAGGGTCTGCGCGGTGGCGTCGATCTTGGCGCTGTCGATGTCGGTGGCGCCGACGGGCAGGATCCAGCTCGGGCTGAGTCTGGCGACCGCATTCTTGGCCGCCCAGGTGTTGGAGGCGACCACGGCGACCGCCGTGCCGAGATTGACCGCCTTGAGCGTGCCGGCCGGCGTGGCCGGGGCGTAGGTCGGCGACAGCGTGCCGCCATGCACAGGGGAGTGCTTGACGGCCGCATAGACCATGCCGGGCAGGCGCACGTCGATGCCGAAGACGGCGCTGCCGTCGACCTTGGCGGGGATGTCGGTGCGCGCCACCGAACGGCCGATCAGGCGGCCGTTGCCGACCAGGGCCGGGCTCGATGGCGGGGTCTGCTGCGCGGCGGACGCCGCGAGCGCCCCATAGGTGGCGGTCTGGCCGTTGACCGAGACCGTGCCGGAGGCGGCGACCGCATTGCCGAGCGAACCGCCGAAGCGGGCGACGGCCGCCATCTTGAGCATCTCGCGGGCCTTCGCGCCGGCGACGCGCAGGCCCTGGTAGTAGCCGCGCATCGACATGGAGCCGCCGGTGACGCCGCGCATCGCCGGATCCGCATAGGTGAAGTTGCCGGCCGGGGCATGCTCGACCTTGACCTGGTTCCAGTCGACCATCAGCTCCTCGGCCACAACCTGGGCGAGGCCGGTCATGATGCCCTGGCCCATCTCCTGGCTGCCGCACAGGATCGTGACGGTGTTGTCGGCGCCGATCAGCAGCCAGTTGCCGACATAGGTGCCGGTGAGGCCGCCGACATTGGTGGTCGTCGTCGTGCCGGTCGGCGTCGTCGTGCCGCCGCTGCCGCCTCCACTGCCGCTGCCGCTTCCGCTGCCGCTGCCGCTTCCGCCACCGCCCTTCTTGGCGTCCGCCGTCTGCGGGCCGAAGCCGATGGCAAGGCCGGCGAAGGCGGCGGCGCCTTGTCCGATCAGGGTGCGGCGGCTGACTGTGGTGGGATCGGGGGTGTTCTGATGGATCGTCATGGCGAACGGGCTCCTCGAATGGGCATGCGGGATCGGCGGCGGTCCGGCGGCTCCGTCCAGGGACGGCGCACGACCGGATCGGCGATCAGGCGGCGATGCCGGCGGCGGCCTTGATGGCGGCCTTGATGCGGGGATAGGTGCCGCAGGCGCAGACATTGCTCATGGCGGCGTCGATCTGGGCGTCCGTGGGCTTCGGCGTCTGCCGGAGCAGGGCCGCGGCCTTCATCAGCATGCCCGACTGGCAATAGCCGCATTGCGGCACCTGCTTGGCGATCCAGGCCAGTTGCAGGGCATGGCTGCGGTTCGGCGACAGGCCCTCGACCGTCGTGATCTGCTTGCCGACCGCCTCCTTGACCTCCATGTCGCAGGAGCGCTCCGGCTCGCCGTTGACCAGCACGGTGCAGGCGCCGCACACCTCGATGCCGCAGCCGTATTTCGTGCCCGTCAGGCCGACCACGTCGCGCAGCACCCAGAGCAACGGCATGCTGGCCGGCACGTCGACCGAATACGACTTCCCGTTGATGGTAAGCTTGTACATGTCTCGTTCCCCAAAGGCGTTTGGGGCGCCAAGACCGAGCCGTCCCAAGGTCGTGTTCGCCGGGGCGGACCGTACGTCACCAAATGTTAAGTCATGTTTACCTGCCGTGTAAGCGTCATCTCAGCTCGGCGCGAGAATTCGAATGGAATTAGCGATTGATTCGATGCAAAGGCTTCGCAAACGTGTAAAGCCGGGGGCGATCGATTGGGAATTGCCTTGCTGCCGACGAATCGCTTGAGGACGACAGCGGTCGTCGTGTCTTGAATTGCCTAATGAATCCTATGGGAAATCCGCGGAATTTCATAAATTGCGCCAGAAGGCTCATGGTTCCACGGCGCAAACCCCGCCTTCCGATGTTACCCGAAGAGGCTGACGAGAGCCTGACCCTTCGTCGGTTTATTGGCAGAATTTCCAAATATTCGTGAGGATCGAATTTCAGATTCCTCAGTACAAGACGTCAGCGTCACGACATTCTCGCTATGAAGAATGCATCATGTGCCGACCGTCCAGTGAATGTGGCTCCCGATCGGGGATGATTACGGCTGCCATAGGCCGGCATGTCGATGAGATCTGGCGTGATTTTAGGTCTTGGACGGATTTTGATCGTGACGCGTGGGGACATACGATGAAGTACGGACGCCATAGCTTTGCCGGCCTGCTCGGCTTGGTCGCCGCCTTGGCCTTCGTTCCGGATGCGGATGCGCTGACCGGGGTGCAGGTCGGTCCCAGCGGCAAGACCTATGCGTCGGGCGGCATCGAATGCGCGCTACACCCGGTCAACGGCATGGCGCCGATGGTCAAGGCGGGACTCTACAATGCCAAGAAGAACGCGAAGGCGACCATCCTGCTCAACCGGGCCCCGGTGGCCAGCGTCAATTTTTCCAGCCCCGACGCCACGGTCTGGCTCGGACCGCAGGTCGATACCGTCGCGGTGGTGCTGAAGGGCGCCGGCACGGACAGCTTTACGTTCGACGCGACGCCGGATCCCGGGCAGGCGAATATCTGCATTCCGAGCACCGTCGGCAATGCGGTGACGGGCGATGTCGAATATGCCGCGAGCCGCAAATCCTCCATGACCGTGGTGCCCGGCTGCGCTCTGAACGGGGCGACCGGCCGGGCGCAGCCTTTCGTCAATCTCTTCGCCAACGGCGCCTACCTGCTGAATGTCTCGGTCAACGGCGTTCCTCTGACCCAGTTGAACGGCACGACCCGGCGCAGCACCCCGGTCTTCCTGGTCCCGGGTCTCAACGTCGTGACCGCCGCCAACGGGGCCGCCTCGACCGATTCCTACGTCCGCGACGGCGGCACCGGCACCTGCACGCTCCCCTGAGAACCAGACCGGGATGCGGCGCCCGGTCCGCCGGGTGCCGCAATCCCGGCGCTATCGCCTATTTTGAACCGTTCGTTCGCGACCCCTCGTGCGGGCCGGACCCTTCGCCGGTTGGCTCGATACCGGCCCCCGCCGCCCGCATTGTCTCCGTTTGCGCGGCCGTTCCCGCCACCCGCGTGGCCCGGAGCCGCCCGCAAAGGCCCCGCGCCATTCCGGTCACCCGGCCATGGCGAAGCCTACCGTCGGGTCTGCGCTCTGCAGGGCCGGACTGCATTTCCAGGGCGTCCGTGATAGAAGCCACCCGGCCGGAAAGCCGGTAGCTTGGCGGTCCCTCGACGCCCCTTGTCCGGATCGCCTTTCCAGGAGACGTCCCATCCATGGCCGGTCCGAACTATTCGCTCGCCGGAAAGCGCGTCTGGGTGGCCGGGCATCGCGGCATGGTCGGGTCCGCCATCGTGCGCCGGCTCGGCTCGGAAGACTGCACGGTGCTGACCGTCGATCGGGCGGAGGCCGATCTGCGCGATCAGGCCGCGATCCGGGCCTGGATGGACAAGGCGCGGCCGGACGCGGTCTTCCTGGCGGCCGCCAAGGTCGGCGGCATTCTGGCCAACGACAGCTATCCGGCCGATTTTCTCTACGACAACCTGATGATCGAGGCGAATGTCATCGAGGCCGCGCATCGCATCGGCGTCGAGAAGCTGCTTTTCCTCGGGTCGTCCTGCATCTATCCGAAATTCGCCGCCCAGCCGATCGCCGAGGATGCCCTGCTGACCGGTTCGCTGGAGCCGACCAACGAATGGTACGCGATCGCCAAGATCGCCGGCATCAAGCTCGCCCAGGCCTACCGGCGCCAGCACGGTTGCGACTTCATCTCGGCCATGCCGACCAACCTCTACGGTCCCGGCGACAATTTCGATCTCGCCTCCAGTCATGTCATGCCGGCGCTGATCCGCAAGACGCACGAGGCCAAGCAGCGCGGCGACGCCGAGATCGTCGTCTGGGGCACCGGCACGCCGCGGCGCGAATTCCTGCATGTCGACGACTGCGCCGACGCCTGCGTGCATCTCATGAAGAGCTATTCGGATGCCGGCCACGTCAATGTCGGCTCCGGAACGGACGTGACCATCGCCGAACTGGCCGCGCTCGTCGCCCGGGTCGTCGGTTTCGGGGGCGCCGTGCGCTACGACACTTCCAAGCCCGACGGCACGCCGCGCAAGCTGATGGATGGTCGTCGGCTGGCCGGGACCGGCTGGCGCGCGCGGATCGGCCTGGAGGATGGAATTCGATCCGCCTATGGGTGGTTTCTCGATCGCCGCTGATCGACGAATCCAATGCTCTCTAATATATTCATGTAACGGATTTTAAGGGGCTTGGATGTAGCGTCACCCCACTCTCGGCTCGATCCCAATGTTGGAAGCCGATGCGACCGGGCATCCCATGGCGCTTCGCTTTATCTCGTTCTTTTCTGCCAAGGCACGCGCTGTCCGCATCGTGGTTTTTTATGCAGGATTTGCAACTCTTTGGATATACGCTTCGGACACGCTGCTGGCCCAGATCGCCGATCCGGCGAGTCTTGCCGAGCTGGCGAAATACAAAGGTCTGTTCTTCGTCGCCGTAACCTCGCTGCTGCTCCACATGGTGCTGCGCAACGGACCGCTTGAGGCGGCGGCGGGCGAGGAGGCGATCCGGCTTCGGTTGTGGGAGCCTCTGGCGGTCGGCGCCTCGGTCCTGGCCGTGGGCATGATCGCCATTCTGGTCTATCGCGCCGAGGATAGCGCCCTCCGTCAAGGCGTCTTCGACCACTTGGAGGCGACCGCCGAGGCCCGCGGTCAGGCCATCTCCGATTGGCTGGCCAGCCGTCAGCACAGCCTGGAGGCGATCGCCCGATCCGCCTCGGATGCGTCGGGGGAACCGCTCCACCGCGTGACGATCGACCGGACCATGGAGGCCGCCCGGGACATTTTCGGCTTCATCGCGATTGCGCTGGTCGATGCCGACGGGAACTTGCTGGCGGGGAGTGCCGATGCCAGACCGGACGCGGCCATGCTGCAACGCATCGCGGCCATGTCCGGGCGGGGCGTCGGGCGTGCCCCTCAGGTGACCAGCCTGGTCGACCTGCATCGCCAGGCCGACGGTCATACGCATTTCGGGGCGATCGTCCCCGTGCGCAACCTCGTGGTGCCGCCGCTCCGGGCCGGCGACCCGGCGGGGGCACCGGCGCTGCCCGGCGCGCCCGTGCAGGCCTTCGTGGTCGGCGAATGGTTGCCGGATCTGCCGTTCTTCCAGCGCATGGCCGGCGGGGACAGGTCGCGCACTCTACTGATGCGGACGATGGACGGTCGCCTGCAGACCGTGTTCGGACGGACACAGACCTTCCTGCCGGGCGACGCCGGAGAGGCCGGAGAGGATTCGCCGGAGGCGGTCTTCGCCGCGACCGGGCACCGGCGGATCGAGGCGCAGGATGGCGACGGCACGGGCATTCTGGCGGCTGCGGTGCGCCTGCCGGTGCCGGGATGGTTCGTTCTGACCGAGATCGACGAGAATACCGCCTTGGCCGGCCTGCGCCACCTTGCCGTTGCGGCGGCGGTCTGCGTCGCGGTCGCCTTCGGGGCCAGCCTGGCCCTTGGCCTGTTCCTCTGGCAGAGGCAGCGCCTCGGGGTGGTCCTTTCCGACCTTGCCCGTCAGCGCGAGGCGCAGGCGGCCGAGGATCGCTATCGGGTGACCTTCGACCAGGTGCCGGTCGGGATCGTCCAGATCCGGGCGGGCGGCGGCTTCGGCCGCTGCAATCGAGCCTTTCACGAGATCACCGGGATCGGCCCGGAAGACCTGGAGACGGGGACGCCGCTCGGTCTTGTGCATCCCGACGAGCGGTCCGCCGTTGCGGTCTCCCTGTCGATGCTGTTCTCCGGCGAGCGACAAGTCATGTCGTCCGAGCGTCGGCTCCTGCGGCCGGACGGCAGCATGGTGATCGTCGCGCTCACGGCGACCAGCGCGCTCGATGCCAAGTCCGGCGAGCGGACGGTGATCGCCACGCTCCAGGACATCACGGCGCGCCGCCAGGCCGAGGACGCGTTGCGGGCCAGTCAGGAACGTTTCGATCTGGCGATGCGCGGCGCCAATGACGGCGTCTGGGATTGGAACCTCGTCACCGGGACGATCTACTTCTCCCCGCGCTGGAAGGCGATGCTCGGCTATGGCGAGGACGAGATCGAGGACCGGATCGAGAGCCACGACGCCCTGCTGCATCCGGACGACCGCCAGGCCGCGCACGACCAGACGGCCGCGATCTTCGACGGGCGTCGCGATTCCTACGCGTGCGAGTTCCGCATGCGCGCCAAGAACGGCGAATGGCGCCATATCCTGTCGCGCGCCTTCGTGGTGCGCGGCGCCACCGGTGAACCGATCCGCATGGTCGGCACGCATGTCGACCTGACCAAGCAGAAGCGCGACGAAGAGGCGTTGCGACAGGCCGCCGCTGTCTTCTCCAACACGCAGGAAGGCGTGATGATCACCGATCCGACCGGTCGGATCATCGACGTCAATCCGGCCTTCACGGTGATCACGGGTTGGAGCCGGGCGGAGGCCGTCGGCCGCCCGGTCAGCATCCTGAACTCCGGTCTGCAGGACAAGGCCTTCTACGAGGCCCTGTGGTGGGAGATCAACGAGAACGGCCACTGGCAGGGCGAGATCTGGAACCGCCGGCGCAGCGGCGAGGTCTATCCGCAATGGCTGACCATCTCGACCGTGCGCGACGCCCAAGGCCGCCCGGTCCGGCGGATCGGCACCTTCATCGACATCGGCAAGCTGAAGACCTCGGAGGCCCATCTGGCCTTTCTGGCCAATCACGACGTTCTGACCGGCCTGCCCAATCGTGCCACGCTGATGAACGCGATCGGCCAGTCGCTCGGCAATGCCGCCGCCTATCAGTCCGGCGGTGCGGTCCTGTTCTTCGATCTTGATCGGTTCAAGACAGTCAACGACAGTCTCGGTCATGCGGTCGGCGACGAACTGATCGTGGCAGTCGCCAACCGGCTGAAGGAGGGGATGCCGATCGGGGCGGTTCTGGCCCGGCTCGGCGGCGACGAATTCGTCGCCGTGATCCACGGCGTCTCGGATCGCGATGCCATCGGGATTCAGGCCGAGCATTGGCGCCGCCAGTTCGACCAGCCCTTCACCCTGTCGGGCGGCCGCAGCCTCTACGTCACCGTCAGCATCGGCGTCGCCGTCTTTCCGGGCGACGGCGATCACGCGACCGATCTCCTCCAGCATGCCGATGCCGCGCTCTATGCTGCCAAGGCGGCCGGGGGCGACACCGTGCGCTTCTATACAGGCGATCTGACCGAAGCCGCCTCGGCCCGGCTCGACACGGAAATCGGCTTGCGCCGCGCGATCGACAACGGCGAATTCGAGCTCTACTACCAGCCTCTGGTCAGGACCGCGGACGGGCGCGTCCGCGGTGTCGAAGCCCTGATCCGGTGGCGCCACCCCGTGCATGGTCTGATGGAGCCCGGACGGTTCCTGGCCATCGCCGACGAGACCGGTCTCGTCCTGCCGATCGGCGAATGGGTGCTGCCGGAGGCCTGCCGGCAATTGCAGGCGTGGCGCGAGGCCGGGGTCGCCCTCGACCTGGTCGCCGTCAATCTGACGCCGCGCGAATTCAAGCGAAGCGATATCGTCGAGCGCGTGGCTTCGGCCCTGTCGGCGGCCGGCCTGCCGGCCCGCTGCCTGGAACTGGAAATCACCGAAGGCGCGCTGCTCGAACACGGCGAGGGGCTGGACCGCCGCCTGGCCGAACTGAAGGCGCTCGGCGTGCGGCTCGCCATCGACGATTTCGGGACCGGCTATTCCTCGCTCGCCTATCTGAGCCAGCTGCCGATCGACAAGCTGAAGATCGACAAGAGCTTCGTGCGTAAGCTGATGGAGGACGGTCCCTCGCGCGAGATCGTCCGCACGATCATCGGGCTCGCCCACAATCTCGGCATCGTGGCGCTTGCGGAGGGCGTCGAGACGGCCGGGCAATTCGACGCGCTGCGGGCCATGGGCTGCGAATATGTCCAGGGCTACTATTTCTCGCGTCCTGTTCCGCACCGCGACATCCCGCTCATGCTCGGCGCCGGCCCGACCGCGGTCGCCCGCGTCCTGCAGGCGTCGGCGGACGTTGAGGCGGTGTCGGTCGAAAGCGCAGGCGCGCCGCTCGAAGCTCGTGGTTACCGGTCGGCCTCGCTATAGTCGGCAGCGACCGCCACCGGCCGGGAGTGTCTGCGACCATGACGTCTGCTTCGGGTTCGAGCCTCGTCCCCCTGGTCCTGGGGATGGTCATCCTGTTCCCGCTCGCTCTCGTCGGCATGTTCGCCGGCATTTCGAAGCTGCTCGCCGCGATCGGCGGCTGGGGACGGGTGGCTGAGCGCTACCGGGCGCGGGCGCCGGTGTCCGGGCGCCGCTTCTCGATGCAATCCGGCCAGATGGGCCTGGTCAACTATCGCAACACCCTGACCATCACGGTCACACCGGAAGGCCTCCACATCGCCATCCTGCCGCTGTTCCGGATCGGACATCCGCCGCTCTTGATTCCCTGGACGGCGATGCGCAACGGGCGGCGCAAGCGTCTCTTCTGGTGGCAGCTGGTCGCCTTCGACATCGGCGAGCCGCGGCTGGCCACGCTGGCGGTGCCCGCCGCGCTTTTCGAGGGGCGCGAACTCCCGATCTGAAGCGGACCGTCGGCGCCGGCCGAAACCGTCGACTGAGCTCCGATCGCAGCAGAGTCAAGAATTGATGAATCGGATCGAGAGAATTGTATCCGGGACGGCACCGGCTACGAACTCAGGAAATGCGTAGATATTCATAAATATGCTATTCATAGCTTCGCATTATCTTGAGCGTCGTCGAAGTCCTGAAGGCGAACCGGTCCATGATCGTCCTCCTCGCGGTGGCAGTCCTGAGTGGCCTCCTGTCCGGGCTCTTTTGCCGGGTGAACGCCCTTGCGCTGCTTTCGCTGGCGGCATTGGCGCTGCATGCGGTCGCGGCCCTGGTCTGGGGCTGGGCGCCGGGCTCCGCCATTCTGTCCGTTCTGGCCGTGCAGATCGGTTTTGCCGCCGCGCTGCTGATCGGCGCCATGGATCTGGTCGGGCCGCTGCCCGCCGACCCGCTGCCCGCCGACCCGGTGCGCAAGCGGGCGCTGCCCGAAACGGCGCGCCGCACGCCGCACGGCCTTCGCCCCTAGACGAACCGGTCCCCCGCCGCCCTCCGTCGCGACCGTCGGCAAACCCGGCCGCCGGCAACGATGCTGTTCCCGTCCCCGGCGCCCGACTGTCACATCGCCATTGTGGAAGATCACTAACGTGCCCGGCTGTGGCCGAATCCGGTCCTGCCCGCAGCGGCCGGCCCGGATTGCGCCGCAGGTCGCTGCCGGGGCGGGCTTTGAATCTTCTGCACGGATTCGTGCTGCTCCCGGTTCTCGAAGCGGCGGGCTTTCGGGGCGAGCGGCGCTTTGCGCATCGTCCGGGGCTGCGCCTTCAGTCGCGGGACATCGGGGATGCACCAGTCGTCCGACGCCTTCCTCCAACTGCTCGCCGATCTCGGGGCGGAAATCGGCGAAGACCTGTCGCCCGATCCGTCCGGCGTCCTGACCCTGGTTCTCGACGACGAGAGCTTCTCGCTCGAAAGCCCGGAAGGATCGAGCTTCGTCTACCTGCAGGCCGCCATCCGTCGGCTCGGCCCGAACCGCGCGGCCGATCTGGAAGCCGCGATGCGGCTCAATCTGTTCGGGCACCCGCTGTCCAACGCCTGGCTCGCGCTCGATCCGGAGGGCGATGCCCTGCGCCTGTGCTGCGCCATTTCGCTCGACGGGCTGGATACCGCCCGGCTGACCGCCTTTCTGGAAGCCTTTGCGACGGCGATCGGCGCCTTGCGCCACAGCGACGCCCTCCCGGCGTCCGGAACGCTCGATACCGAGATCGCGCAGCATTTCGTGCGCATCTGACCGTCACGTTCGAGCGCCGGGGGGCAGCCGTGGTCGATACCAATCTCAGCATCAAATCGGGCTTCTCCCTGCGCGCGCTTTTCGGCGGCGGCAAGACCCAACAGGGGTCGGTCCATGCCTTCAAGCGGGCCAAGACTACGGACAAGCCGAAAGTCGCCTCGCAACACCGCTACAAGGGCGACCATGTCCTGACCCGCAAGGGGCATCGCGGTGCCCTGCTGCTCGGACGCCTCGCCAAGGGCGATCCCGGCGGCGCGATCCAGCGCAAGAAGACCCAGGTCGGCGGCCAGGTCCAAGTCGGAAACGTCCAGGGCGGGAACGTGCAGGGCGGGCAGGTGCCGCTTGTCCAGGGGCAGGGTGGCCAAGTCCAGGGTGGCCAAGTGCAGGGTGGGCAGGCTCCGGCCAAGACCTTCGGCGAGAAGCTCGCCGATCTGCGCAAGGGGGCGACGGCGCTTGAGGAGGGCTTCCGCAACCTGCTGATGAAGGACGTTCCGCGCGAGACCTTGACGACTCCGCAGGAGCGCCTGGCCCGGGAGACGGCTCTGGTCGGCGACCAGTTGAAGTTGAAGGGCGATGCGGCAAAGCAGCAGGCGGTCGTCGGCGACCTGCTGGTCGACCGGCGCACGGCGCTGGCGACGGCGCGCGATCATCTGCATCGGCTGGAAACGACCGATCCGATCGACCCGGAGGCGATCCGGCAGGCCAAGGACGACATCGCCGGACTGGAGGGCGCCGTCGCCGAACTTCTCAAGCTGCGCGACCGGATCGTCGCGACCCAGATCGGTGCCGAATTCCCGCGCCTGGGCGCGAACCTGGACGGCCCCCTGACCAAGGGCGGCGTGATGACCGCGCTGTGGTCGCTGCACAATGCCAGCCACGGCATCGGCCGCCCGGGCGTGAGCGAGGCGACCGTGCGGCAGGTCGGCCGGATGATCGACGAATTCGGCGCCGGCCGCGAGCCGGTCCTGACCGATGGCGGCGAGCCGTTCACGCTGGCGGAATTCCGCGAGGCGCTCTCCGGCTATGGCGAGGCGCTCGGCAACCTGCACGGCCAGGAGGCATCCGCCAAGGCGCGGGGCGAGATCGACCGGCTGGTCGCCGAGATCGGCATGCGGCTCGACGCCCGCGATGCGGTCGCCAGCTTCGGGCGGATCCTCGACAAGGATCCCAAATTCCCGCTCGGCGGCGCGATGCGCTCCATCGCATCGGCCCTGCCGAACATTCGCGACAACGGCGACAGCCTCGACCCGGTCCGGCGCGGCAAGGCTGCCGAGGGGTTGTCGACGCTGGCCGGCATGATCCGCGACGGCGAGACCTTCGAAGGCCTGCAGGGTCACGATGCCGCCTTCGACAGGGCGTGCCTGCCCTTCGAGGAAGAGCGCGGCGCCCGGCAGTCCGTCGCCACCATCACGGCGCGGTTCGAGCGCGACTACGGGCCGCTGCCGAAAGACATCCTCGATCTCGCGCAATTGCGGGAAGAGGACCTGAAGCCGGCCGACCGCGACAAGCTGCTCGACTATTTCCGTCCGCTGCGCCGCGATCTCGCCCACACGCTGTCCGAATGCCGTGCCCTGCGCGAGGCGCCCGCCGAGGGCCGCAAGGCCGCGCAGCTCCGCCACGAACTCGGCGAGGTCAACCGCCGGCTGGCCGACGTGCTCAGCGTCGATCGCCGGCGCTGGTACAAGCCCTGGACTTGGGGGCAGGGTTCGGTGCGGGTCTTCAACGGCGCGCCGTCCAGCATCCGCAAGGATGCGGCCCTTCTGAAGGCGTTGAAATCCTTCGGCAACGAGGCCTCCGGGCGCGATGTCGCCTTCCTGATGGCCCGGATTGCCCATCTCGAAGCCCAGACGCTGAAGGCCGAACACCATGCGCTCGGGCTGCATCCGGGTCTCGATCTCGCCTCGCTCGACCCGCAGCCGGGATCGCCGCTCGCTCATGTCGGCATCTCCAACGAGGACCTGCGGGCGATCGGCGTCACGCCGACCGACCTGGCCGAGGTCGAGACGCTTGTCGGCCAGATGAACCGGCAGGGCGTCGGCGGCGTCGACGATGTCCATCAGGTGACGAAGTCGATCAACGATGTCGCCCGCATCGTCCTGAAGAGCGGACTGACCCAAGGCATGATCGACGGCTACCAGGCCGAGAGCAACCGGGCGCTCGGCTCGGAAGTGCTCGATATCCTGGTCGGCGATGCGGATGCACGCTACCGCAAGGCCCATCTGATGCCGGTCCGCACCGAGCGCACCGGCGGTCGCTCCGGCCTGTCGCTCGACGACCCGACGGTCTCCGGCCACTTCAAGGACGTCGCAAGCCAGATCCGGCGCGATCTGTCGGGCGGCGATCCGCAGGATCCGGTCTGGACCGGCCTCGTCGACCAGGGCCGCCAGTATCGCGGCCTGGAGGATGCGATCGTCGAGGTCTACCAGGACTATCGCGGCGTCGAGGACCGGATCGAGGCGAGCCGCAAGATCATCACGGACGCCAATGCCGACGACCAGCGCGGCATCAAGGTCAGCGCGAACGATCCGCGCGGGTTGCGCAGCGCCAAGAGCGTCCTGGCCGCGCTGAAGATCAAGGAGGAGTATGACGCCGCGATTCAGCGCCGCGACCTGCCGGCGGCCCGCGATGCCGAGCGGCGCATGAACGGCCTGCTCGACGATCTGCGCGGCTACGACACCGGCTCGATGCACCGGTCCGGCTGGGCCAAGATGACCGCGCGCCTGCGCGAACGTCCCGATATCGGCGAACTCGCCAAGTTGAAGGATGTCTGCGAGGCGATCGTCTTCATCCGCGAGACCGGGCCGTCCCTGCTCGAAAAGCACGGCGGCGAGATCGAAACCGGCGGCGGCGCGCTCGACGATCTGGTCGCGCAGCGGCGCCAGGCGCATCCTCAGGTCATGGGGCGGGTCACCGACATGGTGCGCGCCGCCGTTCTCTCGGAATGGGCGGCCGGCGGGTTCAGCCATGCCAAGACCGATCTCACCGTCAAGGACGGCGTCTCTGAGACCTTCGACCCCGGCACCGATCCGGCCCGCAAGTCGATCGAGACGCGGCTGAAAGGCTGGGGGCTCGACCTCGACGCCTTCGCGCCGGAGATCGATTCCGTCCTCTACAGCCGCATGAGCGCGTCCGACATGCGCCAGTGGTTCCAGGAGGCCCAACTCTCGCCCGAGACCGTCGACCGGATCCGCGTCGAGAACCCGGCCTTCTTCTCCAAGGCCGGCATGGTCGATCTGATGAAGTCGATCGGCCACGGCTTCACGCCCGACGGTCTGCTCAATCGCAAGGTGATGGACGAGAGCACCAAGTCGAGCCTGATCTCGATGCTGTCGAGCTTCCAGGAGGGCGACAAGCTCGACCTGCGCGCCGGCCAGCGCATCACGCTCGACAGCGGCAAGATTCCCGTCGAGCCGAGTGGTCTGGTCGGCATCAAGGCGAAACTGTCCGGTGCCCATATCGGCCAGTTCGAGATCGAGCGCGGCAGCGACGGCTTCAAGCTGCATCTGCGCACCGGCGGCGAAGGGCGCGGCAATCTCGACCTGGTCGTCGGCAAGAAGTTCGATGTCGCGCCCGGCGTCGAACTGACGGCGGAAGGTTCGGTCGGCGTGGAAGGCAGCGTCGGCTACCTGTCCGGCGTCAGCATCTCCTTCGCCAACAGCCCGGAAGGCTGCCAGGCGATGGTCAATCTCGTCGCCAAGATGGTCGACGGCGGCAAGATCGACCTCTGGGACTGGCAGGACGCCACCGATGTCGGCGGCACCTCCGAGACGCGCGGCCGCATCGGCGCCAATGCGCAGGTGACCGGCCGTGCCCAGGTCGGCGGCAAGGGGCCGAAGCTGTCCGGCGTCTCCGACACGCTCGGCGTCGGCATGCAGGCCCAGGCGCAGGTCGGCCTCTCGACCGGGCGCAAGGACGTGACCACCGAGAGCCAGCGCGAGATCACCCGCAAGGGCGAGGTCGACGTGACGCTGACGGCGGGAGCCAACGTGTCGGTCTATGCGCGGCTCTACAATCCACTCAACATGGGCACCGGCGCGCTTGCCGGTCTCGGCGGCCAGCAGGGGGCCAACCAGCATTTCGGCATGTCGTCGGGCAGCGACGGCATCAAGGGCACCTCGGACGACAAGCCGCTCTACAACATCACCGACAATGTCCAGAACACCGATCTCGTCGGGATCGGCGTCTCGACTTCGGTCTCCTGCGTCTCGAAGTGGAAGCAGGTTTCCGATCCCGACGGCACCTTCAAGAAGGTCGAGAAGGTCCGCCAGGCCAATCTCAGCCAGGGTCTGATCCAGGCATTCGCCGCCGTCGACACGCCGGAAATGCAGCGCATTCTGAACGCGCCCGGCAACGAGGTGTTCCGCTCCGACTTCCAGGCCTTCATGAAGCTGATGGGGCCGCGCGACTCCATCGCCGTCACCTACAGCATCAAGGCGGAGCGGCTGGCGGAGGCGAACGAACTGATCGTGCGCGCCAATGCGTCGCGCCGGCAGGGCGACGGGCGCATGGCCGAACGCCTGGAGCGTCAGGCGCGCGCGATCGTCAACGACGACGCCAACTATGTGCCGGCCAAGATCGGCCTGATCACCACCAGCCTGCGCAAGGAGGAGGTCACCAACCTCAATGCCCGCTGGCTGAAATGGGACAGCTTCTCGGACGGCAAGGCGGAGCATACCGGCGTCACCCTGCAGGTGCCGCCGCCGAAGTGAGCGGGGCCTTCAGCCGGCATGGGCCGGGACGTGGCGCGCGCCGGTGAAGACGAAGCGGCGGTCGAGATTGTACTTGACCACATATCCGATCGCGAGGCCGAGCACGCCGCCGGCCTCGCGCATGGCATCCGACTGCCAGGCGAGCCAGAAGGCCGTCTCCAGGCCCCAGAAGATCGCCGTCGTGGCCAGCCCCATCACCGTATAGAGCGTGAACTGGCGCGAATGCGCCGCGAGGCCGCGGTCCCGGTCGAAGAAGATCCAGTGCTTGTCGAGCCAGTATTTCGTCACCAGCCCGGTGCCGGTGCCGGCGATCAGGGCGGCGGCGAACAGCGCCGGCCCGGTGCCGAAGGCCAGGATGCCGCGCTGGGTGGCAAGGTTGACCAGAGTGGCGAGCACCGCAAAGGCGGTGTAGCGCAGCACCAGGCGACTGAACGACACGGACGATGCTCCCGACTTCCGGCTATCCCGGCCGCGGCCTGTGCTTCGGCCTCAGTCCAGCACGAGAAGGTAAAGATCGGATCAGCAAGACCGGTCCGCGTCGCCCCGATCATGGTTACGGTATCGTATATTCGGGCGCTCGAATTAACCCTGCAGTTCTAGCGTGATATTGAATTGTCTTGCGTATAACGACCCCCACGAAATGGGGACTTGCGCTCATGATGCGTCGTTTTCTGGTTTGCTCTCTCACTGTCGCCGCCGTCGCTACCGCCGCCGTCACGCTGTCAAGCCTGCCGGCGCATGCCATCAGCCTCGGCGGTTCGGCCACCCAGTTCAAAAAGGCGCGGCACAGCTTCATCCAGGAAGGCAGCTACGCGGTCGCCCCGATGGGCCATGTCATGTTCTGCCTGAACAGCCCGTCGGAATGCCGCAAGCCGAGCCTGATCCGCGTCACCCGGATCGGCCTGACCGACCAGCGCCGGGCCGTGCTGGAAGGCGTCAACCGGGCCGTCAACCGGGAGATCCTGCCGGTCAACGACCGGTCCGGTCCGGGCATCGTCGACCAGTGGTCGCTTGCCCCGACCAGCGGCGATTGCGAGGATTTCGCCATCACCAAGCGGCACCGGCTGATCCAGGCCGGATGGCCGGCCTCGGCGCTTCGTCTGGCGGTCGGACGCGTACCGAACGGCGAGGGCCATGCGGTGCTGGTCGTGAAGACCCGCGACGGCGATCTCGTGCTCGACAACCGGTCCGACGCGATCCGGCCCTGGCGGGCGACCGACATCCGGTGGGTGTCGATCCAGGCCGCCGAGGACCCCCGTTTCTGGCGCAGTCTCTGAGCCTGACGGCGCCGACGCCGGGCCGTCACCGGCACGTCGAAAGGCAGACATGCCTGCGTCGTCCGGCGGTGATAGGTCTATGCCGGTTCCGGCAGGACCGGCCGCGGCGTTGAGGTTGCGGCGGCCGGCCGTCGCTTGGAGGCTGCATGTCGTCGCCCGGCCGCCCCTCGCATTTCGATATCGCGACCGGTCGGGATCTGACCGGGCCGGAGGCCGGACCGCAGGCGGAGGCGCTCGTCGCCCGTCTGGCGATGGCGGCCGAGATCTATCCGCAGTGGCGAATCGATAGCGGGCCGGCGGCGGGGCGCATCGTCGAGGTCAGCCTCCGGGACCCGCTCGCCAGCGACCAGGTCCGCATCATCCTCGGGTCGGACGGAGCCGTGATCACCGTCAGCGTGACGGCCGAGCCGTCCGGCTGGGTGCGGCTGGCGGTCGAGCGGGACGGGGTCGAGATCGCCCGGGCTCATGCCGACCGGCCCTATGAGGAGATCGAATTGCTCCCGCCCGACCTCGAGGATGCGGCCGATCCGCCGGGCCGGATCGGCAAGCGGATCGACTGGATCATGCTGTCCGCGGCGGCCTGGCCGATCCTCGGCGCCCTTGCCGGGCCGGACGGCTTCGTCGTGGCGGCGGTCGTCGAGGCCTGAGCGGGGCGGGGCGAACCCGTGCGCTGCCGGCGGCGCCCATCTGGGCCCCGCCGGCAGCGCGCCCGTGTCAGGGAGCGATCGCCTGCCACAAGGCCGCGATCTCCGCCTTGACGCAGCCGGCGAGCCCGCGCCTGGCCAGGCGGCCGGCGTTGCGGTCACCCGGTCGGGCCAGTTCGGCGAGGAGGGCGGCCGCCACGATCTCCACCCGCCGGCCGAGCCGGGCCGCCAGCGCGACCACGGCCGGATGCCGGGCGAGCCGGTCGAGCGCGGCGGCCTGTTCGGGTGTCAGGCGCCCGGGCAGGTCCGCGAGATCGGTGATGTCGTGCCAGGGGATCGACGCGGCGATGGTCTTCAGGTCGCCATCGCCCCGGCGCCGGAACAGGCGGCGCAGCAGAGATGGCGCCCGCGCGGCCGCGTCGGGTTCGGCCGGGTCGACCGCCCCGCCGGAGGGGGCGCTGGCCGGCGCGTCGTGATCGGGGAGCATGACCTTGGTCGGTGCCGTCCGGCTGCGGGCCGGCGAACCCGGCGTGGCCATCGACGGGCTGAAGGTGCGAAACATCGCAACGTCCATCGCAACGGCCATCTCGAAGTCCATCGTCGGCAGCGCGACCTTGCGGGTGGCCGGCAGCTCCTCGCTGACGGCGCCGGCCTCGTCGACCATGACCAGGCTGGTCAGATGCGTGACCAGCCGATGGCGGAGCGCGAGTTCGGTCGCAGCCGCGGCGTCGAGGCGGGGCAGGATCAGGCCGGCCGCGAAGGCTGCGACCGCCTCGTCCTCCGCACCGGCCTCGGGGCCGGGATGGAAATCGACCGTGATGGTGAGGCCGGACCGGGTCAGGGCGAGCCCGTCGCGTAGCGGGTCGCCGCCGGAGGCCGGCGGGGCGATCGGCTGGCGCGCCGAGGCGACGGCAGCGGCGAGCAGACGGCCGGTATCGGCAGCCGCCCCGACGAAGAGATCGCCGCCCGAGAGCGCGGCCAGATGGCCAACATTGGCCTCGAGACTGTCCTCGCCGATCAGCACCACGGTGAAGCGCCGGCCGGTCTGGGCGAGGGCCTGCACGTCGAGCGCATAGCTCTTGCCGTCGGTGACGATGACCACGGTCCGGCTTTCCGGCCGGTCCGCCACCGCGGCCAGCGCGCCGCCGATCTCGGTGCCGCCATGCGGCCCGGTCAGGCCGCGCAGCGCCGTCTCCAGGCTTGTGGCATCGGTGACGGCGCCGACGAAGTCGTGCCGCTCGTCGAAGCGCCAGAGCCGCAGCCTGTCGCCCGGCCGGAGCCGGCCGACGGCGTCCCTGAGACCGGCGACGGCGGTCTCGTGCTTGGTGCGCCCGCCGGGATCGCGCTCGCCCATGGAGCCGGATTCGTCGAGGAGCAGGTCGCAGTCGAGCCGGTTCTCGGCGATGGGGGCAGGGGCGAGCGTCAGCCGCAGACCGCGGCCGTCGCCGAACGGTGCGGACAGGGCGGCCGGCCGCCAGCCTTCCAGGCGCAGGTCGATCGGCCGGCCGAGCGGGACCTCCAGGCCGTCCGCACCCGGGCGGAGGCCGTTGACCGTGAGGGCGCCGGTGTCGGCGGTCGCATAGATGCTCGCCCGTGCCGGCGCGCCGCCTCCGACCAAATCGTCGGAATCGGGCAGGGGCGAGCGGCCGTAGAGGTCGCCGACCGTGACCGGAATGCGCAGCACGGCGACCGACCCATCCGGCGTCAGCCGGTCGGTGGCCGGCCCGAGCGTGGTCAACGCCACGACCCAGCGGTCTTCGACCGCAACCTCGCCGCCGGGCGGGATGTTGGCGATCGACAGCATGTGGATGCCGCGCAGGACCTCCTCGTGCAGGACGGCGGTGCGGCCGCGGTCGATCGCCGTCTCGTAGACCTCGCGCGCCGCGCCGCGGGCCGCCGCCTGTGCGACCAGCCGGCGGCCGTCGATGGTGGCGGTCAGTCCGTAGAGCGTCGCCTGGACCGGCACCGGGAAGGTCAGGGTCGCCTCGATGCTGCCGGCTTCGGCGTTGCGGAAGACGCGGCGCGTGGCGATCTCGGCGAGGGCGCCGCGGATTCGGATGTCGTAGCGGGTCGAAATCAGCGGCACCGGCGTGTCGCTGCCGCGAATGTGGGCGCCGGCTTTCCAGCGGCCGAGCGGATCGGGGCTTGCGAGGATATCAGTCGTCATCGCGGCGGTCCTTTTCGACGATCGTCCGCACCACCTCGGCCAGGCGAGCCACCAGCCCTTCGGCCGGTTCGCCGCTGCCGATCAGGCGGGGTTCCACCATGAGGGTCAGCCCCGGCGCGACCGGAAACGGAACCGCGCCCCCCTCGTTCAGAAGCACCTTGATGGCCGCGGGCGGCAGGCCCCTGGCGCGCAATTCGCCATAGCGTCGGATCGCCGCGACATGGTCGTCGCCGTAGTCCGCCCGTGCCCGTCCGCCGCGCGGCGCCGGCACGAAGCCTTCGGCGATCATGTAGCGGATCTGGCGTTCGGCGACCCCGGTCAGGGCGGCGAGCTCGCGGATGTTCACGTCGGTGCTCCTATCGACATGACATTTGTCGAAAGGGTCGCCGCTGTCAATTGCTTTCGACAAGGATATTGTCGAATAGATGTCGCCGATCGCGCGCACCTTGCCAGCGCGGCGGATTCCTGATCGATGGAGGCAGGGCCGAACGGCTTCGATCGAGGGGGAACGCACGATGACGACCGGCAAGGTGGCGCTGATCACGGCGGGCGGCAGCGGCATGGGCGCGGCGGCGGCCCGGCGGCTGGCGGCGGACGGCTACCGGGTCGCGATCCTGTCGTCGTCCGGCAAGGGCGAGGCTCTGGCCGCCGAACTCGGCGGCATCGGCGTGACCGGTTCGAACCAGTCGAACGACGACCTGAAGCGGCTGGTCGACGCCGCCATGGCCGCGTGGGGCCGCATCGACGCGCTCGTCAACAGTGCCGGCCACGGGCCGCGCGGGCCGGTGCTGGAGATCAGCGACGCCGACTGGCATCGCGGCATGGACGTCTATCTGATGAACGTCATCCGCCCGGTCCGGCTGGTGATTCCGATCATGCAGGCGCAGAAGGGCGGCGCCATCGTCAACATCTCGACCGCCTGGGCGTTCGAACCGTCGCCGATGTTCCCCACCTCGGCGGTGTTCCGCGCCGGCCTCGCCGCCTACACCAAGCTGGTCGCCGACAGCTATGCGGCCGACAACATCCGCATCAACAACGTCCTGCCCGGCTGGATCGACAGCCTGCCGGCAACCGAGGAACGCCGCGCCGCCGTGCCGATGCGGCGCTACGGCACCAGCGACGAGATCGCCGCCACGGTGGCGTTCCTGCTGTCCGACGGCGGCGGCTACATCACCGGTCAAAATCTGAAGGTCGACGGCGGGCTGATGCGGTCGCTCTGACTCCGGAGGTTCAAGGTCGGCAATCAATGGTCGAAAATTCTTAATCTGCAAGCATTTGACGTCAAGTTGAATGTACGCGAACGATCGTCAAGTGCAACCTCCGGCAATCTATCGATTTCGCGTTTTGATTGCATCAATATTTTGCATGTGAATCTCAATACTTGAATCGATCGTCTTCTAAAACGATTTGTTAGTTCCTTCGGGCCAAGATGCTCCTCCAACTGGAGCTTTCCGACAGTGCATCCGGTCCCGATCAATGAAGCCGAGCGTTTGGAGATCGTCCGCGATCTCGGACTCGTTGCTCGCAACTCCGCACCGGCCCTGCAGGCTATCTGCAGACGGGCGTTGAGAGATTTCAAGGTTTCGACGGTCCTCATCACACTGGTCGAGGAGAACGAGGTCATCGGGCTCGCCACGGCCGGCCGCGACCTGCCGCTGCTGCCGCGCACACAGGCATTGTGCAGCCATGTGATCGTCGAGGAATCCGCCCTGGTCGTCGCCGACCTCCGATTGGATGCCCGATTTGCGGGCAACATCCTGACCTGCCGGTATGGCCTGCGCTCGATCGCCGCCGCGCCGATCCGCCACAACGGCCAGCATCCGATCGGCGCCCTCTGCCTGCTCGACACCGTGCCGCGCGATTTCTCTGCGCGCGAGATTTCCTACCTGCAGCGCCTCGCCGAGCGCGCCGCCACGGAAATTTGGTTCTGCGATGCCGTGAACCGCCCGAATCGCGTCCTGATCGACTAGCGCCAGATCCGATCGGAGCCCCCCGGGCGGATCGGATAAATCCCTCGAAGCAGAGAGAGGCAGGCTACGCCCGGTCTCTTCAGGGCGGACGATGTGCCGGCGGTTCGATCGGTTCGGAAGCCTCTCCTGCATCCCGCGAACCGGAGCAGGCTGCCCTTCGACGGTAGCGGCCGGGTCGCACGGCGTGGGCTGCGGGTCCGACCGCCGGCGTGGGGGCCGTCGCATGGCGTCGATACCGGCCGGGCGCCATCGGCGCTGCGCCCGCGCGCCGCGGGTGCCCGCGCTCCCCGGGCGTCGGTCGGCGGCCCAGCCCGGGATGGGCCGGTGACAGGCTCGACAAAGGCCGCCACGTCGCCGCAATCTCTTCCCATATCATGGGCCGGATCGGCTTCGGACTCCCGCCCGTCGGCGGCGGCCGGTCGGCGAAAGGGTACGGCGGCACGGCATGGGTTGGGCGGTTCTGCACCGGGTCCGGAGGCTCTGGACCGTCCTCGTCATGGTTTCGGTGCTGGCGGGGCTGTGGCAGGCCGGGCGCGTGGTGCTGCCGGCCGCCCATACCGCCTGGACCTGGTGGGCCGCCTCCGAGGATCCCGCCGCGCTCGCGCGTCTCGAACTGGCCGAACGGGTCAGCGAGGCGCGGATCGGTGAGGAGATCGATGCGGCCGTGGCGCAGCGCGATCTCGACCTTGCGCAGAGTTTCCTGGCCCTGGCCGAGGCCGAACGCGTGCCGGTCGCCCCGGCGCGCAAGGCCGCCGTCAAGGCGCTCGAGGACGGGCAGACCTGGGAAAGCACCAAGGCTTTCGCGCGTGGCGCCTTCATCGGCGACGGCGAGGGGCTGTCCGGCATGGCAGGGGCCTTCACGGCGGATGTGGTCGGCATCGGCGACGTGCGCGATCTCATTCGCGAAGGCTGGCATGCTGCCCGCGGCGAGGCCGTCGACGAGATTCTGGTCGGACTGTCGGCCGTCGGCCTCGCCGTCACCGGCGCCACCTGGGCCATGGCCGGCACGCCGGCACCGGTCCGGGCCGGGCTGACCCTCGTCAAGACGGCCCGCAAGGCCGGCCGGCTGTCCGCGCCGCTCGCCGCATCGGTCGGCGGGCTCCTGCGCACTGCGGTCGACATGCCGGGGCTGAAGCGGGCCCTGGCCTCGGTCGGCAAGTTCGAACTGTCCGAGGCACGCTCCGCCGCCCTCGCCGCGGTGCGCACCGAGCGGCTCGCGCCGCTGGCCGCCATGGGCGAGGATGCCGCCAAGCTCTATCGACGCGCCGGCTACCGCGCCGTCGACGACGTGCTCGCCTCGGCGCGGTCCGGCCCCGAGATCGCGCGCTTCGCCCGCCTGTCCGAGGTCTACGGGACGGGGACCCGGGCGGTCATGAAACTGTGCGGGCGTGGCGCGATTCTGCTCTCCAAGAGCCTCGCCCACATCTTCGGTTGGCTGTTCGCCGCACTCGGCTGGGTCTGGTCGGTGGCCAGTGCGGCGGCGGCCTTCGGGCGCTGGCTGGCGCGGGTGACGCCGCCGCGCCGCCGCCGGCGCCTGCCGGTCGGAGCCTCCGGTCCCGAGCCGGCCGTTCCATGACGGCGCGCCTGATCGTCTGCGTCACCTGCGACCGCACCGCCGATCCCGTTCCGTCGACGACGCGGGGTGCGGCGCTTGCCGATGCGGTGGTGGTCCGCGCCGCGGATCGGGGCGAAGACCTGTCGGTCACCCGCGTCGATTGTCTCGACGGCTGCCCGCGGCCCTGCAACGCGGCCCTCAAGGCACGCGGCAAGCCGTTGCGGCGCTTCACCAATCTGTCTCCCGCGATGGCCGATGCCCTGATCGATGCCGCACGCGCCTATGCGGCCGATCGCGACGGTCACTTGCCGCCGGACCTGGTCGCGCGGCTCGGTCCGCATGCCCGCTGACGGGCGTCCCGATCGAACCACTAGAGCATTTCCGGATCGGATGGAATCATCCGATCCATAAGGAAATGCTCCAGCATCAACACCTTGAGCCAGTCCTTTTCGTCTGGATCGCTTCGATCCAGACGGGACAGGCTCTAGGGAATCTGGGCAAAGTGGCTCGCGCGGCCACCGGAGGAATTGTATACGAGTGACAGGCCATGGCATGCGGATTGCTAAACCGCAGAGCCCGCGCCGATCGGATCGGCGCGGCCGAGGCGCGGTTCCGTCCCCAAGGGACGCCGCACAGGGAGACAGAATGAATGCCGAAGGCCGTGCCTGCCAGTTTCGATATCGCGTCGCTCGCGACGGCCTATTCGGAAGGGCTTGACCCGAAGGATCTGCTGGCCGCCGTCGAGGCGCGGATCGCCACCCATGCTGATCCGGCCCTGTTCCTGGCGCGGCCGACCGGCGCCGCGCTGACGGCCCGGGCGGCGGCTCTGGCCGCGCTTCCGGCCGACGCGCGGGCCGGGCTGCCGCTCTTCGGCATCCCCTTCGTGGTCAAGGACAATATCGATGTCGCCGGGCTGCCGACCACGGCCGCCTGTCCGGACTTCGCCTATGTCCCGGAGGCCTCGGCGACGGTGGTCGCCCGGCTGGAAGCGGCCGGCGCGATCATGCTCGGCAAGGTCAATCTCGACCAGTTCGCGACCGGCCTCGTCGGCGTCCGCTCGCCCTATGGCGTGCCGCGCAACGCCTTCGATCCGGTCCTCATCCCGGGCGGCTCCTCGTCCGGTTCGGCGACGGCGGTCTCCGCCGGCATCGCATCCTTTTCGCTCGGCACCGACACGGCCGGGTCCGGCCGCGTGCCGGCCGGCCTCAACAATCTGGTCGGCCTGAAGCCGACGCCCGGTCTGACCTCGACCCAGGGCGTCGTGCCGGCCTGCCGGTCGCTCGATTGCGTCTCGATCTTCGGCCTGACCGTCGACGATGCCTGGGCGGTCCTGACGGTGATGGGCGGCTATGATCCGGCCGATGCCTTCTCGCGACCGATCCCGATCGGAACGCCGGGAGCGACGCCGGCGCGGGTGCGGATCGGCATGCCCGGGCCGGCGCATCGCCACTTCTTCGGCGACACGGCCGGGGAGGCGGCCTTCGTGGCGGCGCTCGACGGGCTGGCGGCGCGGGGATGGGATCTGATCGAGGTCGATTTCGAGCCGTTCCTGGCCGCCGCGCGCCTGCTCTACGAGGGGCCGTGGGTGGCCGAGCGCTACGCGGCGATCGAGGCCTTCATCACCGCGAAGCCGGACGCGCTGCACCCGGTCACCCGGGCGATCATCGAGCCGGCCTGCGGGCGCAGCGCCGTCGAGGCCTTCAAGGCCTCCTATCGCCTCGCCGACCTGCGCCGTCAGAGCGAAGCCGTCTGGGGCCGCGTCGACGCGCTCGTCATGCCGACCGTCACCCGCGCCTGGACGGTCGCGGAAGTGACCGCCGATCCGATCGCGACCAATTCGGCGCTCGGCACCTATACCAATTTCGTCAACCTGTTCGGCCTCTCGGCCTTGGCCGTGCCCGAGCGGTTGCGTTCGGACGGGCGTCCGTCCGGCCTGACCTTCGTGGCACCGGGCGGGCGCGACGCCTGGCTCGCCTCGATCGGACGGCGGGTCGAGGGCGAGAGCGGTCTGCCGCTCGGCGCGACCGGCCTGCCGAGGCCCGTCCCGGCGCCGCTTGCTCCGATGGCGCCGGACGGCACGGTACCGCTTCTGGTGGTCGGGGCGCACATGTCCGGCCTGCCGCTCAACGGCGAACTCGTCAGCCGCGGCGGCAGCTTCGTCGCCGCGGTGCGCACCGAGCGCTCGTACCGGCTGCACGCGCTGGCCGGCGGACCGCCGGAACGTCCGGGGCTGGTCAGGGTGGGCGACGGTGCGGGTTTCGCCATTCCGGGCGAGGTCTGGGCCCTGCCGCCGGAAGGGCTCGGCTCGCTCCTGCCGCTGATCCCCGAGCCGCTGTGCATCGGCACCGTCCGGCTCGAGGACGGCGCGACCGTGAAGGGCTTCCTGTGCGAGCGCGAGGGGCTGGAGGGCGCTCTCGACATTTCGGGCATTGGGGGCTGGCGCGCCCATCTGGCGCGCTGACCGGCGGTTCCGGCGCGGGGCGGACGAGACATGGAAGTCCCGGGCTGGATCGCCCGGGACTCGGCCCGGCCGGTTCAGCCCGGCCTTGAGGTCGGAGGCCTTCGGTCAGAGGCCGTCGTGGAAGACGAGGAAGGAATCGCGCACCGTCTCGAGATGGCTGCGCATCTCGCGCGCCGCCGCATCGCGGTCGCCTCTCAGGACCGCCTGCACGACGCGGTCGTGCTCCTCATGGCTGAGCTTCAGCCGGCCGAGACTGCGGAACTGGGCGCGGCGGAAGGCGGACACGCGCCGGCGCACCGACAGAAGGGTCTCGGCCAGGAAGGAATTGTGGCTGCCGGCATAGAGGCAGTCGTGAAACCGATCGTTGGCTTCGGCATAGGCCGCCAGATCGCCGGCGCGGACCAGATTCTCGGCGTCGTCGTGGATGTCGACCAGTTGCTGCCGTTCGGAGGGCGACATGGAACTTGCGCAGCCGGCCGCCGCGAGTGCCTCCAGTTCGGTCATGACGGAGAACATCTCGCGCAGCCGCTCCTCGGTGAGCGCTGTGACGACCGCTCCGCGATGGGCGCGATGCACCACCAGCCCGGCCGCGGCCAGTTCGCGCAGGGCTTCGCGGACCGGCGTCCGCGACACGCCGAATCGATTGGCGAGCGTCGTCTCGTCGAGCGCGGTGCCCGGTGCCAGTCGGCCGCAGACGATATCGTCGGCGAGCTCCGCACGCAGTCGTTCGGCGCGCGTCAGGCTCGAATCCACCGTTCGCGTCGGGGTGCCGGCCTCGATCACGCGGAGATTCGGTCTGCTCTTGCCTGAGATCGCCGTTATGGGCGCCTTCATCGACATTCTCCGATCACTTCCATCTATTGTTCGCCGCCCGAGCACACATCGAACGCGAGGATAGGACTATTTATCGCGTGGTAGCGAGTGGCAAGGCCGATGCCAACCCCAGGATTCCGACAATCTGCCACGATTCGAATGGTTCCAAGGCCTTGTCTGGTGAAAATATGTGCAGTCTATTTGCTGTGCGGATTGCCGGCCCAAGGCATCCGATGCCCGCAGTTCGAGGAGCACGACCCGCATGTCCGATCAGCTTCCCGTCATCGATCTCTCCGGCCGCGACCTGCCGCGCCTGGCGGCGCTGATCGGGGCGGCATGCCGTGAGATCGGCTTCTTCTATGTTATCGGCCATGGCGTCCCACAGGCTTTGATCGACGAAACCTTTGCGCGCGCCCGCTGGTTCTTTGCACTCGATCCGACCGAAAAGGCGCGCGTGGCGATCGAGCGGGTCGGCAACAACCGCGGCTATGCGGCCCTGAAGAGCGAGGCGCTCGATCCGGCCCGCCCCGCCGACCTGAAGGAGGCCTTCAACGTCGGTCTCGAACTTGCCGCAGATCACCCGGACCTGCAGGCCGGTGTTCCCTTTCGTGGTCTCAACGGCTGGCCGGCCAATCCGGCCTTCCGCGCAACCCTACTGGCCTATTTCGACGAAACCCAGGCGTTGGGCGCATGGCTGCATCGTGCCTTCGCCTGCGATCTCGGGCTCCCGCCGGATCATTTCGAATTCCTGATCGACCGGCCGATGTCGACCCTGCGCCTGCTGCACTATCCCCCGCAGCCGGTCGAGGCCGAGCCCGGGCAGATCGGCGCCGGCGAACATACCGACTACGGCAACATCACGCTTCTGATGACCGACGACGTCGGCGGCCTGCAGGTCCGGCGGCGGGACGGGGTCTGGATCGAGGCGCCGGTCGTTCCCGGCGCCTATGTGGTCAATATCGGCGACTGCCTGATGCGCTGGACCAACGACGTCTATGTCTCGACGCCGCATCGCGTGGTCAATGCGAGCGGGCGCGAGCGTTTCTCGATCGCCTATTTTCTCGATCCCAACCCGGATGCCCTCGTGGCCGCACTGCCCGGCACGGTCGCCCCCGGCGCGCAGCCGAACCATCCGCCGGTCGCGGCCGCCGACTATCTGGCAGGCCGTCTCGACGCAACCTACGCGCATCGCCGCGGCGGCACGGACGGGTGACGGGACCGTCGGACGAGAGGGGCTGAATTTGCCTAGTTTGAAGGCATAATGCCTGCAAACATCGCATGTGCATACAATCCCGTCCACATATCGCGAAGCGCCGGGGCGTGCCACGGCCCGGGGCGCGCGCGCGGGACGGCGGCGATCCGGACATTCCGTCGCCTCGTGTCGCAGATCCATCCGAAGGCGCGGGGTTGGCACGGGCATTGCGAGACCCATCCGCGGAACGGCGCGAGATTGCATGCAATCTGAGCGTGACCGGTCGAAGGGGAGCCTTTCATGTCGGACATTCTGATTTCCCGCCGCCGCCTTCTGAAGACGGCGGCTGCCGGTGCGGCGCTCGGCGTTGCGCCCGGACTCGGTGCGATCGGCCCTGCCGCGGCGGCGGGGCTCACCATGGGCATCATCTATGTCGGTCCGCGCGACGACTTCGGCTGGAATCAGGCCCATGCGGTGGCCGCCAAGGCCCTGAAGGCCGTGCCGGGCATCACGGTGGTCGAGGAGGAGAACGTCCCCGAGACCATCGCCGTGCAGAAAACGATGGAATCGATGATCAAGCTGGACGGTGCGAAGCTGATCTTCGCCACTTCTTTCGGCTATTTCGATCCGCACATGATCGAGATGGCGAAGAAGTTCCCGGATGTCGAGTTCCGCCATGCCATCGGCCTGTGGCAGGCCGACAAGCATCCGAAGAATGCCGGCTCCTACTACGCCTATCTGCACCAGGCGCATTATGTCGACGGCATCGCCGCGGGTCTCTCGACCAAGACCAACAAGCTCGGCTTCATCGCCGCCAAGCCGATCTCCTCGGTGCTGACCAACATCAACGCCTTCGCGCTCGGCGTGCGCAAGGTGAACCCGAACGCCACCATCCAGCTGATCTTCACCGGCGACTGGGCCCTGCCGGTCCGCGAGGCCGAGGCTGCCAACGCGCTGGCGGACGCCGGCTGCGATGTGCTGACCTGCCATGTCGACAGCCCGAAGGTGGTGATCGAGACCGCCGAGAAGCGCGGCATCAAGTGCTGCGGCCACAATGCCTCCCAGGCCTCGCTGGCGCCGAAGGGCTTCATCACCGGCGCCGAGTACAAGTGGGAGACGATCTACAAGAACTTCGCCGACCTTCTTGCTAAGGGCCAGAAGCTGCCGAACTTCGAGCGCGGCGGCTACGACAAGGGCTATGTCCAGAACACCGCCTTCGGCGCCGGCGCGACCGATGCGGCCAAGGCGGCGGCCACGGCGGCCATCGCGGATCTGAAGGCGAACAAGCCCTATGTCACCGGTCCGATCAAGGACAACAAGGGCAAGGAAGTGGTCGCCGCCGGCAAGACCATCGACAATTACGACAACTTCCTGGAAACGACGAACTATCTGGTCGAAGGCATCGTCGGCTCGCTGACCTGATTCGACCGCTGCGCGGCCGGGTGCGGCCGCCTCCGCGTCCCGGATCGGTTCATCCGGTCCGCCGGACGCGATGGGAAGGCCCGGCGCTTCGCGTCTCGAAGCGCCGGTGATTGCATCTTCGCGCCGCCCGCGCCGTCGGTCCGGACCATCCGGTCGGGTCGCGTGCGGCGCCAAGGCGGCGGCAATGCGGTTTCCGGAACGGTGCGTTTCGGGCCGGCATCCGCGGGAACGAGGGAGACCCCGTGACGGAAACCACCCAATCCTCCGGCCTCGCGGCGCCCTCCGCCATCGGCGAGTGGATCGGCGGCATGAGGCGTTCGGCCGAATTCATCGTCATCCCGCTGTTCGCGCTGATCGTCTCGGCAAGCCTGTTCTCGCTGTTCCTGCTGGCGCTCGGCAAATCGCCGCAGACCTTCTTCGAACTGCTCTGGCGCGGCGGCTTCGGCACGGAATTCTCGTGGCAGAACACGCTGGTGCGCACCGCGCCCTTGATCCTGACGGCGCTCTGCGTGGCCATTCCGGCCAGGCTGGGACTGGTCATCATCGGCGGGGAGGGGGCGCTGGTGCTGTCCGGCTTCACCGCGGCCGTGGTGGCTCTGCCGCTCCTGTCCTGGGCGCCGCCCTTCGTCGTCATGCCGGTCATGCTGCTGACCGCGGCCATCACCGGTGCGCTGTGGATCGGCGCGGTCGGCGCGCTGCGCCACTATCGCGGCATCAACGAGACGATCGCCTCGCTCCTGATGTTCTACATCGCCGTCTCGATCCTGAACTTCTTCGTCGAGGGCGTGCTGCGCGATCCGAGCGATCCCAACAAGCCGTCGACGGCGCCGATCGGCCCGGCCAACATGGTCGGCGAGATCCCCGGACTGCATGTCCACTGGGGCCTCGCCTTCGGGGTGGTGATCGCGATCGTGCTCGGCATCGTGATGTCGCGCACCACCTTCGGCTTCGCGGCCCGGGTCACCGGCGGCAATGTCCGCGCCGCCCGGGCGCAGGGCCTGCCGGTCGGCACCCTGATGGTCTCGGCGACCATGATCGCCGGGGCCTGCGCCGGTGTTGCCGGCTATTTCGAGGTTGCCGCCATCCTTGGCAAGGCCAACGGATCGCTGATCGCCGGCTACGGCTTCACCGGCATCCTGGTCTCGTTCCTCGCCCGCCACAATCCGATCGCCATCGTGCCGGTTGCGGTGCTGTTCGGCGGCCTGGCGGCGGCCGGCGGCCTGATCCAGCGGCGCATGGGCCTGCCGGATGCGACCGTGCAGGTGCTGCAGGGCCTGATCTTCGTGGTCCTGCTTGTCTCCGAGACGCTTTACGGACGGTTCCGTCTCTTCGATCCGGAGGCCCGCGGATGAACGACGCCCTCTCGACCGTGCTGCTCGCCGTCTTCGCCGGCGCGATCCGGGTCTCCACGCCCTTCCTGTTCGTCTCGCTCGGCGAATGCCTGACCGAGAAGTCCGGCCGCATCAATCTCGGCCTCGAAGGCATCCTGGTCTTCGGCGCGATGACCGGCTACGCCATCTCGTACCATTCCGGCAGCCCCTGGATCGGGGTGCTGGCGGCGGGCTGCGCCGGCTCCCTGTTCGGCGCCTTCCACGGCTGGGTCTGCAAGTTGCCGCGCGTCAACGACGTGGCCATCGGCATCGCCATGATGCTGTTCGGCACCGGCCTCGCCTTCTTCTTCGGCAAGCCCTACATCCAGCCGACCGCGCCGCGCCTGCCGGCGCTCGAACTCGGCTTCTGGTCGGACGTGCCGCAGGTGCGCGAGGCCTTGAAGATCAACCCGCTGTTCTTCGCCGGCCTCGCGGTGGCGGTCGTGCTGTGGTGGGCCTTCCGCAACACGCGCTGGGGCCTGATCGTGCGCATGACCGGCGACAGCTCGGCGACCGCGCGCGCCATGGGCTATTCGGTCGATCTCGTCCGCTTCCTGGCGACCACCGCCGGCGGCTTCCTGGCCGGCGTCGGCGGCGCCTTCCTGTCGCTCTACTATCCGGGCTCCTGGACCGAGGGCCTCTCCTCCGGCCAGGGCCTGATGGCGGTGGCGCTGGTCATCTTCGCGCGCTGGAACCCGCTCGCCTGCTTCGCCGCGGCGGTGCTGTTCGGCGGGGCGGGGGCGATCGGTCCGGCACTGCAATCGGTCGGCATCAGCCAGGGCTACCACTTCTTCAACGCCGCGCCCTACATCCTGACGCTGCTGATCATGATCCTGTCGATCTCGCCCAAGCGGTCGCTGCGCGGCGCGCCGGCCGAACTGTCGCTGATGAAATGATCGGCTCGAACGGCGGAGTGTTGCCATGAACGGTCTCGGCGGTCTCAACAAGTCGCCCAACGGCGTCGTCATCGGCCTCGTGCAGCTGCAGCTGCCCGTCGTCGCCACCAAGGCCGACCTCGCCGCGCAGACCGAGCGCATCGTCGCCATGGTGGGCAAGGCGCGGCGCAATCTGGCGACCATGGACCTCGTGGTCTTCCCCGAATATTCGCTGCACGGCCTGTCCATGGCGACCGACCCGGCGATCATGTGCTCGCTCGACGGCCCGGAGGTCGCCGCCTTCAAGGCCGCATGCCGCGACAATCGCATCTGGGGCTGCTTCTCGATCATGGAGGCGAACCCGGACGGCAACCCCTACAATTCCGGCCTGATCATCGACGATACCGGCACGCTCCGGCTCTACTACCGCAAGCTCCATCCCTGGATCCCGGTCGAGCCCTGGGAGCCGGGCGATCTCGGCATTCCGGTCATCGACGGACCCAAGGGCTGCAAGCTTGCCCTAATCATCTGCCATGACGGCATGTTCCCGGAAATGGCGCGCGAATGCGCCTACAAGGGCGCCGAGATCATGCTCCGGACGGCCGGCTACACCGCGCCGATCCGGGAATCCTGGCGTTTCACCAATCAGGCCAATGCCTTCCAGAACCTGATGGTGACCGCCAATGTCTGCATGTGCGGTTCCGACGGCAGCTTCGATTCCATGGGCGAGGGCATGATCGTCGACTTCGACGGCACGATCATCGCCCACGGCACCACCGGCCGCGCCGACGAGATCATCACCGCTGAAGTCCGGCCGGATCTGGTGCGCGAGGCCCGCATCCACTGGGGCGTGGAGAACAACATCTACCAGCTCGGCCACCGCGGCTATGTCGCCGTCGCCGGCGGTGCGGGCGACTGCCCCTACACCTTCATGCAGGACATGGTGGCCGGCCGCTACCGGCTGCCATGGGAGGACGCCGTCGTGCACAAGGACGGCACGTCCTGCGGCTTCCCCGCGCCGACCCGGCGCTACGGCGGCAAGCCCGTCGCCGAAGCTGCCGAGTGACCCCTCGCGAACCGGAGGCCCGCCCATGACCCTCACCGACGAGCGCGTCGCCGCCGCTTACCTGCCGGGCGGCCGGACCGTCGCGTCCGAGCCCTATCCTTGGCCCTACGACGGGGATCTCAGGCCCGACAACACCGCCCTGATCGTCATCGACATGCAGACCGACTTCTGCGGCGTCGGCGGCTACGTCGACAGCATGGGCTACGACATCGCGCTGACGCGTGCGCCGATCGGCCCGATCTCCGGGCTGCTCGATGCGATGCGGGCGAAGGGCTACACGATCATCCATACCCGCGAGGGCCACCGCCCGGATCTCTCCGACCTGCCGGCCAACAAGCGCTGGCGCTCGCAGCGCATCGGCGCCGGCATCGGCGACCAGGGCCCGGCCGGCCGCATCCTGGTGCGCGGCGAGCCGGGCTGGGAGATCATCCCGGAACTGGCGCCGCTCCCCGGCGAGGTGATCATCGACAAGCCCGGCAAGGGCTCCTTCTGCGCCACCGATCTGGAAATGATCCTGCGCCTGAAGGGCCTGCGCAACATCGTGCTGACCGGCATCACCACCGATGTCTGCGTCCACACGACCATGCGCGAGGCCAACGACCGCGGCTTCGAATGCCTGATGCTGACCGACTGCTGCGCGGCGACCAAATACGACAACCACCTCGCCGCGATCGACATGATCAAGATGCAGGGCGGCGTGTTCGGGGCGGTCGCCGACAGCCAAGCCTTCCTGGAGGCGATCCGGTGAGACCCCTTCCGCGCGCCCACGTTCATACCCGGAGGCTTTGCCCATGACCGACAAGGACAGGCCCGCCGTCGGCGTCGAGACGGTCGGCATGACCAAGATCTTCGGATCGCTGACCGCGCTCGAGGATGCCTCGATCAAGGTGCGGCCGGGCACGCTGCATGCCCTGCTCGGCGAGAACGGCGCCGGAAAATCCACGCTCGTCAAATGCATGATGGGCTTCTACCAGCCGACCCGGGGCAAGCTTCTGGTCGACGGGCAGGAGGTCGTGGTGCGCAATCCGCGCGACGCGATGGCCTACAAGCTCGGCATGGTCTACCAGCACTTCACCCTGGTGCCGTCGCTGACCGCCGCCGAGAACCTGATCGTCTCGCGCCCCGACTGCCCGAAGGTGATCGACTGGAAGAGCGAGATCGGCGCGCTGGAGGCCTTCCTCGACCGGATGCCGTTCAAGGTGCCGCTGCGCACGCCGGTCGCCTCGCTCTCGGCCGGCGAGAAGCAAAAGCTCGAAATCCTCAAACAGCTCTATCTCGACCGCCGCTTCCTGATCCTCGACGAGCCGACCAGCGTGCTGACGCCGGGCGAGGCCGACGAGATGCTCGGCCTGCTGCGCGGCATGGTCGAGGCCGGCGAGATCACCATCCTGATGATCAGCCACAAGTTCCGCGAAGTGACCGCCTATGCGGACGAGGTCACGGTGCTGCGCCGCGGGCGCCAGGTCGGCTCGGGGCTGGTCAAGGACCTGACGCGCGACGACATGGCGCGCATGATGATCGGCGACACCAAGATCCGCGAGCGTGCCGCCCGCACCACGGTCGAGAAGTCGGCGACCGTGCTCGACCTGACCGCGCTCTATGCCTCCGACGACGACGGCCTGCCGGCGATCGAGGCGATCGACCTCAAGGTCAAGGCCGGCGAGATCGTCGGCATCGCCGGGGTCTCGGGCAACGGCCAGTCGGAGCTGGTCGAGGTCCTTTCGGGTCAGCGCGACCTCGATGACGGCCGCATCCTGATCCACGGCCACCCGTTCGAGCCGAGCCGCGGCGCGATGGCCAAGCTCAAGGTCTTCTCCCTGCAGGAGGAACCGCTGCGCAATTCGGCCGTGCCGCGCATGTCGGTCGCCGAGAACATGGCGCTACGCTCCTTCGACCAGCCGCCGATCTCGCGCAGCGGCTGGTGGCTGAAGCCCGGGCCGATGAAGGCGATCGCGCGCGAGTTGATCGCCCGCTACCGGGTCAAGACGCCGTCGCCGGAGACGCCGATCGAGAATCTGTCCGGCGGCAACGTGCAGCGCGCGGTGCTCGCGCGCGAACTCTCCGGCGATGTCGACGTGCTGATCGTCGCCAACCCGTGCTTCGGGCTCGACTTCGCCTCGGTCGCCGAGATCCGCTCTCAGATCATGGACCAGCGCAACCGCGGTGCCGCCGTGCTGCTGGTGTCCGAGGATCTCGACGAAATCCTGGAACTGGCCGATCGCGTCGCTGTCATGTCGGAAGGCCGCATCAGCTATGTGGCGCCGATCGGGGAGACCGACCGGCAGACCATCGGCCACGCCATGGCGGGCCATCACTGACCGCCGGCCCGCCCCGGCCCCACCCGCATCGGAACCGGACAGCCATGGTCACCGTCCCCGCCAAGCCCTTCGCCTACGAGCTCGATCCGGCCCGCGTCGCGCTGATGGTGATCGACATGCAGCGCGATTTCGTCGAGCCGGGCGGCTTCGGCGAGACGCTGGGCAACGATGTCGCGCTCCTGCAGGCGGTCGTGCCGACCGTGCGCGACCTGATCGGCCTGTTCCGCGCCAAGGGCTGGACCATCGTCCATACCCGCGAATCCCATTCCGCCGACCTTGCCGACTGCCCGCCGGCCAAGCGCGACCGCGGCGCGCCGAGTCTCCGAATCGGCGACGAGGGTCCGATGGGCCGCATCCTGGTGCGCGGCGAGCCGGGCAACGACATCGTGCCGGACCTGGCGCCGCAGCCGGGTGAGATCGTCATCGACAAGCCCGGCAAGGGTGCCTTCTACGCCACCGCGCTCGGCGACATCCTGCGCCTGAAGGGCATCACCCATCTGGTCTTCGCCGGCGTCACCACCGAAGTCTGCGTGCAGACCACCATGCGCGAAGCCAACGACCGCGGCTACGAGTGCCTGCTGGTCGAGGACGCCACCGAAAGCTACTTTCCCGAATTCAAGGCCGCGGCGATCCGCATGATGACCGCCCAGGGCGGCATCGTCGGCTGGTCGACCGACCTCGCCACGCTGAAGGCCGCCGTCGGCTGATCGCCCGCCCTCCCGCACCGCCCGCCCTCCCGCATCGCCCCTGGAGGGCGCCATGAGACAGAGCGCATGAACCCTCCCGCCTTCGATGCCGCGGCGCATGTCGCCCATATGGAAACGATGCTGGGCCTGACCATCGAGGAGGCCTGGCGCCCGTCGGTGGTCGCCAATATGGCGGCCATCGCCAAGGCGGCCGAACTGGCGCTGTCGGTCGACATCCCCGAAGACAGCGAACCGGCGCCGGTGTTCCGCCCATGAGCCTGCCTCTCGATCCCTCCCTCGGCACCGCGACCGAGATCGCCGCGGCCGTGCGCACCGGCCAGGTCAGCGCCGACGACATCGTGCGGCTCTGCCTCGACCGAATCGCGGCGCTCAACCCGCGCCTCAACGCCTTCACGGACGTGACCGCGGCGCGCGCGCTCGCCAAGGCGGGGAGAATCGATGCCGCCCGCGCCCGCGGCGAGACGCTGCCGCCGCTCGCCGGCGTGCCCTATGCGGTCAAGAACCTGTTCGACATCGAGGGCCTGCCGACGCGGGCCGGCTCGAAGATCAACCGCGAACGGGCGCCGGCGGAGGCCGATTCGGCGCTCGGCGCGCGGCTGGAGGAAGCCGGTGCGATCCTGCTCGGCGGCCTCAACATGGGCGAATATGCCTATGATTTCACGGGCCAGAACGTCCATGACGGCAATGCGTTGAACCCGCACGACCCCGCCCGCATGGCCGGCGGCTCCTCAGGCGGCTCGGGCACGGCGGTCGCCTCCGGCATGGTGCCGCTGGCGCTCGGCTCGGACACCAACGGCTCGATCCGCGTGCCGTCCTCGCTCTGCGGCCTGTTCGGCCTGAAGCCGACCTTCGGCCGGCTGACCCGGCACGGCACCTATCCGTTCGTGGCCGAATTCGACCATCTCGGCCCGATGGCGCGCGCGACCGCCGATCTGGCGCTTGCCTACGACCTGATGCAGGGACCCGAGCCGGCCGACGCGCACCTCGCCGACCGTCCGGTCGAGCCGACGGTGCCGGAACTCGGCAAGGGTCTCGACGGCCTGCGCATCGGCGTGCTCGGCGACCACTTCAAGCGCTTCGGCCATCCGGAGGCCTATCGCGGCGTCGAGACGGTGGCGGCGGCGCTCGGCGCGACCGAGGAGGCGATCCTGCCGCAGGCCACCGCCGCGCGCGCCGCCGGCTTCGTGATCACGGCGGCGACCGGATCCTCGCTGCATTTCGACCGCATCCGAAGCCGGCCGCAGGACTACGATCCGGCGACGCGCGACCGTTTCATCGCGGGCGCGATGATCCCGACCCCCTGGCTGATCGGCGCCCAGAAGCTGCGCAGCTGGTATCGCGAGCGCGCCCGCGAACTGTTCGAGCGCTTCGACATCCTGCTGGCGCCGGCGACGCCCTGCTTCGCGCCGCGCTCGGAGGAAACGACGCTCATGCTCGACGGCGTCGAGGTGCCGCTCCGGCCCAACATGGGTGTCTACACCCAGGCGATCTCGTTCATCGGCCTGCCGGTCGCGACCGTGCCGGTCTGGCTGGAGGGCGCGGTGCTGCCGATCGGCGTGCAGGTGATCGCCGCGCCCTGGCGGGAGGATCTGGTGCTGCGCGTCTCCGCGGCGCTGGAGGCGGCGGGCACGTGCAGGAGTTTCGTGGCGGAGGTGCCGGCGTGATGGAAGTCGACATTCCGGAGGTCAAGGCCGAGGTCGAGGCCGCCTTCGCGATCTACGAGACCGCGCTCGGCGAGAACGACGTGGAGATGCTTGGCCGGCTGTTCCGCGACGCGCCGGAGACGATCCGCTACGGCATCGGCGAAAATCTCTACGGCTTCGCCGAGATCGCGGCCTTCCGCTCGGCGCGGTCCCCGGCCGGGCTCGCCCGCACCATCGAGCGCACGGTGATCACCACCTACGGCCGCGACTTCGCGGTCGCCTCGACGCTGTTCCGGCGGGACAGCATGCCGGGCAAGATCGGCCGCCAGATGCAGACCTGGGCGCGCACCGAGGACGGCTGGAAGGTCGTCGCCGCCCATGTCAGCGTGATCGCGGAGGCCTGACCATGGCGGCGACCGGGGAGGGCGCCCGCTGGCAGGGCCGCAACGAGACCAAGGACGGGCTGCGCCATGCGGTCTGGAGCGATCTGGAGACGTCGGGCGCCGGCGTCGGTCCGGTGCGCAGCCGCATTCCGGACTATGTCGGTGCGGAGGCGGCGGCGGAACGGCTGGCCACGCTGAAGGCCTGGCGCGACGCGGCGATCGTCAAATGCAATCCGGACCCACCGCAGATTCCCGTCCGGCGCAAGGCGCTGGAGGCCGGCAAGCGGCTCTATGCGCCGGTGCCGGAACTGGTCAAGCCGTTCCCCTTCGTGCTGCTCGATCCGGATGTCCTCGCCCGGCGCGGCATCGCCTTCGCGGATGCGGCCCGCTCGGAGGTCTTCGTGGAGGTCGGCGAGCCGGTCCGCTTCCAGGAGATGCGGCCGATGGACCTGATCGTGGTCGGCTCGGTCGCGGTCACGCGCGCCGGCGGCCGCACCGGCAAGGGCGGCGGCTTCGCCGATCTCGAACTCGGCATCTTCCGCGAACTGGGCCTGGTGCGGCCCTCGACCCCGATCGTCACCACCGTGCACGGCCTGCAGGTGGTCGACCGCGACCGGCTGGTGATCGAGGCGCATGATTCGGCGCTCGACTGGATCGCCACCCCGGACGAGCTGATCGAGACCCGCACCACGCACCCGCAGCCGCATGGTGTCGACTGGGAGCGCGTCCGCCCGGACCAGTTCGCCGACATCCCGTTCCTGGCCGAATTGCGCGCCGAGATCGAGGCGCGCGGCTGAGGCGGGACCCGGCCGGCGGGTGCGCCTGTCGCACGGCGTTGTGCCGTTGCGGCGATCGGTTCCGGCCGACCGAACGCGGCGGAGTCCGGTGCCATCCGGGGTGGCGCGCGCAGGCGTCGGCCGGCATTCGTCAAAAATGGTGATGAATCCGATCGATAGCTTTCGTTGGACAGCCATACGTCATTTCCCGAAGATGCGCGCCCGGAAGCCGCCCGGCCGCCATGGCGACCAGGCGCGGTTTTCGTTTGCCCGTGCGGAACGGTTCGGCGCCTCAGGGGCGCGGCGCCGCGCGGGAGGGGGACGACATGGCACGCTGGATGGTATTCTTCGAGGATTCTGAAGAGATGGCGCAGGTGCGCGCCGAGAACGGCGAAGCCCATCTCGCCTATCTGGACAAGAACCGCGACCGCATCCTGATCGCCGGCGGCCTCCGCCCGCAACCCAACGGCCAATATGTCGGCGCCCTCTGGATCATCGAGGCTCCGTCCAAGGCCGAGGTCATCGACCTCATCGAGGCCGACCCCTACTATCGTTACCAATACCGCCGCTACCGCCTGTTCGCCTGGGGCAAGGCCTTCGCGGAACGGCCGGTGGTTCTCTGAGTTCGCAGAGCATCGCAAAATAGCGATCGATCATAGAGAAGTGCTTGGGGCAGGCGGGAGCCTGACCAATGTGACAGTCGGCGTGACTGCCGACTTGCTCGCATCGGTGGTTGATGGTAGTTTTATTTTTAAAGTTTTCTTAATCATTATTTATCTAGCGCGACCTGTTCTCACGTAATCGGAGCGCGGGTCCGCCATTTTGGGAGGATTATTCGATGAGTAATGTCATTCAATTTAGTGATGACGTGTTGATCGAGATATCGGGCACCGCCGGACGTGCGGAACCGATCAACTCGGCTCAAGTTTCGAACGTAAATCGCGAGTTCAGCAAAGTAGTTGGCGCAATCCAGAATTTCGTCGCGCCGGTCGCAAACAGTGTGGCGGCAGCGCTGGCTCAGACCACGGTCGAAAGTGCGGAGGTTGTTCTTGGCTTTTCGTTCACGGCCGAGGGCAATCTTGTGATCTGCAAAGCGAGTGCAGAAGGCTCCGTCAAAGTGACGCTGACCGTGAATCGCGGTGCGCAGCAATGATCTCCGAGGACGCATCTGCTCGGTCCTCCGCGGCATGCGTTTTGATTTCGTCCATTTCCCGCAATGTCGCATCCCATGGCGCTGGATTGGTAATCGCGGCCGGGAGTGGGTCGTGTACCGTTTTGACCTGCTCTCATGTGGTGCCTAAGGGGGGATACACGCGGATCGCCGGCGTGCCCTTGTTGGGCGATGGCGATGAGCCGGGCAGCGATATACGCGATGACGCGTCTCGGCGGATCCGCCGTTGTCATGTCGGCAATATCGACCTCGCGATCGTCGATGTCGATCTTCCGGGAGCCGTACCTGCCGAGATCGGGTCCCTCCGATTGCCGTTAGCGGAGCCGTCGAGCGTCTATCAATATTATGCCTTCGATGCCCTGCCAGATATGCACTTCGTCAAATCGCCGGTGCGCGTCCAAGTGACCCGTGAGGTCGAGATCCTGACCGATCGAATCCGTAGTGGTGTCGTCGGTTACGAGTTTCAGGCGATCGGCGGGGAGGTTCTTCCCGGTCATAGCGGCGGGGTGATCTTGAACGAGAGTGGCAATCCTGCCGCCATCGTCGCTTTCCGATGGCGGGAGAACGGGAAGGGGCTCGCGATCAGTCTGCCGGCCTTGCGCTTCGTTTGGGCGGAATTTGCGACCGTTACGCAATCACGCAACGACGATATCCGGTCGCTGGCCAAGGGGCAGGCGGCAGCTGTTCAGGTTAAGGCTTCCGTCGCAAAGCCTTCGAAGCCGCAAGCGCCAAAGAAGAGCAAAAGACCTTTGGATCCTGATGACCTGAACAAGGGTCGTTTCGGCGGCTCAAGCACGGCTGCCGGGTTCGAGCTGACCGGAGTCTTGCGCCGGGTTGCACCAAGCGGTCAGTATTTTGTCCATGACCTTATTGTTCGATCGACGGACGGTCGTGATCTCAATATGCCCATTTTGTTTGTTCTCCACGAGACCTTCAATCCGTCCGAGTTCCTGGTCCGGACGGCCGAGCCGACTGGTGATCGCGCAGTGCTTGCCGAGATAATCTCCTACGGCGTGTATACGGCAGGTGCGGTTCTGCGCGAGATTGACGGCGATGATGTGCTTCTCGAATACGATGTATCCCGGCTTCCTGGTCTGCCGCCTGACTTTCTCAGCCGCTAACTCCGTCGCGTGATAGCGAAGCGCACCTAAGGCGCATCGCTGCGGTGCTACTGTCCATTGCTCTCCCGCCTCACACCGCGATCTTGGCGCGGACCTGTTCGGGGTCGACCTCGTCCTTGGTGCCGGCAATGACCACCTCGCCGCGGTCGAGCACGGCGTAGCTGTCGGCCAGTTCCTTGGCGAAGTCGAAATACTGCTCGACCAGCAGGATCGCCATGGTGCCCTTGGAGCGCAGGTATTCGAGCGCCCGGCCGATATCCTTGATGATCGACGGCTGGATGCCTTCGGTCGGCTCGTCGAGGACGAGCAGGCGCGGCCGGGTGACCAGGGCGCGGCCGATGGCGAGCTGCTGCTGCTGGCCGCCGGAGAGGTCGCCGCCGCGCCGCCAGAGCATGTCCTTCAGGACGGGGAAGAGATCGTAGATCTCGTCGGGCACGTAGCGTTCCGAGCGCGGCAGGCAGGCATAGCCGGTTTCGAGATTCTCGCGCACGGTCAGAAGCGGGAAGATCTCGCGCCCCTGCGGCACGAAGGCGATGCCGCGGCGCGCGCGCTCGTAGGGCGGCATGCGGCCGAGATCCTGCCCCTCCCAGACGATCGAGCCCTTGGTGATCGGCTGGTGGCCGGTGATGGCCCTGAGGAGCGAGGTCTTGCCGACGCCGTTGCGGCCGAGCACGCAGGAGATCTCGCCGGCCTTCGCCGAGACCGAGACCGAGCGCAACGCCTGGGCGGCGCCGTAGAAGAGGTCGATGTTGGAGACGGTCAGCATCGGTTCTCAGCGCCCCAGATAGACTTCGATGACGCGCGGGTCGTTGGCGACATGGTCGATCGACCCTTCGGACAACACCGCGCCTTCGTGCAGCACGGTCACCTTGACGCCGAGCTCGCGCACGAAATGCATGTCGTGCTCGACCACCACGACCGATTTGGTCTCGTTGATCTTGCGCAAGAGGTGGGCGGTCTCCATCGTCTCGGCATCGGTCATGCCGGCGACCGGTTCGTCGACCAGCAGCAGCTTCGGCTCCTGGGCGAGCAGCATGCCGATCTCCAGCCACTGCTTCTGGCCGTGGCTGAGATTCCTGGCCAGTTCGTTCTGGCGGTCCTGCAGCTTGATGGTCTCCAGGAGCTCGTCGAGCCGCGTCGCCTCCTTGCCCGTCAGGCGGTGGAACAGGGTCGCGAAGGTGCCGCGGTCGCCCTGCAGGGCGAGCACGAGATTGTCGCGCACCGTCTGGCTCTCGAACACGGTCGGCTTCTGGAACTTGCGGCCGATGCCGAGCGAGGCGATCGCGGCCTCGTCCATCTGGGTCAGGTCGGTCGAGCCGGCGAACAGCACCTCGCCCTCGTCGGGGCGGGTCTTGCCGGTGATCACGTCCATCATGGTGGTCTTGCCGGCGCCGTTCGGGCCGATGATCGCGCGCATCTCGCCCGGCGCGATCACCATGGAGAGGCCGCGCAGGGCCTTGTAGCCGTCGAAGGAGACCGCGACGCCGTCGAGATAGAGGAGCGAGTTCTTGGCGAGGTCCATGGCGATCACTCGGCCGGCTTGGGATTGAGGGTCCCGGCGGGCGCCGGGCGGCGCGCCATCAGGCTCGACAGGGTGCCGATGATGCCCTTGGGCAGGAACAGCGTGACGAGGACGAAGAGCGCGCCGAGCGCGAACAGCCAGTAGGCCGGAAAGGCGCCGGTGAACCAGGTCTTGCCCCAGTTGACCGCGACCGCGCCGACGACGGCGCCGACCAGCGTGCCGCGCCCGCCGACCGCCACCCAGATGACCGCCTCGATCGAGTTGGCCGGCGAGAATTCGGACGGGTTGATGATGCCGACCTGCGGCACGTAGAGCGCGCCGGCGATCCCGGCCATGCAGGCCGAGACGGTGAAGACGAAGACCTTGAAGTTCTCGACCCGGTAGCCGATGAAGCGCGTCCGGCTTTCCGCGTCGCGGATCGCCAGCAGCACCTTGCCGAGCTTCGAATTCACGATCGCCGAGGCCAGGATCAGCGACAGGATCACGGCCAGCACGGTCAGGAAGAACAGGCCGGCGCGGGTCGTGTCGGCCTGGATGTTGTAGCCGAGGATATCCTTGAAGTCGGTCAGGCCGTTATTGCCGCCGAAGCCCATGTCGTTGCGGAAGAAGGCCAGCAGCAGCGCATAGGTCATCGCCTGGGTGATGATCGACAGATAGACGCCGGTGACACGCGAGCGGAAGGCGAACCAGCCAAACACGAAGGCGAGCAGGCCCGGCACGAACATCACCATGAAGGCCGCATAGCCGAACCAGTCGAAGCCGTACCAGGTGACCGGCAGCTCCTTCCAGTTCAGGAAGACCATGAAGTCCGGCAGGATCGGGTGGGCATAGACGCCGCGGGTGCCGATCTGGCGCATCAGATACATGCCCATCGCGTAGCCGCCGAGCGCGAAGAAGGCGCCGTGGCCGAGCGAGAGGATGCCGCAATAGCCCCAAACCAGATCGAGGGCGACGGCGAGCATCGCATAGGCGGCATACTTGCCCCAGAGCTGCACCAGATAGGTCGGCACATGCAGCGGATGGTTCTGCGGCAGGTAGAGGTTGAAGCAGGGCACCGCCACGGCGATGACCGCGAGGATCAGGACCGCGAAGGTGACGCGGCGGTCGAAGCCTTTGAGGAGGAACGAGGTGATCATGCTTCCACCGACCGACCCTTGAGGGCGAACAGGCCCCGCGGACGCTTCTGGATGAACAGGATGATGAAGACGAGGACCAGAATCTTGCCGAGCACCGCGCCGGCATAGGGTTCGAGGAACTTGTTGATCACGCCGAGCGTCATGGCGCCGACCAGCGTGCCCCAGAGATTGCCGACCCCGCCGAAGACCACGACCATGAAGCTGTCGATGATGTAGCTCTGGCCGAGATTGGGCGAGACGTTGTCGATCTGGCTGAGCGCGACGCCGGCGATGCCGGCGATGCCGCAGCCGAGCCCGAAGGTCAGGGCGTCGACGAAGGGCGTGCGGATGCCCATGGCGCTGGCCATGGAGCGGTTCTGCGTGACCGCGCGCATCTGCAGGCCGAGCGGCGTGCGCTTCAGGACCAGGATCAGGGCGGCGAACACGGCGAGCGCGAAGACGATGATCCAGAGCCGACCCCAGGTGATCGACATGTGGCCGATGTCGAAGGAGCCGGACATGAAGGACGGCGCGCCGACCTCGCGGTTGTTGGCGCCGAACTGGGTGCGGACCGCCTGCATCAGGATCAGCGAGATGCCCCAGGTGGCGAGCAGGGTTTCGAGCGGGCGGCCGTAGAGCCAGCGGATCACAGTGCGCTCGAGGATTACGCCGACGAGGCCCGAGGTCAGGAAGGCGAGCGGGATGGCGATGGTCAGCGACCAGTCGAACAGGCCCGGCGCATGGGCGCGGATCACCTCCTGGACGACGAAGGTCGTGTAGGCGCCGATCATGACCATCTCGCCATGGGCCATGTTGATGATGCCCATGACCCCGAAGGTGATGGCGAGGCCGATCGCGGCGAGCAGAAGGACCGAGCCGAGCGACAGCCCGTACCAGACGTTCTGGGCGCCGGACCACAGCGCGAGCTGGGTCTCGACCACCTTGGCGCCGGCTTCGGCCGCATCCTTGACGCGCTTCGGCGTATCGGCCGGCAGGCCGCGCAGCAGGCCGAGGGCATCCTGGCCGCCGCGCTTGCGGATCAGGTCGATGGCGGCGACGCGCTCGTTGTCGGAGGCGTCGGTCTTGTTCAGCACGATGGCGGCGCGTGCGGCCGCGAAGGCCGCCTTGACGGCCGGGTCGGTCTCCCGCGCCAGCGCCTGGTCGAGCGCCGGCAGGGCGGCGGCGTCGCGCGACTTCAGCACCGAGGCGGCCGCCTCCAGGCGCCGGGCCGGGTCGGGGTTGAGCAGCGTCAGCGAGCCCATCGCGGCGGAGACGATGCCGCGCACCCGGTTGTTGGCGCGCACGTCGGCGAGGTCTGCCGGGGCGGTCGCCGGCGCGGTGCCGGAACCGGCCTCCTGCAGGTCGTTGCCGACCCGCACATAGACCTTCTTCTCGGCCGCCGAAAAGGCCAGCTGGCCGCCCTGCAGGGCCTGGATGATCACCGCGGCGCGCGGATGGCCGGAGACTGCGATGGCCTGGACCGCGTCGATCGTGTCCGAGTAGCTGTCCGTGGTCAGCTTCTCGAGGGCGGCGTCGATCGAAGCCTGCGCCATGGCGGCCGACGGCAGCCAGGCGAGCACGGCAAGGACCAGTCCGAAAGTGAGGAGGAGCGGGGCGAAGGCCCTGGCGGCAAGGCGGCGGGCGGAATGAAGCATCGGGTGACGTCTCGATCCAGTCTGGAGCGGTCCGGGGCGATCGGCCCCTAGGGCCGGTGGACGAAGGATGCGTCGCAGGGGCCGCATCGCGGCGCGGCCGGGGCGGGATCGGCGGTAAGGATCAGCCGATCGGAACCGATTTATCGAAGCGCCGCAGGCCTGATCCGGCCGTGCAGGGGAGATCGGATTGGGCGGTCCGTTCGGCCCGGAGACCGGGCGAAGGGATGGCGCCGGAGACGGAGCGGGGAGGCCTTTCGAGCCTCCCCGCGGTTGGTCAGGTCACGCGGGGTGCGCGGCAGCGATCAGGCGCCGCACTTCTTGGTGACGGTGTTGTAGTTGCCGCACTTGAGGGTGACCCAGTCGGCCTCGAGGTCCTTGGAGCCGGGCAGGAAGTCGGTCCAGGCGTCGCCGGGGACGAGGCCCTTGGTCTGCCACACCACGTCGAACTGGCCGTCGGCCTTGATCTCGCCGATCAGGACCGGCTTGGTGATGTGATGGTTCGGGAGCATCTTGGAGATGCCGCCGGTCAGGTTCGGGGCTTCGATGCCCGGCAGGGCGTCGATCACCTTGTCCGGATCGGCCGTGCCGGCCTTCTCGACCGCCTTGACCCACATGGCGAAGCCGATCACATGGGCTTCCATCGGGTCGTTGGTCACGCGCTTCGGGTTCTTGGTGAATTCCTTCCACTTGGCGATGAACGCCTCGTTGGCCGGGTTCTTGACCGACTGGAAGTAGTTCCAGGCGGCGAGATGGCCGAGCAGCGGCTTGGTGTCGATACCCGCCAGTTCTTCCTCGCCGACCGAGAAGGCCACGACCGGGATGTCGGTTGCCTTGATGCCCTGGTTGCCGAGTTCCTTGTAGAACGGCACGTTGGCGTCGCCGTTGATGGTCGACACGACGGCGGTCTTCTTGCCGGCCGAGCCGAACTTCTTGATGTCGGAGACGATCGTCTGCCAGTCGGAATGACCGAACGGCGTGTAGTTGATCATGATGTCCGCTTCGGCCACGCCCTTCGACTTGAGATAGGCCTCAAGGATCTTGTTGGTCGTGCGCGGATAGACGTAGTCGGTGCCGGCCAGCACCCAGCGCTTCACTTCGCCGCCGTCCTTCGACATCAGATAGTCGACGGCGGGGATCGCCTGCTGGTTCGGAGCGGCGCCGGTGTAGAACACGTTGCGCTCGGATTCCTCACCCTCATACTGGACGGGGTAGAAGAGGATCGAGTTCAGTTCCTTGAACACCGGCAGCACGGACTTGCGGCTGACCGAGGTCCAGCAGCCGAACACGGCCGAGACCTTGTCCTTGGTGATCAGTTCGCGGGCCTTCTCGGCGAAGAGCGGCCAGTTGGACGCCGGGTCGACGACGACGGCCTCGAGCTTCTTGCCGAGAACGCCGCCCTTCTTGTTCTGCTCGTCGATGAGGAAGAGCATCGTATCCTTCAGCGTCGTCTCGGAAATCGCCATGGTGCCCGAGAGCGAGTGGAGGATGCCGACCTTGATGGTTTCCTGGGCGGAGAGCGCCGCAGAGGTCGCGCCGAAGGCGATGGAGCCGACGACCGCGAGGCGCGTCGCGTAGGACATGAACTGCATGGGTTAAGTTCCCCCAAAACTCCGCTTATTGGCTATCCACGACGATCCCGGGGACCGCGTGGGCGAAGAGTGCCGGCCGGTTCAGGACCGCCGGGCGCCACTCATTCGCAAGAGGGATGCCAAATGCCGTGTGGGCCGATTCCGGCAGTGTTTCCCGCCGAACCGGCCGCTCCTTCCGGCATTCGGTACCGTTCGGGTTGCCTGGCGTGCTTAATGAATAGGCAAATTTGATAAAATGCATAGAATGAATGCAGTGTCATGTCTGCTGTGTGTTGGTTGCCTCATGGATGGGCAGTCGTCGGAGGCAGGCTCGCCGCGCTTGCTCCGTCGCCCGGCGCCCTGCGGGATTGGCCGGATGCTGACCGGCCCGGAAATACGGCATGATCGGCGTGCCGACGGTGCAAGCGCGGCGCCGCGACAGGAGAGGGCCGGCGAAATGTTTCTGAACCGGAGTGAGGCCGGACGGCGGCTGGCGGCGGTCCTGGCCGACGAGGCGGCGGGGCGGCCCGTGGTCCTGGCCCTGCCGAGGGGCGGCGTGCCGGTGGCGGCGCCGGTCGCCCGGTCCCTGAAGGCGCCGCTCGGTCTCGTCCTCGTGCGCAAGATCGGGGCACCCGGCAATCCGGAACTGGCCATCGGCGCCGTGGCGGAGGCCGCGGGATCGGGTTCGGTCGTCACGGCCCGCAACGAGCCGCTGATCGCGGCGCTCGGCGTTGACGAGGCGGCCTTCGCGGCCTTGCGCGCGGCCAAGGTCGATGAGCTCAGGGACCGCCACGCGCGCTATTCGAGCGGAAGGGCGGCCGTCGATCTGGCCGGCCGGACGGTCATTCTGGTCGACGACGGCATCGCGACCGGTGCCACCGTGCGGGCGGCGCTGAGCGCGCTGGCGCAGTCCGGTGCGACGCGCGTCGTGCTGGCCGCACCGATCGCGGCGCCGGAGGCCGCCGCGGCCCTTCGCCCCCTGGTCGATCGGCTGGCGATTCTCGCCGAGCCCGCTGAGTTTTCCGCCGTCGGCCAGGGCTATGCCGAGTTCGAGCCGGTCGAAGACGAGAAAATGATGGCTATCCTCGATGCCGCTGACATATCGGGACGCTCCCGGGTTTGACGAAAAGAGCGGCGTTCCGTAGAGATGCCGCGGCAGGCCAAGTCGCTGCGGCGGAGATGGCGTAGCCTCGGTCGGCGGGGCCGGTTGGGCTGCTGTCGCCGACTGTCCTGCCGATCGCCGCGCCGGAGGGCGCCGCGAAGACCAGGACGGTGACTTCCGCCCGCGCGGGCTAAGGTCGGTCCGACCGACACGAAGGACGTTCGCTCGATGGGCAGGCTTGTTTTAAAGCGGTTTCGCGTTACCAACTTCAGGAATATTGACGACAGCGGCTGGATTCCGGTCGATCGCGTGGCTGCGTTCGTCGGCCGCAACGAGTCGGGCAAGACCACACTTCTGAAAGCCCTGCACAAGTTCAATCCGGGCATCGAGGATCCGTACCGGCCGCAGCGCGAGTTCCCGCGCGAGCGCTTCATGCGCGATTTCCGCAAGCCGGGCGAATGGCCGGTCTGCGCGGTCGAGTTCGAGCTGTCGCCGACATTTCGGGTGGAGCTGTCGCAGCGCCTGAACGTCTCGCCGCCGACGCTGGTGATCTGCACGCGCTACTACGACGGCGCCATGAAGTGCAGCTATCAGGCCTCGATCTCCGACCAGCCGATTCCGACGACCGAACTGGCCATGGCGCTCGATACCTTCGCCAAGGCCGCGCGCCGGCTGGTGACGCCGTCCTTCGATCGCGAGATGCAGACGCAGCAGCTACGGACGGAATTGTCGGCCTGGGCGGTCGCCAAGAAGGACATTTTGGTTCCGATCCGGGATCTGAAGTCGGAACCGGGTATTGCGATTCTGAATCAGCTCCGGGCGGAAGCCAACCTGAAGATGAACCCGCTGGCGAGCGACATCGTCTCCCAGTTGATCAACAGCATCGACGATATTCTCGGCAAGGCCTCGAGCCGGCCCGTGCAGAGCCAGTTGGAAGCCGCCATCATCGCCGAACTGCCGGTGTTCATCTATTTCGAGAATTACGGCATCCTGGAAAGCGCCATCTATCTGCCGCGCTTCCTGGAGGACTTCGCCAAGCATCCGAACGAGCCGCGCACCCGCACCATCCATGCGCTGTTCAAGCATGTCGGCCTCAATCCGCAGGAGATCTCCGAACTCGGCGGCGGCGAGGCGGCGCTGGCACGCAATCGCGGCGACCGGGTCACGGACGAGATGATCCGGCGCGACCAGGAGCGCAAGGAACTGCGGTCCCTGAAGCTGAACTCGGCCTCGCTCAGCATCACCGACGGCTTCGCCGACTGGTTTGGCCAGCGGCGCTACCGCATCCGTTACGACGCCGACGGCGACTATTTCCGCATCTGGGTGTCCGACGACAAGCGCCCGGGCGTCGAGATCGAACTGGAGTCCCGTTCGAAAGGGTTCCAGTGGTTCTTCTCCTTCTATCTGGTGTTCCTGTTCGAATCCGACGAGGGCCACAAGAACGCCGTTCTCCTGCTCGACGAGCCGGGTCTCAACCTGCATCCGACCGCCCAGCAGAAGTTGATCTCGTTCTTCGACAAGCTTTCGGAGAACAACACGCTCCTGTACTCGACCCATTCTCCGTTCCTGATCGATCCGAAGAACCTGCATCGCGTGTCGCCGGTGTTCGAAGACGAGACCGGGCATTCTCGGGTGGTGTCCGACGGCTGGCCGGCGGACCGGGAAACGACCTTCGCGCTGCAGGCCGCCGCCGGCTACAATGTCATGCAGGCTCTGTTCAGGGCGCCCAAGAATGTGCTGGTCGAAGACATCGGCCACCACATCTATCTGCAAATTCTCGCCGTGCTGTGCCGCGCGGCCGGTTTCGACGCGATCCCCGAGGATGTCCAGGTCACGGCCTGCGGCGGTACGCGCCTGATGGCGCCGATCTCGGCGCTTTTCTCCACGGCCGAGACCCAGACGCTGGTGCTGCTCGACGACGGCGAGGGCGCCCGGCGGCGGATCCCGCTCAACGCGTCCGCCTTGCTCCAGCATGCCGGCAGCGGCGTGCTGACCGTCTCCGAGGCGATCGGGGCGACGCATGTCGATATCGAGGATGTCTTCGGCGAAGGCGTAATCGTGCCGATGGTCGCCGAACTGCTCGGCCAGGACTTCGTGCTCGAAGATGCCGACCGGCGCCAGGGCGCCCTGGTCGACCAGATCGTCGCGGCGGCGACCCGCCAGCAGATCCAGTTGCCCGACGGCTGGCGGGCCGATGTCGCGCGCCGGGTCGCCTATGTCTGGCAGACGCGCTGGCCGGAGGAGATCCCGCCGGAGGTGCTGGAGCGGGCGCAAGTGCTGTTTCGCGCCATCAATGCCCGGCTGGGCATCGACCTGTTCAATCTCGTGCTCTGAACGGGTCCGGCTCCGGGCGCGCGGTCAGCGCGTCGCGGTCGCGAGGTCGCCGATCACGTCGGCCAGCCGCTGCGCGCCGTCGTCCGGATCGCCGACATTCTGGATCACCACCAGTGACGGCACCGCCGGCAGCGCCTCGCTCGATCGGGCCAGGCGCTCCGCGATCGCGGCGCCGCTTTCCCGGCCGCGCGCGGCGATCCGAGCGGCCAGCACCTCGGGCGGCGCGGTGACGAAGACCACCGTCACCCGGGCATAGCGGGCGAGCGCGTCGGCGACCACGCGGCGCGAGACATTGGCGACCACGACGCGGCCTTCTCCGATCGCCTCGTCGATGGACCGCGGCAGCGCATAGCCCAGGCCATGGGCGCGCCACCACAGGGCGGCGCGGTCGAGCCGGACCAGGATGTCGAATTCGGCCTCGTCGAGCGTGTCGTTGTCCTCGGTCGCATCGGGCGGCCGGGTCACGATCCGGCGCGGAAAGACGACGCGCTCGTCGCCGGCGAGCAGCGCGCGCGCGCCGGCGATCAGCGTGTCCTTGCCGGCACCCGACGGCCCGACGACGAGCACCAGGGCACCCGGACCGATGCGGGCCGGGGCCCGGTCGTTGGCGGGTGGCGGGATGGTCATGGCCACGGCGGCCGTATCCTCCGGCATCGAATCGCGCCTCCGGTTTAGCACTCCGCGGACGGGCGGGGCAGTCCGGCGAAGCAGACCGCGACGACAGGGCGATGACGGTCGGGTCGCGGATGCGCGCTCAGGCGCCGCCCGGCAGGCCGGGCTTGCGGATCTCCTCCGGCGAGCGGCCGAGCGCCCTCTCGCGCAGTACGATGAACACGCCCGCGCCGATCACGATGACCGAGCCGATCACGACGCTGATCCCGGGGACCTCGCCGAACAGCCAGGCGCCGTAGATCACGGCCCACAGCATGGAGGAATATTCGAGCGGCGCGACCAGCGAGGCATGCGCATAGCGGTAGCTCTGCGTCATCAGGAGCTGCCCGATGCCGCCGAACAGCCCCGATGCGATCAGGCAGGCCAGATCGAAGGCGGATGGCCGGACCCAGCCGAACGGAATCGTCGCGAAGGAGAACAGCGTGCAGCCGAGGGAAAAGTAGATCACGATCGCGCCGGTCTTCTCGGTCATGGTCAGGCGGCGCACCTGGGTGCCGGCGAGGGCGGTGAACACGGTCGAGATCAGCGCCAGCATGGCGCCGAAGGCGGCACCGTCGCTGAAGATGTGGCTGAGGTCGCCGAGATGGGGCGCCAGCATGACCAGCACGCCGCCGAAGCCGACCACCACGGCGGTCCAGCGGTAGATGCGCACCTGTTCGCCGAGCAGGACCGCGGCCAGCGCGACCGTCAGCAGCGGCGCGCCGTAGCTGATCGCCAGCGCGTCGGCGACCGGCAGCAGCTGCAGGGCTCCGAACCACAGGAACATTGAGGTGACGCCGTAGAGCGAGCGGACCATGTGGCCGACCGGCCGCTCGGTGAACAGGAGCGGACCCAGCGGTCCCTGGAAGCGCAGGTAGATCAGGACCGGGATCAGCGCGAAGAAGGAGCGGAAAAACACGATCTCGCCCGGCGGCACGCGGTCCGCGACCAGCTTGATCGAGATCAGCATGCCGGCGAAGACCAGCGTCGAGACGAGCTTGAACGTGATTCCAAGGAGCGGGTTCATCGGGCGGGCACATCCGGGCCGGTCTCGACCGGTCTTCTCGTTCGGGGCGCTGAGGCCGTGGGGGCAGGCGAGGTCGGACGGCGCAGGCGCTGCATCCGTGGCACTGCGGATTGTGCGACAAATTCGCAGCCGGCGCGAGTGCCCTGCGGACATGGCCGCATCCCGCCGTGACGCATGTTCCGTTCCCGAATCGGCGGCCGGCGCGATAGGCGCGTGCTCCGGACGGCCATGACGGCGGCAATGGCGTGGCGCCTGCGGTCGCCCGGACCCCGGATAGGACGAAGGCCGCGTTCGCCGCGGCCCCCGTGCAGATCGGCAGATTGTCCGTTCGTCCGGTCGACCGGATGCGAGCGGAGCCCGGCGGGACCCGCCGGTTTCGATCGAACCCCGCCGGCTCAGCCGGCGGCGCGGATCGCCTCCCAGACCTTGAGCGGCGTCAGTGGCATGTCGACATGGCGGATGCCGTAGGCGCGCCAGAGGGCGTCGTTGACCGCATTGGCCACCGCCGGCGTGGCGCCGATCGTGCCGGCCTCGCCGGCGCCCTTGATGCCGAGCATGTTGGTGGTCGACGGGATGTTGCGGGTCTGGAAGGCGATCGAGGGCACGTCGTCGGCGCGCGGCATGCCGTAGTCCATGAACGAGGCGGTCAGCAGCTGGCCGGATTCGTCGTAGACCGTGTTCTCGATCAGAGCCTGGCCGAGCCCCTGCACGACGCCGCCATGGACCTGGCCGGCGAGCAGGAGCGGGTTCACGGTGACGCCGAAATCGTCGACGATCGTGTAGCCGAGCACGTCCGTCTTGCCGGTCTCCGGGTCGATCTCGACCTCGCAGACATGGGTGCCGTTGGGATAGGTGCATTCGTCCTGGACGAACCTGCCGTAGCCCTTGCGGCTGTCCTCGTCGGGCGCGGCGCGGGCCACGTCGGCGAGCGAGATCGAGCGGTCGGTGCCGACGATGCGGACCGCGCCGTCGACCAGTTCGAGGTCGCCCGCCGAAGTCTCCAGCTCGGTCGCCGCCAGTTCCTTGATCTTCTCGACCAGCACCTTGGCGGCGATGTCGACCGAGGCCGCGCCGAGCGGGATCGAGCGCGAGCCGCCGGTGCCGCCGCCATTGGCGACGAGGTCGGTATCGCCCTGCACGGTCTTCACCTTAGCGATGTCGATGCCGAGATAGCCGGCGATGATCTGACCATAGGCGGTGGCGTGGCCCTGGCCGTTGGTCTGGGTGCCGATGAACAGCGTGACGCCGCCGTCCGGATTGAGGACGACATTGGCCTCCTCGCTGCCCGGGAAGGCGCAGGCCTCGATATAGGTGGCGAAGCCGATGCCGCGGATCTTGCCGGCCGCCTTCGAGGCGGCGAGGCGGGCCGGGAAGCCCGCATAGTCCGCAGCCGCGAGTCCGGCGTCCATATGGCCGGCGAAGTCGCCGGTATCGTAGCTGCGGCCGGTGGCGGTGGTGTAGGGCAGGGCGGCGACGAAGTTGCGCCGCCGGAATTCCTCCGGCGTGAGCCCCAGATCGTGCGCGGCGACATCCATCAGCCGTTCGATCAGGTAGGCGGCCTCCGGGCGGCCGGCGCCCCGATAGGCATCAACCGGCAGGGTGTTGGTGTAGACGCCCCTGACCGACACGGCGAGGGCCGGGATGTCGTAGAGCCCGGTCGACATGGTCACGCCGACCCAGGGGATGAAGGGGCCGTACTGGTTGAGATAGGCGCCCATATTGGCGGTCAGGTCGACCCGGTAGCCGATGATGCGGCCATCCGCGTCGAGCGCCAGTTCGCCGGTCGTGATGTTGTCGCGGCCCTGCGCGTCGCCGATGAAATGCTCGGTCCGGTCGCCGACCCACTTGACCGGGCGGCCGAGCCGCTTGGCGGCGACCAGCACCAGCGGATACTCGCTGAACACGAAGGTCTTGATGCCGAAGCCGCCGCCCACGTCGGGGGTGATCACGCGCAGCTGCGACGGGGCGATCTTCAGCACCGGCCGGGCGAGCGCATCGCGCATGCCGTGGCCGCCCTGGGTGCCGGCGATCAGGGTGTAGCGGTCGGTGTCGGCGTCGTATTCGCCGATCGCCGCCCGGGTCTCCATGTAGTTGACCACCAGGCGGTTGTTGACCACCTCAAGCTTCACGGTCCGGGCGGCGGCCGCGAAGGCGGCGTCGGTCTTGTCCTGGTCGCCGAGTAAATAGTCGAAGGCCAGATTGGTGCCCTTCTCGGGCCAGACCACCGGCGTCGCCGGATCGAGCGCGGTGCGGGTCTCGACGGCGACCTCGAGCGGCACATAGTCGACATCGATCGCCTCGGCGGCGCTGCGGGCCGCCTCGACCGTGTCGGCGACTACGAAGGCGATCGGGTCGCCGACATGGCGCACCGTCGTCAGATTGAGCACCGGCCGCGGCGGCACCCACGGGAACTTGCCGTCGACCTGGCGGACCAGCCCGCGGCAGGGGATGTGGCCGAGGTCTTCGACATCCTCGCCGGTCAGGACGAGATGCACGCCGGGCGCCTCGCGGGCATCGTCCACGCCCGACAGCGTGAAGCGGGCATGCGCCATCTGGGCGCGCAGGACATAGCCGTAGAGCGTGCCGGCCGGGGTGATGTCGGAGGTGTAGCGGCCACGGCCGGTAACGAAATGCGGATCCTCGATGCGCTGGGCGGAGGCCCCCAGGCCGAACTTGGCCGGCGCTTTCATCTCGGTCATGGAATCCTCGTGGGCTGATTTCGGTGGCGGAGCCTTGCGGCCAATCTAGCCTTCCAAACCCCGCCCCGCCAGTCTGCGACGACACAGATCCGCCTTGCATTGCGGGCCTTTGCGGAGCCTGCCCGGGCGGCCCGCCGACGCAATCCTGGGGAAACAATCCGGGCCTACTAAGTCGGCATTCACGGGAGATGCGCCATGTCGTCCATTCTGCGCGCCGCAATCGCCGCCTTCGCGCTCGTCCTTCTCGCCCTGTCGCCGGCAGCCGCCGAGAAGTCCCTCCAGCGGGAAGACTTGGCCAGTGCCGCGACCCGGCTCGAGGCCAAGTTCAAGAAGACCGCCAAGCCTGCCGGAACCAGTCTCGACAAGGCCAGGAAGGACGGCGACGCCGCGCTGGCCGCGGGCGACTACGACAAGGCGCTCGAAGCCTTCTCGGCCGCCGTCATCCTGGATCCGAAGGACTGGTCGGTCTGGAACCGTTACGCCATCGCGGCCGCGCGGGTTGCCCGGCCGAACTACAGCGACCGCTACCAGATCCGCGCCGATGCCGCCGCTGCGGCCTATGCGGCTTACCAGCGCTCCGCCGCCAAGCCCGACGAGGCCGCGGCGCTTGCGACGCTGGGCCTGGCCGAGACCGCACAGGAGAACTGGCGCTACGCCATCAACGCCTATGCGGAGAGCCTGAAGCTGGTCGAAGTCGCCAATGTGCGCGCCCAGCACACGGCGCTGCGCGACAAATACGGCTTCCGCTTCGACACCGCCTCGGTCGACAACAACGCCGCCCAGCCGCGCGCCTGCTTCGAGTTCACCGAGGAGCTGCAGCGCAACACCGACTATTCGCCCTATGTCGCCGTGACCGGCATGGCCAATCCGGCCGTCACCGCCTCGGGTCGCCAGATCTGCATCGACGGGCTCGAACACGGCAAGCGCTACGGCATCGTCATCCGCGCCGGCCTGCCGTCCGCGATCGCCGGCGAAGATCTTCTGAAGACGGTCGACTACACCACCTACGTCAAGGACCGCGCCCCGCAGGTGCGCTTCACCGGGCGCAACTACGTCCTGCCGCGCACCGGCCAGGAGGGTCTGCCGGTCGTCACCGTCAACACCAAGTCGGTCGAGATCGAAATCTTCCGGATCGGCGACCGTTCGATCGTGCCGACGCTGCGCGACGAGAACTTCCTCAAGGCGCTCGACAAGTATCAGACCGACAAGATCGCCGACGAGAAGGGCCTGCGCGTCTGGAAGGGCTCGCTCGATGTCGCGATGGACATCAACAAGGACGTGGTCACCGCCTTCCCGGTCCTGGAAGCCGTCGGCAAGCTCGAGGCCGGCATCTATGTGATGTCGGCGGTCGCGGCCGGCGCCAAGGTCGAGGAATACGACAATCGCGCGACGCAGTGGTTCCTGGTTTCCGATCTCGGCCTGACCGCCATGACCGGCCAGTCCGGCGCCACCGTGATGGTGCGCTCGCTCGCCTCCGCCGAGCCGCTCGCGGGCGTCGACGTCAAGCTGGTCGCCAAGAACAACGAGGTGCTCGGCACCGCCAAGACCGACGCCAAGGGCCTCGCCGGCTTCGCGCCCGGCCTGACCCGCGGCACCGGCGGTACGGCACCCGGCCTGGTCGTCGCGACCGATGCCAAAGGCGACTACGGCTTTCTCGACCTGACCGGCCAGGCCTTCGACCTGACCGACCGCGGCGTCGGCGGCCGCGATGCGCCGTCCGGGCTCGACGCCTTCCTGTTCACCGAGCGCGGCGTCTACCGCTCCGGCGAGACCGTCCACCTGACCGCGCTGCTGCGCGACACCAAGGGCACCGCCGCCGCCGGCGTGCCGCTGACCATCGTCGCCAAGCGCCCCGACGGCGTCGAGTATCGCCGTGTGGTGGTCGACGACCAGGGCGAGGGCGGCCGTTCCCTGTCGCTGACGCTGAACTCGGGGCTGCCGACCGGCACCTGGCGGCTGGAGGCCTTCGCCGATCCGAAGCGCCCGCCGATCGGCGAGGTCACCTTCCTGGTCGAAGACTATGTCGCCGAGCGCATCGAGCTCAAGCTGACGCCCGCCGCCGAGCGTCTGCGCGCCGGCGAACCGGCCCGGATCGCGGTGGAGGCCCGCCAGCTCTATGGAGCGGCCGGTGCCGATCTGGAGGTCAGCGGAGAGATCTCCGTCGATCTCGCCAAGAAGACCACCGTGCCCGGGCTCGAGGGTTGGGTCATCGGCCTCGACGACGAGAGCTTCGAGGCGGTCACCCAGGACCTGCAGGATCCGGCAACCACCGACGAGAACGGCAAGGCCGACGTCACCGTGCCGATGCCGCGCTACAAGACCAGCCGGCCGGTCGAGGCTAAGGTCACGCTGCGCGTCAACGAATCCGGCGGTCGGGCCGTGACCCGCTCGGTGACGCTGCCGATCCTGCCGGAGGGCAATGTGCTCGCGGTGCGCAAGCGCTTCGAGGACAGCGCCCTCAACGAAGGTTCGGTCGCCGAATTCGAGATCGCCTATGCATCGCCGGACGGCGAGCGGCGCGCCCGCAAGGGCGTGGCCTGGGAACTGTCCCGCGTCCACAAGCGCTACCAGTGGTACAACAGCGAAGGCCGCTGGGACTACGAGGCCGTGACCTCGACCTCGCGCGTCTCCAACGGCCGCACCGACATCGCCGCGGCCGAGCCGGCACGCCTCGCCGTTCCGGTCGACTGGGGCACCTACCGCCTCGACCTGACCGACGACACCGGCGCCCACACCTCGGTTTCCTTCTCGGTCGGCTGGGGCGGCTCGGACAAGCCCGACACGCCGGACGTGCTCGACGTGAAGCTCGACAAGTCGGCCTATCGCGCCGGCGACGAGATGAAGGTCCGCGTCACGCCGCGCTTCGACGGCAAGGCGACGATCGCGATCGTGGCCGACGGCGTCGTCGACACCCATGTGGTCGATGCCGTGAAGGCGGGCACCACCGTCTCCATCCCGGTCAAGGCCGAATGGGGCGCGGGCGCCTATGTGGTCGGCTTCGCCCATCGCCCGCTCGATGTCGCCGCCCACCGCATGCCCGGCCGTGCCATCGGCGTCTCCTGGTTCGGCATCGACCAGGACCGGCGCACGATCGGCGTCAGCCTCGGCACGCAGGCGCTGCAGCGTCCGCGCGGACCGCTGACCATCCCGGTCAAGCTCGCCGGCCTGGCACCGGGCGAAACCGCCAACGTGGTCGTCTCCGCGGTCGATCTCGGCATCCTCAACCTGACCCGCTACGAGACGCCGAACCCGGAGAAGTTCTATTTCGGCCAGCGCCAGCTCGGCGTCGAGCTGCGCGATCTCTACGGCTACCTGATCGACGGCATGCAGGGCGTGCGCGGCACGATCCGCTCCGGCGGCGACTCGGTCGCCGAGAGCGGCGCCGATGTCCCGCGCGACCTGCCGCTCGCCCGCTATTCGGGCGTCGTCAAGGTCGGCGCCGACGGCACCGCCACCGTCACCTTCGACCTGCCGGCCTTCAACGGCACGGTCCGGGTCGCGGCCATCGCCTGGTCCAAGGGCCGCGTCGGCCATGCCCAGGCGGATGTCGTGGTGCGCGATCCGGTCGTCGTCCAGGCGACGCTGCCGCGCTTCCTGACGCTCGGCGACCGCTCGCGCTTCCACATGGCGATCGACAATGTCGAGGCGCCGGCCGGCGACTATACGGTCGATGTCGACATCCACGGCCCGGTCGTGATCCCGGCCGACAGCCTGCGCTCGACGATTGCCCTGAAGAAGAACGGGCGCAGCGAACTGACCATTCCGGTGACGGCGGCCGGCGTCGGCACCGCGGTGATCGACGTGAAGTTCTCCGGCCAGGGTCTCGACCTGAACCAGCAGCTGGTCCTCAGGGTGCAGCCCGGCGTCCCGGCGGTCTATCGCCGCACCGTGCAGCCGCTCGCCGCCAATGGCGGGTCGGTGACGATCGGTCCGGACCTCGTCTCCGACTTCGTCGCCGGCACCGGCGTCGTCTCCCTGTCGGTCGCCCCGGTCGGCGCCTTCGACGTGCCCGCGCTCCTCAAGGCGCTCGACCGCTACCCCTACGGCTGCTCCGAGCAATTGGTCAGCCGCGCCATGCCGCTCCTCTACGTCAATAAGCTCGCCCGCGAGGAGCAGCTGGCGCTCGACGAGAAGATCGACCAGCGCATCCGCGACACCGTCGACAAGGTTCTGGCGCGCCAGGACTCGAGCGGCACGTTCGGTCTCTGGTCGGTCGGCGGCGAGAATGTCTGGCTCGATGCCTTCGTCACCGACTTCCTGACCCGGGCGCGGGAGCGCGGCTTCGAGGTGCCCAAGGTGGCCTTCGAACTGGCCCTCGACCATCTGCGCAACGTCATCGCCAACATGGAGGATCCCTCGGCCGAGAACGCGCCGGAGATCGCCTATGCGGCCTATGTCCTGGCCCGCAACGGCCGTCCGGTGATCGGCGACCTGCGCTATCTGGCCGATCAGAAGCTGGACGTGTTCCAGACGCCGCTGTCCCGGGCCCAGCTCGGCGCGGCCCTGGCGATGCTCGGCGACCGCGGTCGCGCCCAGCCGATCTTCCTCTCGGCCATGGACCGGCTCGTCGCCATCAAGGCCGAGCGCAACTACCGCCACGACTACGGTTCCGCGCTGCGCGACGGTGCCGGCATCATGGCCATGATGGCCGAGAGCGGCTTCGGCCAGCCGACCTTCCAGCGGGCCTCGCTGGTGGTCGATGAGGTGCGCACGCGGCAGTCCTATACCTCGACCCAGGAGAATGCCTGGATGGTGATCGCTGCCCACGCCATGCTCAAGGATGCCGAGCGCCTGACCCTGTCGGTCAACGGCACCGCGCATCAGGGAGCGCTCTACCGGTCGTTCCGCGGGCTCGCCCTGACCGACGGTCCGGTCACCGTCGCCAATACCTCGTCGGCGCCGGCGCAGCTGGTGGTGACGGCGTCCGGCCATCCGATCCAGCCCGAGCCGGCCGTCTCCAACGGCTATGCGATCGAGCGGACCTACTACAAGCTCGACGGCACCAAGGCGGATCCGTCCAAGGTGCGGCAGACCGACCGGCTGGTGGTTGTACTGAAGGTCACCGAGGCCTCGGCCCAGGCGGCCGACCTGCTGCTGGTCGACCATCTGCCGGCCGGCTTCGAGATCGACAACCCGAAGCTGGTCGACGGCAGCGACACCGACAAGTTCTCCTGGCTGGAGAGCTCGGTCGAGCCGACCCACACGGAATACCGTGACGACCGCTTCGTCGCGGCCTTCGACCGGACCGCGAGCCAGTCGGCCTTCTTCCACGTTGCCTACATCGTGCGCGCCGTGGCGCCCGGAACCTACATGCATCCGCCGGCGGTGGTGGAGGACATGTACCGGCCCGAGCGGTTCGGTCGCACCGGCTTCGGCACCGTCGAGGTGCAGCCGAAGCGCTGAATGAGGGCAGGGGCGCGGCACCGGCTTCGGCCGGCGGCGCGCCCGCCTCGATGTCCGGGCCGCCGCTGAGGCGGGTCGGAAGAGGTGGCGGCTCCTGCGGCGGCGGAGCGCGCAAGCGCGGCGCCGGCGGGCCCGTCTGGGCCGCCACCTCCCTTCCCGCGATCGCCGATCGCCTTTTCGCATCTGTGAACCGAGCCAGGGATGATGAGAACCGTGTTTCCTCAGGGCGATGGACAGGCCAGGTCTCGCCGCGCGGACCGGGACCGGCCCGCCGCGGGAACCGATGCCGCGGCTCCGGCCCGCGGCCGGCTCAGAGGCTTCGCCGCCCTGCTGGTCGGTGTCGGCATGGTCGGCATCGCGGCGGTCGGCGGCGCGCTCGCCGGTGCGCGCGCCTTCATGGACGGGCTCGGCCCGCTCGATCTCACCGCCGCCGAACACCGCTCGACCATCGTGGTCGACCGCGACGGCCGGCTGCTGCGCCCCTTCGTGACCGTCGACGGCCGCTGGCGCCTGCCCCTCGACCCCTCGGACGTCGATGCGGACTATCTGAAACTGCTCTACGCCTACGAAGACGACCGCTTCCGCCAGCATGGCGGCGTCGACTGGCGCGCCATGGGGCGGGCCGTGGTCCAGTTCGCCACGTCCGGCCGCGTCGTCTCCGGGGCCTCGACGCTGACCATGCAGGTCGCCCGGCTGATCGAGCCGCGCGACGAGCGCAACGTCGCCGCCAAGCTGCGCCAGATCGCGCGCGCGTCCGAGCTGGAGCGGCGCTTCAGCAAGGACCAGATCCTCGCGATCTATCTGCGGCTCGCGCCCGAGGGCGGCAACATCGAGGGCATCCGGGCGGCGAGCTACGCCTATTTCGGCAAGGAACCGCGCCGCCTCAGCCATGCCGAGGCCGCGCTCCTGGTCGCGCTGCCGCAGTCGCCCGAACTGCGCCGCCCCGACCGCCGCCCGGATCTCGCCCGCCGCGCCCGCGACCGGGTGCTCGACCGGGCGCTCGCCAAGGGCGTGCTGACCGCTGCGGAAGTGGCCCGGGCGAAGGCGGAGCCGGTGCCGACCGGCCGCCAGCCCTTCCCGGTGCATGCGCCGCATCTCTCCGAGCAGCTGGTCGCCGAGCGTCCCGAGGAGCGGGTCCACCGGACCACCATCGACGCGCGCCTGCAGACCAGCCTGGAGGCGCTGGCCAGTGCGCGCGTGCAGAGCCTCGGGCCGAAGGTCTCGGTGGCGATTGTGGTCGTCGACAACGCCACCGGCGAGGTCCATGCCCATGTTGGCGGCGCCGACTATTTCGCGACCGAACGGGCCGGCTCGGTCGACCTTGCCCGCGCGTTCCGTTCGCCCGGTTCGGCCCTGAAACCGTTCATCTACGCGCTCGCCTTCGAAAACGGCATCGCCCATCCGGAAACCGTGCTGGAGGACCGGCCGGCCCGCTACGGGGCCTGGGCACCGGAGAATTTCGACCAGTCCTTCCACGGCACGGTGACGGCGCGCCGGGCCCTGCAGAATTCGCTCAACGTGCCGGCGGTGGAACTGCTCGGCGCGGTCGGACCGGCGCGGTTGATCGCCCGGCTGAAATCGGCCGGTGCCGAGATCGAGATGCCGCGCGAGGCCGCGCCCGGTCTCGCCGTCGGTCTCGGCGGCCTCGGCATCCGCCTCGTCGACGCCGCGCGGCTCTACACGGCCTTCGCGCGCGGCGGCGAGACCATTCCGCTGACCTGGCGGCGCGACGAGCCCGGTCCGGAGACACAGCGCAACCGCTTCGTCGACCCGGTCTCGGCCTGGTATGTCGCCGACATCCTGAAGGGGGCGCCGCCGCCGACCAACGGGACGCAGGGTCTGATCGCCTTCAAGACGGGCACCTCCTACGGCTATCGGGATGCCTGGGCGGTCGGCTTCGACAAGCGCTGGACCATCGCGGTCTGGGTCGGCCGACCGGACGGCGCGCCGGTGGTCGGTCTGGTCGGACGCCTGGTCGCCGCGCCGATCCTGTTCGATGCCTATGCGCGCATCGGCACGCCCCCGGAAACGGTTCCGCAGCCGCGGGACACCCTCGTGGCGACCAGTACGACCCTGCCGCCGCCGCTGCGCCATCTGCGCCGGGATATCCCGAAGACCGTGTCGGCGGCCACCGAGGCGGCTCTGGCGATCTCGTTTCCGCCGGACGGCGCCCGGATCGACCTCGGCCTTGCCCGGTTCGGGCCCGAGGTCGCCGGACCGCTCGCCCTGAAGGCGCTCGGCGGCGTGCCGCCGCTGGTCTGGATGGTCAACGGCGTGCCGGTGACGACCGCTGATTCGCGCCGGACGGCCTTCTGGCAGCCGGACGGGGCGGGATACAGTCAGGTCTCCGTCATCGACGCGCGCGGGTCGACGGCCAGTGTCCGTGTTCGCCTCGACTGATGACTGCCAGGATCCCGTACCTTCCGGTCATGGTCCTGAATCCGCCCGCTTTCTCGGTTGGCATCCATCCGAGGCCGTCCTATAACGACCTTGCCTTGAATAGGTCCGGTGCGACCTGCGTTGCGCCCCGGGGAAATGTAAACGAACAACGCTTCGATTGACTGAGGCAATGGATCTATTCAAGTTTATCCGCCGGATCAAACGTTGGGTTGTGGGTCGCGACGGCGACGATACCTTGCCGCACTGGTATGATTCAAAACTCCGGCCCGGCCCGGAAGCGGGTGAACTGCCAGTATTTTTGTATATGCCATGGATACCAGAACATGGCGATGCTCTTGTCACGAAGATCGCGCGGGGTGGTGGCGTTCGTTTCCATCCGCTCGACATCGTCCGGGATAGCGAAGACGTTCGCGCACGCCTCAATGTCCTTGTCTATGCGCAAGACAATCCGGAGAAATACCGCCGCCTCGTGATGAGGAAACTCGCGCCTCTTGCCGGTTCGGTTGCGGGCTTCGTCGTCTCGTTCGACTGGCATCCGGTGATGCGTGAAATCGTACATTGCTGCCGGGTGCTGAAAATACCGACCATTCTGGTTCCGCACGAGTCGGTCTTCATCGACGAGGAGCGCTACTACGTGGCGCGTAGCGGTGCGAATATGCCGGCAACCGACCATGTGCTCGCCTGGGGGCAGATGCAGCAGCGCATCTTTCTCGAGCGCGGCTATCGTCCGGACCGGCTTCTGGTGACCGGGTCACCGAAATTCGACATCTTCCACCGCTATCAGCCGACGCTCGATCGCGAGGCCTATGCGTCGATTTTCGCGCTCGATCCATCCCTGCCGATCGTCCTCTTCGCCGGCCAGCCGCTCGACAGTCAGGTCGACAGTCAGGACTACGCGCTCGACCGTCAGTCGCAGGCGATCGAAGACCTGCTCGACGTGGCGCGCGAACTCGACGTGCAGGTGATCATCCGCCAGCCGCCGGCGAAACGCACCATCATCGACCAGAAGACTCGTCTCAAGATCGAAACCTCGGTCGATTTTGCCATCGACGGTCCGGTCAAGTTCCTGGTGTCGCCGGAAGAAGCGCTCTACCACGCCGCGGCGGTGCTTTCGGTCAACTCGACCATGCTGTTCGAGGCCGTCCTGATGGGCCGCCCGTCCATCTCGATGCCGTATTTCAAGTTCGAGCAGATCTGGCAGAAGCTCGACATCGCGCGGGCGCCCGACAAGGACACGCTGCGACGCCTGCTCGCCGAGGCGCTGGCCAAGGGCAAGCCGATGGTCTCCGATCAGGGTATGGGCTGGGCCCGGCGCGAACTGGCGGCGGGCGCGTTCGACGGCGGCGCGGCGGCGCGCGTCTGCGCCGAAATGGTTCGGATCGCGGCTCTGCCGCGGCGCGAAGCCATGCGGCCCGGCATTCCGGAGGAACTGGTCGAAGGCCACACCAGCGGCGCGATCGCGCTCCTATCCAACGAGGCGCTCCCGGCCCGTTGGACGCCGCCGCTGCGGCGGCTGTTCGGCTTCAAGGCGCTGAGCCTGCCGAGGGAGATGCGCAAGGCGGCCGGCGCCGACTACGGCATGCGGATCGACCAGCGCTTCCAGACGGTCGATCCCTACTATCAGTCGGTGCGGCGCCTGCTCGGCCGCCCGGAACTGTTCGTCGATCACGGTTTCGTGGCCTCCGGGACGCCGAAGGCCGTCGCCTCGCTGATCTGCGACGATCGCGCCTCCTACTACGATGCCACGCGCGAATCGCGTCTGGTCGCCCGTCTCAACGGCGAGATGGCTCTCGGTCCGGCCGAGCGGGATCGGGTCGCGGCGCTGCTGCCGCGGCTGTCCGTCGGTCCCGAGCCGCTCCGGACCAGCGCGCGGCGCATCCTGGTGGTCGATCAGGCGCTGAACGATCGCGCCGTCGCCCTGGGCGGCGCCTCCGTCGACAGCTTCGCGACCATGTTGAAGGTCGCCCTGGAGGCCGACCCATCGGCTGAAATCGGCGTCATGGCGCCCGCCGCGATCGGCAGCCTGCCGCCGGCGCCGATCCTCACACCGGAACGGATCGCCGAGATCGCCGGCTCGCGCAAGGTCACCATGCTGGCGGCACCGGAGCGCTCGGGACTGCCCGCCGGCTGGGACGTGGTCCACGTGGTCACCGCCGATGTCGGCCTGATCGCGGCTCTCGGCGGCGCCGAGGTGGTCTGCCACGGCACGCCCTTCTATGCCGGCTGGGGCTTCACCACGGATCGGCGCGCGGTGCCGTTCCGGCGTCGCGCCCGGACGGCCGAAGAGGTCTTCCACGTTGCGTGGATCGTGAGCAGCCGCTATTTCGACCCGCGAACCGGGGAGCCCTGCGCGCTCGAGACCCTGTTGCCGCCCACCTCGGCCGGACCGTCGGCCCCGGCGGCGGCGACGGCTCGCACCGCTGTGCCCTGAACGGTTCTGGTCCGGCCAAGCGCGATCGGGGCTCAGGAGCGGGGACTGTCCTTGCAGATCATCTTCCATATCGGTGCGCCGAAGACGGCCACGACCTCGCTCCAGCATGCCTTGAAGCCGGCGCGGTCGCGACTGGCCCAGCAGGGCATCGCCTATGTGCCGACCGGCAAGCTGCGCAATTCGGATTTCGGCGAGGCCCTGCGCGACGAGACGCCGTCCTTTTTCCGCCGCCGGGTCTCGCGCAAGGCCGTCGACGACTTCGTGCGCACCTGGTCCCAGCCGGGCACCGACCGGATGCTGGTCAGCGAGGAAGGCTTCTCGATCTACCTGCTGCATCCGCGCCGCAAGGGCGGCGACTGGGCGTCGCAAGCCGGCCGGACCTTCAAGATCCTGCGCAACTTCGATGCCTACGACTTCCGGGTCGTACTGACCGTGCGCCGCCAGGACAGCTACCTGCTGTCCTGCTATGCGCATCTGGTTCGGCACGGCCGCATCGGCCTGCCGTTCGAGGAATGGTGGCCGAAGGAGGTCGACCTCTCGCTGATGTCCTGGCGCCGCTATATCGAGGCGCTGAACGCCGAATACGGCGCCAAGCGGGTGACCGTGCTGCCCTACGAGCGCATCCGCGACGGCTTCGGCGGCTATTATCGGAACTTCATCGCCGAGGCCTGCCGGGTGCCGGAGGCGAGCGTCGCCGACATGGAGCCGGAGGAGAACGAACTCAATCCCGCGCTGTCCGACCCGGCCATGCAGATCGCCCTGATCGTCAATCGCCACACCCGGAAACAGGTCACGGCGATTGAACGCAAGGACCTGATCAAGGAGATGAAGCGGGTCCTGCCGCCGCAGATCTTCCCGAAATATGCTCCCGACATCAAAGACCTGCGCGAGGCCACCGCGCGCATCTTCGCCGACGAGAACCGCTACGTGAACGAGCATCTGCTCGCCGCCCCGCATCCGGGCTTCCTGTTCGGCTGACCGCGTCGGACTTCGGCCGACGCGGCATGGCGCCGGCGGACTAGGTTCCGCGTCGGCTGGCGGCCGTCAGTGCGGCGACGGACCGAGGCGGGCCTCCAGCGCGTCGATCTGGGCACGCAGCGCGCGCAGTTCGGCCAGGATCGGGTCCTCGCGCGCCCGGCGCGCCGCCGCCTCGGCTTCGGCCATGACGGCATCATGTTCGCTCTGCATGGCGTTGACGACGACGCCGATGAAGAGATTGAGCGCGATGAAGGCGCTGACCAGGATGAAGGGGATGAAGAACAGCCAGGACAGCGGATGGCTCGCCATGATCGGCCGCACCACCTCGCTCGACCAGCCGTCCAGCGTCATGATCTGGAACAGGGTGTAGAGCGAGGCGCCGAGCGTGCCGAAGGCTTCCTGGTGGTCGGCACCGAACATCTTGGTGGTCATGACCGCGCCGACATAGAAGATCAGCACCAGGAGCAGCACGATCGAGCCCATGCCGGGCAGCGCGCCGAGCAGCGCCCCGACCACCCGCTTCAGCGACGGCACTGCCGTGATCAGCCGCAGCACGCGCAGGATGCGCAGGGCGCGCAGGATCGAGAAGGGCCCCGAAGACGGCAGGACCGCGACAGCCACGACCACCAGGTCGAACACGCTCCAGGGATCGCGAAAGAAGGTCAGGCGACGCACGACGAGGCGCAGCGCGAGTTCGACGACGAAAACGGCCAGGATCGCGCGATCCAGCGCCAAAAGCGCGGGGCCGATCGCATCCATCACGGTCGGGCTGGTCTCCAGGCCGAGCGAAATGGCGTTGATCAGGATCAGGACGAGGATCGCGCGCTCCAGGCGCGGATCGGCGAGGAACCCTTCGAGGCGGGCGGGCAAGGTCGACTCCGGCGGCGGTTGCGTCAGGAAGCTGACTTTTAGGTAACGTCGCCCGCCCGCGCCAGCGGTTTCCTGGCCGCCGGAGCCGCCAGAGCCGCCGGAGCCGCCAGCGTCACGCCTGTCCGTCCGGCTCCGCCGCGGCCCGGCGCCCGCCCTGCAGCGAGGCGCCGGCACCCGGCCGGAGCTGGGCGAAGATCAGCGCCGACAGGCCGGACGCGATACCGACCGCCGCCAGCGCCAGGGAGATGCGCCCGGCATCCGGTTCCGCGCCGGCGGCGGTCACCATGTGGAGAATCATGGCTGCGACGGCGACGCCCGCGGAGAGCGAGATCTGCTGGGCCATGCTGGTCAGCGAGGTCGCCCGGCTCATCTGGTGCGGCTCGATATCCGCATAGGCGATGGCGTTGATGGCGGTGAAGTTGAGCGAGCGGAAGAAGCCGCCGACGAACAGCAGCACCATCATCAGTCCGAGCGGCGTGCCGACCCCGATCAGGGCGATGCTGGCGGTCATCAGGCCGCCGAGAGCGGAATTGACGATCAGGGTCGAGCGGAAGCCGAAACGCCCGATGATCGTCGCGGCGGCGAATTTCATCATCATCGCGGCGGCGGCGGCGATGAAGGTGGTCAGGCCGGATTCGAGCGCCGAATGGCCGAAGCCGATCTGGATCTGAAGCGGCAGCAGGAATGGCAGGGCTCCGATGCCGATCCGGAACAGCGAGCCGCCCGTGACCGCGATGCGAAAGGTCGGGATGCGCAGAAGGCCGACATCGATGATCGGCTGGGCGATGCCGCGGGCGCGACGCACATAGGCCCACAGGATCAGGCCGGCGGCGCCGGCCAGGCCCAGGGAAACCGGCAGCGGCACGATATCGCGGCCGAGGGTTTCGAAGGCGAACACGCCGGTGGCCAGCCCGACCGCCGAGAGGAGGAATCCCGTGGTGTCGAACGGGGTCCGTTCCTCCTCCCGGATCGCCGGCAGGAAGGCGAGCGCCAGCGCGATGCCGGCGAAGCCGATCGGCACGTTGATCCAGAAAATCCAGCGCCAGGACGCATAGGTGGCGATCAGGCCGCCGAGGGGCGGACCAATCACCGGGCCGATCAGCGCCGGTACGGTCAGCCACGCCATGGCGGCGACCAGATCGTCCTTGGGCACGGTGCGCAGCATGACCAGCCGTCCGACAGGCACCATCATGGCGCCGCCGAGCCCCTGCAGCAGCCGGCCGAGGATCAGGACCGTCATGGACGGCGCCAGGCCGCACAGAACCGACCCGGCCATGAAGACGCCGATCGCCGAAACGAAGACCCGGCGGGCGCCGAAGCGGTCGGCCATCCAGCCGGAGGCGGGGATGAACACCGCCATGCTGATCAGATAGGCGGTGATCGCCAGATTGAGGGCGATGGTGGGAACGCCCAGATCGTCCGCCATCACCGGCAGGGCGGTGGCGATGATGGTCGAATCGAGATGTTCCATGAACAGGGCGGACGCCACGATCAACGGGACGGTCCGAATGCGCAGGGCCATGTTGGGGAAGCCTCAGGAGGGATCGCCTCTCATGGCATGTCCGGACCGCGCCTGCCAGACGCCCGCCGCCGGCGAGCCATGACGATTCCGTGTGCTCCCGGGACGAGCTCTGCGACAGGCGCGGGGCGGCACTGTGCGCGGCGGGGACCTTCGCCACGCGGCATTCCGAACCCGCCGGGATCCGTTCGCCCGGGGTCCGATCGGGGCGGCTCGCTCCGATCGGAAACGCTTGCGCAAACAAAAGCATGCAGAGGACCAACCGATCCATTCAGATCGGATGATCCACTAGAGAGGCCCGCGTCCCAAAGGACGCGGACAAGGCGCTCTATCTAATTGAATCGAGAGCATATTATCTTCGATCGGGTGGTTCCACCCGATCGCAGGATGCTCTAGCGGCCGCAGCCGATCTGCACCACGGCGCCCTTGAGGGCGGTCGCGATCTGGCCGGCGCTGCGCGCGGCGGACGTCTCCGGAGCCGTCGCGACTGCGATGCCCTGTCCGGCCAGGAAGGCGGCGAGCGCGCCGCTGCCGGCGACCGACCACGGCGCCTCGGGGGCCACGCCGGCGATCCGTCGCGGTTCGCTGGCGAGGCCGGCAACGAGGCCGACCACGACGCCCGACCGGTCGGTGACCGTGGCGCCGAGGCCACCCGGCTGTAGCGGCGTCAGCACGCGCTGGCCGGCCTTCGAGCCCTCGGGCGTTGCCACCGCCTCGCCCGGTCCGACCATCAGGCCCTGGCCGGAGCGCTCGCCCTGGCCGAGCACGATCAGGGCCTCGCCGGCCGGGACCGGCCGGCCGCGCAAGGCGACCGGGTTGGCGGGTCCGGTTTCGCCTTCCAGCAGAGCCAGACCGCCGGCCGCGTCGGTGGCGACGATGCGGGCCGGCTTGCCGCGCAGGCTCGGGGCGCGGCAGGCGTCCAGCGCCGCCGAGACCGTGACGACCCGGTTCTGCGCGACCACCAGGCCGCTCGCCGCCAGCATGGCCGGCTTCTCGGCGACGGCCGGGGGAGCGGCCGGCGGCGGCGGGGCGGTCGAAGCGGCCGGCTTCGTGGCGGCGGGCACGGCCGCGACGGTCGTCGTTGCGGCCGCCGGCGGCGTGGTGGTCACCGCGGCAGAGGGCACGGCGGCTCCCGCCGGGATGCCCGGGAAGGGATCGAACGAGTTCGACAGCACGACGGCGATCCGGTCGCCGTCCGGGGTCGATTTCTCGAAGCCATAGGTGTAGCCGACGACGCCCGCCGGGCCGGTGGCGTAGCGGGTATAGAACTTGTGCGTCTGCGTCTCGCCGGCGACCACGAACCAGGTCTGCCGCCAGATCGCATAGGTGACCTTGCGGCCGGCCTGCTCGGCCTTCAACTGGTCGAACATCGCCTGCAGGTCGGCCTCGCCGGGCCGATAGGCCTCGGTGGCGACCGAGATGCGGTTGTCCTTGCGGGTCCAGGCCGTGCCGCGGCCGCGCGGGCCGGAGGTCTCGAAAGCCTTGACCGGCAGGCCGATGCGTAAGCCCGTCTTCGGGTCGGTGACGACCGCGTAGCCGGACATGCCGCGCAGCTTCTCGGCCTCCGCCGCCAGAGCGCCGCGTTCGCGCGAGTCGAGGATGCCGTCGGCCTTGAGCTTGTTCTTCAGTTCGAAGCTGACGATCGCATCGAAGCTGCCCTTGCCGAACTGGCCATCGAGCGTGCCATTATAGGTCGAGGCCCAGACGAGATCGTTCTGGATCGCCTTGCGGTCGTCGAGCGGCAGCGCATCGAAGGCCGCGCGGGCGGCATCGAGCAGCGGATTCTGCGACTGGGTCGCGGTCGGCGGCGTGGTCTGGGCGGCGGCCGGGGCCGCATGGGGCACGAGCGGGGCCAGAATCAAGGCGGCCGGAAGCCACCGAACGGACTTCAGCATCGAATTCTCCTCGCGCACCCGTCCGGACCATCGCAGAGCCGCGCCGCGCCGTCCAGAGGGAGGAGACGGTTCGGTGCGGGTCGCGGCACCGCGATCTCCTGGATCGGATCGGAATGGCGCGGGATCCCGCGACCCGCATTCCCGGCCGGAGCGCCAGCGGAGAGCCGGGACCCACTCTGCTGTCAACTTTCCGCAAGAGTTTGATTATACTGACGATCTTGATACCGCTGCGAGGCGAGTAGGCCCCGGATCGGCGGCGCTGACGCGCCTTGTCCGGGGATGCGCCGCGAGATGGATGCGGGGATCGGCGTGCACAGCCGACTGCCGACTGCCCAATCGGCCTCGCGCCGCCTATCCCTGCCGGGCTTCCAGGAAGGATCCTTGCGTGATGCGCAGCCAGCCTCCGGTGCGGATGCGGGTGGCGCGGTAGCTGTCGACGATCTCGCGGGACAGGGCGTCGCGGGCCGCGATCTCGCCGAGGAGGTCTTCGCCATGGCGGGCGGCGGCGGCGAGGATATCGGCCGGGATCGGCTTGACGCCGATGCCGTGGGTCGATTTCAGCACCTCCAGGCTGGAGGCGTTGTTCCATTCGGCCAGCGTCAGCGCATTGGCATGTTCCTGGCGGCAGGCGGCGGCGACGAGGTCGCGCAAGTCGACCGGCAGGGCCTCCAGCGCCTTGATCGAGACGATCGCCTCGCCGGTCCCGTTCGGCTTGTTGAAGCCCGGGCCGTAATAGGTCTTGCTGACCCGGTGATAGCCGAAGGCGAGGTCCGAATAGGGCGCCAGCACCTCCGCCGCGTCGACCACGCCGGCCTGCAGTGCCGGCAGCACCTCGCCGGTCGGCAGGGAGACCGGGGTCGCGCCGAGCCGGCGATAGATCTCGCCGCCGAGCCCGACCACGCGGATGCGCAGGCCCTTCAGGTCTTCGAGACCGTTCAACTCGCGACGGAACCAGCCGGCCATCGAGAAGCCGGTGTTGCCGCCCATATAGGGCTGCACGCCGAAGGGCCGGTAGAGCTTCTCCCACAGCGCCTGGCCGCCGGCCTGATCGATCCAGATCATGTGCTCGAGCGGCGTCAGCCCGAACGGCGCGGTGGTGAACAGCGGCGCGGCCGGCATCTTGCCCTGCCAGTAGATCGCCGCCGTATGGGCCATCTCGGCGGTGCCGCCCGAGACCGCGTCGAAACATTCCAGCGCCGGCACCAGCTCGCCGGCCGCATAGACCTTGACGGTCAGCCGGCCGTCGGTCAGCCGGGCGATCGACTGGGCGAGCCGCTCGGCCGAGAGGCCGGGTCCCGGCAGGTTCTTCGGCCAGGAGGTGACCATCTTCCATTCGGCCAGCCCCTTGGCGAGGGCCGGGCTGGCGAGCGGGGCGGCCAGCGCGGCCCCGGCGGCGGCCAGCGCGCGGCGGCGCGAAACGGTTCCGGTCATGCCTCGGCTCCCGTCCAGAGGGCGTGGAAATGATGCACCGGCCCGTGGCCTTTGCCGATCTTCAGCCGGTCGGCGGCGCGGATGGCGGCGGTGACATAGTCCTTGGCCTCTGCCACGGCGCTCTCCAGCGGCAGGCCGCGGGCGAGGCCGGCGGCGATCGCGGAGGAGAGCGTGCATCCGGTGCCGTGGGTGTTCTGAGTCTCGTGGCGGGCGGCGCGGTACCAGCGATGGCCGGCCGCCGAAACGAGCAGGTCGGCGCTTTCCGCGCCGTGGCCGTGCCCGCCCTTGATGAGCACGGCACGCGGACCCATCGCCAGGATGCGCCGGGCCTGCTCCATCATCTCCGCTTCCGTCGTGGCAACGCCGTCGCCGAGGAGGCGCGCGGCCTCCGGCAGGTTCGGCGTGACCAGATGGGCGCGCGGGATCAGCACCTCGCGCAGGGTGGCGACGGCCTCCGGCTGCAAGAGGTTGGCGCCGCTCGCCGCGACCATGACCGGATCGAGCACGACATGGGCGGGCGACCAGCGGTCGAGCCCGGCCGCGACGGCGCGGATCGCTGCGGGTTGTGACAGCATGCCGATCTTCACGGCATTGACGGCGAGATCGGAGAACACCGCGTCGATCTGGGCGGTGACGAAGTCCGGCGGCACGTCGTGGATCGCGGTCACGCCGAGCGTGTTCTGCGCCGTCAGGGCGGTCAGCACGCTGGCGCCATAGACGCCGAGTGCCGAGAAGGTCTTCAGATCGGCCTGGATGCCGGCGCCGCCGCCGGAATCCGAGCCCGCGATGGTCAGCGCGATGGCGGTCATGCGGCGGTCTCCGGCTGGCGCGCGCGGGCAAGGTCCAGTTCGGCGCGCAGCGCCCGCGCCGCGGCTCTCGGATCGGCCGCCGCCATGATCGCGGAGACCACCGCCACGCCGTGCGCGCCGGCCGCGACCGAGGGCGCGATCTCGGCCGCGCCGATGCCGCCGATGGCGACGATCGGCAGGGCGGTCAGGCCTGCGACGGTGGCCAGCCCCTCGAACCCGATCGCCGCGCCGGCATCCGTCTTGGTGGCGGTCCGGCGCACCGGCCCGGTGCCGAGATAGTCGACCGCGGCGAGCGCATCGGCCGAGGCCGCGAATTCGGCCGGCGAGCCGACCGACAGGCCGACGATCCGGTCCGGCCCGATCAGGCGGCGCACGTCGCGCGCGTCCATGTCGCCCTGGCCGACATGGACGCCATCGGCATCGGCGGCCAGCGCCACGTCGGTGCGGTCGTTGACGATCAGCGGAATGCCTTTCGGCCGGAGCAGGGCGACGAGTGCGCGCGCGGCCTCGACCAAGGCGCCGGTCTCCGCCTGCGGGTCGCGCAACTGAACGAGCGTGACGCCGCCGGCCACCGCCGCCGCGACCGTGTCGATGAGCGCACGCGGCTGGCCGATCGACGGATCGGTGACCAGATAGAGACCGAGATCGAAGGCGAGGCGGGTCAAAGGTCGATCTCCGTGAAGCCGGCATGGGCGGCGAGGGTGGCTTCGTCCATGGCGAGGAGGGCGTCGCACAGTTCGGCCGGCAGATGGCCGGCCCCGCCGGGGCAGCGCGCGCCGGCGACCGCACCGGCCGCGCTATAGACGGCGAGTGCGGCGACGGCGGCCTCAAGCGGCGGGGCGACGGCCAGGAAGGCGCCGGTGGCGGCGGACAGCGCGCAGCCGAGCGCGGTCGAGAGCGGCATCAGCGGATGGCCGCCGGTGATCGCGATCAGGCGCGTGCCGTCGGTCGCGTAGTCGGTTTCCCCGGTCAGCGCGACGACCGTTCCGGCCTGGCGCGCCAGGGCGACGGCGGCCGCGGCCGCCGCGTCCGATCCGGCCAGCGAATCGACCCCGCGGCTGGCCTCGGCGGAAGCCGCCGAGGCGGCGCCGGCGAGGCCCGCGAGCGCCATGATCTCCCCAGCATTGCCGCGCACGATGGCGGGCTTGAGGTGCAGGAGCGCCAGCGCGGTCTCCGAACGCAGCCGGGTCGCGCCGGCGGCGACCGGATCGAGCAGCCAGGGCTTGCCATGGCGATTTGCGGCCGCGGCGGCGCGCAGCATGGCGTCGATCCAGGGGCCCGACAGCGTGCCGATATTGATCACCAGCGCGTCCGCGATCCCGGCGAACTCCTCGACCTCCTCGCCGGCATGGACCATGGCCGGGGAGGCGCCGAGGGACAGGAGCACATTGGCCGAGATGGTCATCGCCACGTAGTTGGTGATGTTGTGCACCAGCGGGCGGCGCGCGCGCAGGGCAGCGAGCGCGGCGGCCACGGCGGCGATGGTCGGGGAGGGGGGCAGGGCTGTCGTCGGGGCGGTCATGCCAGGCGCGCCTTCTCGATGATGGTCGCCGTATCGAGGCCGTAGAGCGCATCCAGGATCGCCGCGGCGAAGGTTCCCGGCCCGCTCGAGGCGGCGGCGGCGACCTCGCCGGCGATGCCCATCACGGCCAGCGCCGCGCCGGCGGCGACCAGTGGATCCGGCTCGACCGCCCGGAATGCGGCCGCCACCGCGGTGCCGGCGCAGCCCATGGCGGTGACCCGGTCCATCAGCGGATGGCCGTTGGCGATCCTGACGATCCGGCTGCCGTCGGTGACGATGTCGACCGGCCCGGACAGCGCGACGGTGGTCAGGTGCCGGGCGGCGAAATGGCGGACCGCCTCCTCGCCGGTATCCGTACCGGCGAGACCGACGAATTCTTCGTGGTTGGCGCGCACGAAATCCGGCTCCATCCCGATCAGCGTCCGCGCGAAATCCAGCCGCGGCGGGGAGATGTCGACCTTGACCGGGTCGAGCACCCAGGGCACGCCCATCTCGCGGGCGACCTCGACGGCGGTCAGGCTGGCGTCGCGCCGGTGCCGGTCGAGAATGCCGAGATTGACCAGCAGGCTGCCGGAGACTGCGATGAAGGCGGCGATCTCCTCCGGGCTGGAGGTCATCGACGGCCGCGCGCCGATCGCCAGCAGCATGTTGGCCGTGTAGCTCTGCGCAACCGGATTGGTGATCACCTGGACCCGCGGCCGGCCGGTGCGGACCGCGTCGAGCACGCCGGCGACATGGTCAGGGGTGAGGGGATGAGCGGGCAGTTGCTGGGTCACGAACGCGCCTCCGCCGGGATTGCGGGCAGGGCGGTTCGGGATTGCGCGATCATCGCCATCTCAAATCCCTCCGCCGGCACGACCCGGATCAGGTTCTTGGAGTTGGCGCCGCCGCCTCTCAGCCCGGCCGTCAGGACGGGCACCCCCATGAGATGGCTACAGACCTAGGATCTCGCCCCGCCGTTGGCAAGCGGGAATTTGGGCGAGAAAAGTGGGTGCCCGGCCTTGCAATGCCGGGCAGGGACCACCACTTGAGACCTCGACGGTGACGCAGGGCCGACCAAGCCCCGGCGTCCAGTGGAGATCGCGAACGCTGACCGCGGATGTACCGGCAGCCTTCGATCTCCCCAACCCGCCCGCCGCCTGCGCCCTTTCCGAGATTTCGGAACGATCGCGTCGTGCCGCCGCCCCAAGGGGACCGGCAAGCCGACGCGAAGCTGCAGCGGCGGGGCGGGCGTCCTTGTTTTCCCTTTCAGATTCCGATTTTGGGCTGGTACGGCGGCACCCGATCGCGCGTGGCCGCCCTTCTTCAGCGAGAGCCGCCACCCCTTGCCGCCGTGGCGGCGATCCGGTCTATTGGGCGCCTGCATCATTCGCCAAGGCGAGCCCATGAAACCCTTCTTCGTCCTGATCAAGACCAATCTCGGCCGTGCCTATGAGGTCGCGACCGCCCTTGCCGATGCCGAGATCGCGTCGGAAATCTATTCCATCGCCGGCGACCACGACCTGATCGTGAAGTTCTATGTCGAGGACGACACCGATATCGGCCGCTTCGTGAACGAGAAGGTGCACCACATTCCCGGCATCCAGGACACCAAGACGCTGATCACCTTCAAGGCTTTCTAGCCCCGGGACGTTGCGGCGGGGCGCCGCAATTTCGCGCGCTTCCCGCCCCGGCCGCCTTGATTGTTCCGATAAGCCGTCTGCCTTTCGCCGTGACGCTCCGTAAATCCTGCCGGCACCGCATGGGACAAGGAGTGCCGCCATGATTTCGATGCTGCGTTTCGGACCGGAGATCCGCACGATGCCCGAACTTGTCGATCTCGCCATGGCCGATCTCGTCGAGCATGCCCGGCTGGTCGAGCCGCTGCATCTGCGCGATCTGTTCGCCGCCGACCCGCAGCGCTTCCAGCGCTTCTCGCTGGCGCTCGACGACCTGCTGATCGACTATTCCAAGAACAGGATCGTGCCGCAGACCATGGAGCGGCTGATGGCGCTGGCGCGCGTCGCCGATCTCGAAGGTTGGCGCGAGCGGATGTTCGCCGGCGAGCCGATCAACACCACCGAGGGCCGCGCCGTCCTGCATACGGCACTGCGCAACCGGTCCGGCCGCGCCGTGACGGTCGACGGGCGCGACGTGATGCCCGACGTGACCGAGGTGCTGATCCGCATGGGCGCCTTCGCGGATTCCGTCCGCACGGGCGCGGTCAAGGGCGCCACCGGCAAGGCCTTCACGGATGTGGTCAATATCGGCATCGGCGGCTCCGACCTCGGTCCCGCCATGGTGACGCTGGCGCTGGCGCCCTATCACGACGGCCCGCGCGTCCATTTCGTCTCCAATGTCGACGGCGCCCATATCGCCGACACCCTGAAGCGGCTCGATGCCGAGACGACACTGTTCCTGGTCGCCTCCAAAACCTTCACCACCCTGGAGACCATGACCAACGCGGCGACCGCCCGCGCCTTCATTGCCGAGCGGCTCGGCGAGGCGGCGGTGCCGGACCATTTCGCCGCGGTCTCGACCGCGGTTCCGAAATGCGCCGCCTTCGGCATCCGCGAGGACCGCATCTTCGGCTTCTGGGACTGGGTCGGCGGGCGCTATTCGGTCTGGTCGGCGATCGGCCTGCCGGTCGCCATCGCGGTCGGCTCGGAGCGCTTCGAGGAATTCCTCGCCGGCGGCCACGCCATGGACGAGCATTTCCGGACCGCGCCGCTGGAGGCCAACCTGCCGGTCGTGCTCGGCCTTCTCGGCGTCTGGTACCGCAACGTGTTCGGCATGGCCTCGCAGGCGGTGATCCCCTACGACCAGCGCCTGTCGCGCTTCGCCGCCCATCTGCAGCAGCTCGACATGGAATCGAACGGCAAGCGCGTCCGCCGCGACGGCCGCCCGGTGGCGCTGTCGACCGGCCCGGTCGTCTGGGGCGAGCCGGGCACCAACGGTCAGCACGCCTTCTTCCAGCTGATCCACCAGGGCACCGACCCGATCCCGGTCGACTTCCTGCTCGCCGCCGAGCCGCACGAGGCCCTGTCGGACCACCACGCCAAGCTGGTCGCCAACTGCCTCGCCCAGTCCGAGGCGCTGATGCGCGGCAAGACGCTCGACGAGGTCCGCGACGAACTGGCCGCCGCCGGCCTGGAGGAGGAGGCCATCGCGGCGCTCGCCCCGCACAAGGTCTTCCCCGGCAACCGCCCGTCCAACACCATCCTTTACCGCAAGCTCGACCCCTTCACGCTCGGCCGCCTGCTCGCCCTCTACGAGCACAAGGTCTTCGTCCAGGGCGTGATCTGGAACGTGAATTCCTTCGACCAGTGGGGCGTCGAACTCGGCAAGCAACTCGCCACCGAGCTGCTGCCGGTCGTCAAGGGCGAGACCGATCCGACAGGCCGCGACGGCTCCACCGCCGGCCTGATCGGCCATTTCCGCGCCCTGAGGGGGTAGCCACAGAGGCTCGTCGACTGATCGAGCCGCGGCATCGGTGGTCGGGAGCGGATATGCGCTTGCGATAGGCCTTCCCTTCTCCCCCCAAGGGGGGAGAAGGTGCCCGAAGGGCGGATGAGGGGGTCGATCCGACCGCGGCCCACGGTCATCCGGTCGATCTCCGGCAGCTTAGGTCGATGATTCTGCAAGCTTTTCCAAATCCACCCCCTCATCCGGCCTTCGGCCACCTCCTCCCCCCCAAAGGGGGCGAAGGGGAAGGAGCCGCGGCATCGGTGGTCGGGAGCGGATATGCGCTTGCGATAGGCCTTCCCTTCTCCCCCCCAAGGGGGCGAAGGGGAAGGAGCCGCGGGATCGGTAGTCGGGAGCGGATATGCGCTTGCGCCGGGCTGGACACGGGCCTTCCCTTCTCCCCCCAAGGGGGGAGAAGGTGCCCGAAGGGCGGATGAGGGGGTCGATCCGACCGCGGCCCGCGGTCATCCGGTTCGTGTCCCCGCCGCCTAAATTTCGGATTCTACTGCCGTTTGCAAACCCACCCCCTCATCCGGCCTTCGGCCCCCTTCTCCCCCCCAAGGGGGAGAAGGGGATGGGGCCGCGGGATCGGCGAAGGGACGGCTGCAGCCATGACGTGGCTCCCGGACCCGGGCGTCAGCCCTGGTAGGCGACGACGGTCTGGCGCTGTTCGCCGAGCTTCTCGATGCCGAGATGCATCGTGTCGCCGACCTTCAGGTAGAGCGGCGGCTTCATGCCGAGACCAACGCCCGGGGGGGTGCCGGTGGTGATCACATCGCCGGGATCGAGCTGCATGAACTTGGAGATGTAGGCGACGCAGAAGGCGGCGCTGAAGATCATGGTCCGGGTCGAACCCTTCTGCACGCGCTTGCCGTTCAGGTCCAGGAACATGTCCAGCGCCTGCACGTCGCCGACCTCGTCCGGGGTCACGAGCCAGGGGCCGAGCGGACCGAAGCCCGGCGCGGCCTTGCCCTTGACCCACTGGCCGGTGCCCTCGGTCTGCCATTCGCGCTCGGACAGGTCGTTGCAGACGGCATAGCCGGCGATATGGGCGACGGCATCCTTCTCTTCGATCCGGTAGGCGGTCTTGCCGATCACGATGGCCAGTTCGACTTCCCAGTCGCCCTTGGTCGCGCCCGGCGGGAGGACGACATCGTCGTCGGGACCGGCCAGACAGTTCGGCGCCTTGTTGAAGAGCACGGGCTCCTTCGGCACCGGCAGGCCGCTCTCCGCGGCGTGGTCGGCGTAGTTCAGGCCGACGGCGATGAAGTTGCCGGTGCGTGCGATGCAGGAGCCGAGACGGACGACCTGCGGCGCCTGAGGCAGGCTGAGGGGATCGAGCGCGCGGATCCGGTCGAGCGCGGCGGGGGTCAGGCCGTCGCCGGCGAAATCCGGAGCATGGCCGGACAGATCGCGGATCGAACCGTCGGCGGCGACGATACCGGGCTTCTCGGCGCCCTTCGCGCCGAAACGGACAAGCTTCATTCCTCGGGTCTCCCTCTTGCTGTCCCATCCGTCGCCGCCGCGCCGGAGCGGGGGGCGTTCGGAGGGCGGCGGATCATGCGCGAGGGCCGTGCGGCTGGCAACAGCCCGGCACGCATTCCTCGTACCTTTGCGGCGGGGTCCGCTTTCCATCGACCGCGTACCTTTGCGGCGGGGTCCGCTTTCCATCGACCGCGTCCCTTTGCGGCGGGATCCGCGGGCGCGTGCGACGTCGGATACGGGGCGTCACAAAAGCGAGATCGGAATCGTGTTCCTGGAGGCCATGTTGCCATCCGGAACCGCCACGATGACTGCCCTACCGTTCCGGGCCGCGGAATTGCCGGCCATGATCGGCCGCGATCCGGCCGTGCCCGAGCCGCCCGATCCCGCGGAGCCCAAGCCCCGGCACTTCCGTGCGCTGTTCCTGTCCGACGTGCATCTCGGCACGCGCGGCTGTCAGGCCGATCTCCTGCTCGACTTCCTGCGCCTGCACGATGCCGAGACGGTCTATCTGGTCGGCGACATCGTCGACGGCTGGCGCCTGAAGCGGTCCTGGTACTGGCCGCAGAGCCACAACGACGTGGTCCAGAAGATCCTGCGCAAGGGCCGCAAGGGCGCGCGGATCGTCTACCTGCCCGGCAATCACGACGAATTCCTGCGCGACTATCTCGGTTCGCATTTCGGCGGCGTCGAGATCGTCGACAGCCTGGTGCACGAGAGCGCCGACGGCCGCCGCTTCGTCGTGATCCATGGCGATCAGTTCGATGTCGTCGTGCGCAACGCCAAGTGGCTCGCCCATCTGGGCGACTGGGCCTATACCTTCGCGCTCGGCGCCAACACCGCCTTCAACATCGCCCGCCGCCGGCTCGGCTTCGGCTATTGGTCGCTGTCGGCCTGGGCCAAGCTGAAGGTCAAGAACGCGGTCAGCTTCATCGGCGCCTTCGAGCAGGCGTTGACCACGGAGGCCCGCCGGCTCGGTGCCGACGGCGTGATCTGCGGGCATATCCACCACGCGGCGATCCACGACCGGTTCGGCATCACCTACGTCAATACCGGCGATTGGGTCGAGAGCTGCACGGCGGTCGCCGAACACCATGACGGCCGCATGGAAATCCTCACCTGGACGAAGCCCGCCGAGACGCTCGCCCCCGCAGCCCGCGCAGAGGTCCTCGGCGCCGCATGACGAAAATCCTGATCGTGACCGATGCCTGGCGCCCCCAGATCAACGGCGTGGTGCGCACGCTCGAACGCCTGTCGGAGGAGATCCGCCGCTTCGGCATCGAGGTCGACCTGCTCACCCCGGCCGAGTTCCCGACCCTGCCGTGCCCGACCTATCCGGAGATCCGGCTGGCGCTCACCGGCATCAACCGGGTGCGCCGGCGCATCGAGGCGGCCCGGCCGGACTATGTCCATATCGCCACCGAAGGCCCGCTCGGCCTGATGACCGCCAAGGTCGTCAACGGCCACGGGCCGGGCTTCACGACCAGCTACCACACGCGCTTTCCGGAATATCTGTCCGCGCGTCTGCCGGTCCCGCAATCCTGGTCCTATGCCTGGCTGAAACGGTTCCACAATCGCGGGCTGGCCTGCATGGTGGCGACCGAGAGCCTGCGCCGCGATCTCGAAGCGCGCGGCTTCAACAATCTGTCGATCTGGTCGCGCGGCGTCGACCAGGGCCTGTTCCGGCCGCGCGCCGAGCGTGTTCTCGACCTGCCGCGCCCGATCTTCATGAATGTCGGCCGCGTCTCGGTGGAGAAGAATCTCGAGGCCTTCCTGGATCTGGATCTGCCGGGTTCCAAGGTGATCGTCGGCGACGGCCCGGTTCTCGGCTCGCTCAAGAAACGCTATCCGGATGTCCATTTCCTCGGCACCCATACGGGCGAGGATCTCGCGCTGCTCTATGCGGCGGCCGATGTCTTCGTCTTCCCGTCGCTGACCGACACCTTCGGCAACGTGCTGATCGAGGCTCTGGCCTGCGGCGTGCCGGTCGCCGCCTACCCGGTGATGGGCCCGGTCGACGTGATCGGCGATACCGGGTCGGGCGTGCTGTCGAACGACCTGCAGGAGGCTTGCATCGCCGCGCTCGACATCCCGCGCGAGGCGGCGCTGGCGCGGGCGGCGGATTTCACCTGGGAACGGGCGACGCAACAGTTCGTCGACACGATCGAGCAGGCGCAGCGGCGCCGGCGCACCGTCCGGGCGGCCTGACGGCGGCACGCCCGGTCAGGCATGGACCCGGTCGTGGGGCCACCATCCGGTCTCGGCTGACCTGCGGACGCAACGGGTTGCCGCACCGCGCCCCGGCTGGTACCGCTCAGGGCCCCATCCGGAGGATCGGCCATGACGGACCAGGCGCTACCCACCTATGACGACATCCTGGCGGCGGCCGTGCGCATCGAGGGCGAGGCCGTGCGGACGCCGCTCGTCACCTCGCCGGCACTCGACGCGAAGCTCAAGGCGCGCGTCTTCCTGAAGCCGGAATGCCTGCAGCGTACCGGATCCTTCAAGTTTCGCGGCGCCTTCAACGCCGTGTCGCAGATCCCGGCCGAACGGCGCGCGAACGGCGTCGTCGCCTGCTCGTCGGGCAACCATGCCCAGGGCGTGGCGGCCGCCGCGGCCCTGCACGGCCTGCCGGCGACCATCGTGATGCCGTCCGACGCCCCGGCAATCAAGCGCGAGCGCACCGAAGGCTACGGCGCCACGGTGGTCTCCTACGACCGCTCCAGCCAGGATCGCGATGCGCTGACCGAAGCCATCGCGGCCGAGAAGGGGGCCACCCTGGTGCACCCTTACGACAATCGCGACGTGATCGCCGGGCAGGGCACGATCGGGCTCGAAATCGTCGAGGACCTGCGCGCGCGCGGACTGACCCCCGACGTGGTGCTGGTCTGCTGCGGCGGCGGCGGACTGACCGCCGGCGTGGCGCTTGCGGTCAAGACGCTGGTGCCGTCGGCCGCGATCTATCCGGTCGAGCCCGAAGGCTTCGACGATCAGGCCCGGTCCTTTGCGGCCGGCGAAAGGCTGCGCAACACGCGCACCGCCGGCTCGGTCTGCGACGCGCTGCTGACGCCGATGCCGGGCGTGCTGTCCTTCGCGCTGAACAAGCCGCGCATCGCCGAGGGCCTCGTCGTCTCCGATGCCGAAGCCTTGGCGGCGGTCGGCTACGCAGCGCGCGAACTGAAGCTGGTGCTGGAGCCGGGCGGCGCCGTCGCGCTGGCGGCCGCGCTCAGCGGCAAGGTCGATCTCAGCGGCAAGGTGGTCGCCATCGTCCTGTCCGGCGGCAATGTCGATCCGGCCATCCTGGCCGGCGCCGTGGCGGCCTGAAGCCAGGGCGCCGGCCGCAGCCCGGTTCGGCTCGATCAATGGCGATCGCGGGCCGGTCCTTGCGCCCGGATGTCGGCGTCCGGGCCGGGAGGGCGGTTACGCGAAGGGCGTCGCCCGGGTCGTTCTCGTCGGGGCGCTGCGGCCGGCCGGAGGCTCAACCGAAGACGATCAGCTTCTCGGTCGGGGTGAGACGGGCGATCGGATCCTCGTTGCGGACCAGGGCGAAGACCGGCTCGGCGGCCGGCGCGGCCGGCTCGACGTCGATCTCCAGGGCGAAAGCGACATTGCCGAGGGTTGCCGGTGCGGCGATTCGGCTCGGCCGGGGGCGCGGTTCCCGCGCCGCCGCCTCCTCGGCGGCTGCGGCGAAGACGTCCGCGGCCGGCGCGATCCGGTCCGTCGGCTCCTCAGGCGCGCCGGTTTCGTCCGACGGCGCCTCGCCCGGCGGGATCGGCACAGCGAACACATCCGCCGCTGCGAGCAGGCTTGCCTCCGTCGCGGCTTCGGCGGCCGGGTGCCCGTTGGCCGGATACCCGTTGGCCGGATGAGCGGCCATCGGAGGGACCGATCGGGGCAGGGGGGCGCGTGCGAATACGTCGGGCTCGTCGGCACCGACGAATTCGAGTTCGATCGGCACGACGATCATCATGTCGTCGTCGATGGTCGCATAGTCCTGGCGGGAGCCGACCTCGAAATCGGTCGAGGACAGCCGGACCGGCGCCGCCATGGAAGGCTGCCGGTCGTCGAATTCCGCAGCCGGGCCGCAGTCCGCCAAAGGCGCTGCGGTTTCGTCCGCCGGACCTGCCGGCTCCGGCAGGGCGTCGATGGCCATGTCCAGGATGTCGTCGACGGCGGATTGCTCGATGCCCTCGCCGGCGAGGGCCGGCCCGTTGAGAAGATGCGCGTCCGGCCGGAGGTCCCCCGGGCACGGCTCGGCGGACCGGCCGTTGACGGGCATGTCCTCGATATCGCCCATGCCCCAGATCGACATCATCGAGCCGATCCGGCTCTCCAGATAGCGCAGGACCGTGACTACCTTGCGCGTGCGCTGGCCGGTCAGGTCCTGGAACGAGCAGGCGGTGTAGATTTCGGTGGCGTGGCTGTCGAGCCGGTCGCACAGCGCGCCGTCGATGCCGTCCTCGCGCAGCGTCCAGGCGATCTCCTGCACCCGCTCGGTGTTGGACAGGATGGTCTCGGTGGCGTCCTCGGTCTGGCTGACGATGGCATCGAGTTCGTTCGAGGCCTGCGCGAAACGGCCGCCTTCGACCGTCTCCAACTGCATCTGCGCGATCTCGGCCTTCGTGCGCTGGATCGCCTCGGCCATGTCGGCCAGGTCGAGCTTGATCCGGTCGATATCGGGCACCTGCCGGTCGCGCTTGATCACCCGCTCCAGGCGCTCGATCGACGAGACGATGGCGTCGGTATCGGCGGCGCGGTGCCGGCGGGCATATTCGGCCAGAAACCAGCGTCCGCGGGCCGTCTCCATGACGGCATCCTCGATCGCCTGATAGTCTTCGATGGGGAGACCGGTGACTTCTCCGTCGCCTTGCATGCGGTCCGCCGTTCGTGCCGTGCCGCTGGTGTCGTGTTCCGGGCCGCAGCAAAAAAGCCGGAACGAACACGATTCCATATCGACCGAATCTTTCATTCAAGTTTAAGTGCCCGCCCAAGTTCGAGCAATCACAATGACATTCTTATCCCCCGGCGGCCGCATGGGTCTGGCCTATGCGGCAATCTTCGTGACCTTTGGCGTCCACTTGCCGTTCTATCCGGTTCTCTTGAACCATCGCGGCCTGTCCGATACCGAGATCGCCCTGGTGATCGGCATCCCCACGTTGTTCCGGGTCGCCACCTCGCCGATGCTCGGCATCGCCAGCGATCGGGTCCGCGACCGGCGCCTCGCCGTGCTCGCCTATGCGGTCGCCGCTCTGTTGGCCTTTGCCTTCTTTCCTGTCGCCACCGGCTTCTGGACGATCCTTGCGGTCATGATCGTGACCGCCGTCGCCTGGAACGGCGTGCTGCCCGGCGCGGAGGCGATCGCGGTCGGGCTGGTCCGCCGCGACGGCGCCGACTACGGCCGCATGCGGCTGTGGGGCTCGGTCTCGTTCATCGCCGCCACGCTCGCATCCGGCCTCATCGTCGCCCGCACCGATGCCGGCATGGTCTTCTGGCTGCTCGCCGCCGCCTTCGCCCTGCAGGTGGTCGCCGTCGCCGCGCTGCCGGCGGTCGAGACGGCCGCGCCGGCGGAGGGGAAGCCGGCGGTGCGCTTCGCCGATCTTTTCGGCCATCGCGCCCTGATCGCGGTGATGATCGGCACCGCCTGCATCCACGCCTCGCATGCCATGCACAACAGCTTCGCCTCGCTCGCCTGGTCGGCGCAGGGGATGAGCGAGGCGACCATCGGGGTGGTCTGGATCGTCGGCGTGATCGCCGAGATCACGCTGTTCGCCGCCGCCGGCCGGATCGTGGCGCGGGTCAACCCAGTCGCTCTGATCGCCTTCGGCGGGCTGGTCGCGGCGGCGCGCTGGCTGATCTATCCGAGCCTCGCTTCGCCGGTCGCCTGGGGCGCGGTGCAGGCGATGCACGCCTTCTCGTATGGCGCGGTGCATATCGGCACCATGGCCTACCTGACCCGCGCCGCCCTGCCGGGACTGGCCGGCTCCGCGCAGAGCCTGCTCGTCACCTTCAACGGGCTGTTCATGGCGCTGGCGACCTTCGGGTCCGGCGCCCTCTACAAGTCCTACGGCCTCGACGGCTTCCCGGCCATGGCGCTGGTCGCCATGGCGGGGGTCGGCATCGTGACCCTGTTTGCGCGCCGGGCTCAGCCCCAGAGCGCGGGTTCCGGCGGATAGACGGTCGAGCCGTCATAGGTCAGGCCGGGATCGCGGTCGCGGGCGAGCAGCAGCGGCCCGTCGAGATCGACGAAATCGGCGCGCTGGGCGGCCAGGATCGCCGGCGCCATGGCGAGCGAGGTGCCGACCATGCAGCCGACCATCACGGCGAGCCCGGCCCGCTCGGCCGCCGCGACGATCTCCAGGGCGGTGGTCAGGCCGCCGGCCTTGTCGAGCTTGATGTTGACGGCGTCGTAGCGGTCCCTGAGCGCGGCGAGGTCGCCGCTGCCGTGCAGGCTCTCGTCGGCGCAGATCGGTACCCGGCGGGCGATGCCGGCGAGCGCGCCGTCGCGGCCGGCGGGCAGGGGCTGTTCGATCAGCCGGACCCCGGCGGCCTCCGCCGCCGCCAGGTTGTCGGCGAGGTTTGCCGGCGTCCAGGCCTCGTTGGCGTCGACGATCAGCATCGCGTCGGGTGCGCCGGCACGGACCGCGCGGATGCGCTCCGGGTCGCCGTCGCCGCCGAGCTTGACCTTCAAGAGCGGCCGGTGCGCCGCGCCGCGGGCGGCCTCCGCCATGCTGTCCGGCGTGCCGAGGCTCAGCGTATAGGCGGTGACCAGCGGCTTCAGCGCGTCGAGCCCGGCCGCCCGGAAGGCGCGGATGCCGGTCCGCTTCGCCGCCAGATCCCAGAAGGCGCAGTCGACGGCATTGCGCGCCGCGCCGGCCGGCATGACGGCGGCAAGGTCGGCATGGCCGATCCGGCCGGCGGTGATCTCCGGGCCGACCGCCTCGATCGCGGCAACCACGCCCTCGACGGTCTCGCCGTAGCGGGCATAGGGCACGCATTCGCCGCGCCCGGTCGCGCCATCCAGCGTCAGCGTGGCGGTGACGACGACCGCCTCGGTGCGGCTGCCGCGCGAGATGGTGAAGCTGCCGGCGATCGGGAAGCGCTCGACGGCGACGCTCAGATGGGGTCCGGTCATCGCGGCCAGTGCCTTTCGATCTCGTCGACGATCGGCTCCAGCCCGAAGCGGATCGGGTCGCTGGCCGGCAGTCCGTGGGCGTCGGCAGCGGCCGCGATGGTATGCGCCGCGTCGACGTCGTTCAGATGCTCGGTATTGATCGCGATGCCGACGCAGCGGATCGCCGGATTGGTCAGCCGGCCGCAGCGGACGGTCAGGTCGATCACCTCGGCGATGCTCGGCAGCGGATGCTGGACTCCCCGCATGCGCGTCCGGGTCGGCTCGTGGCAGACCACGAAGGCGTCGGGCTGGGCGCCGTGAAGGAGGCCGAGCGAGACGCCGGCAAAGGAGGGATGGAACAGCGAACCCTGGCCCTCGACCAGGTCCCAGTGATCCGGGTCCGCCGCCGGCGCGATCCATTCGACCGCCCCGGAGATGAAATCCGCCACCACCGCGTCGATCGCGACGCCGCGGCCGGAGATGAACACGCCGGTCTGCCCGGTCGCCCGGAAATCGGCCGCATAGCCGCGCGCGCGCATCGCCTTCTCGAGCGCCAGGGCGGTGTATTTCTTGCCGACCGAGCAGTCCGTGCCGACGGTGAGCAGCCTGAGGCCCGGGCGCTTGGTGCCCTTGCCGGTCGGGAAGCGCTCGCTGGTATGGCGCACATCGTGCAACTTGCGGCCGGTCCGCTCCGCCGCGGCCCGGATCTCCGGATCGTCGGCGAGCCGCATGTGCAGGCCGCTGGCCACGTCCAGTCCGGTATGCAGCGCCTCGACGATCGGCACCACCCAGTGATCCGGAAGGACGCCGCCGGCATTGACGGCGCCGACCACCATCGTCCGCACGCCCGCCGCGGCGGCCTCGGCGATGGTCATGTCGGGCAATTTCGCGTCGGCCGCGCAACCGGGAAGGCGGAACTGGCCGAGACACCATTCCGGCCGCCAGTCGACGATGCCGAGCGCGGTCTTGGCGGCGAGCGCGTCGGGCACGTCGCCGAGGAAGAGCAGGTAGGGATGGGCGATTTCCATGACGACCTCGGACAGACAGGCATCTTCGGCAGGCGACCGCATGCGCGGGGCACGCTGTCGGCCGGCGCCGCGGACGGAGGCAGGGTTGCGGCCTCGCGCCACCGGCTGCGGCGCAGGGGCAGGGCCGGCCCTCTCCGCCGCACTGTGCCGCGGTTGGACCGTGCCCGGCAAGGCCGGTTGCACCCGGATGGGCCGATTGCGACCGGGGCGGCCTGTGAGGTTGTGGACGGCGGGAAGCCGCAGCGGCTGCCGCGGGACGGCACGGCTGCGGCGGATCGGGCATGCCCGGGCCGGTGGCGTCGCCGGATCGCCGGGCGGCTGCCGGGAACGAGAAACCCCGGGGGGCTGCCCCGGGGTTTCGGATGGTCTCGGCGATCCCGGTCGGTCGGCCTCAGTCGAGGCGGCCGGCGGCATGGGCCAGCATGGTGTAGACCTTGCCGGTGTCGGAGGTCAGGTAGGAGCGGGACATGATGCCGTCTCCGTCCGTCCTGCCGACCTCGTCCAGGAGCCGTTCGAAATCGTCGCAGTACCGGTCGACCACCGAACGGAAATCCAGGTCGCGGTGATACTTGCGGCGGATCTCGTCGAAGGTCTGCTGGCCCTGCAGGGTATAGAGCCGGCGCGTGAAGACGCTCTTCTCGCCGGCGCGGTGACGATCCCACAGATCCAGGAAGGTGCGGTCGTCGATCGCACGGGCGATGTCGGAGGCGACCTGTCCGAGACCTTCCGCGCCCGCGCCCGAGCCGGCGGCGCGCGGCGCCGACGGAGCAGGGGCCGGGGCTGGGGCAGGGGCAGGGGCAGGGGCTTCGGCCACCGGGTCCGGTGCGGCCGCGTCCTCCTCCTCGTCGCGCGAGGCGCGACGCAGGAGATCGGCGACCCAGCCGCGCGACTGGCCGTCGCGGCTGCGCGGCTCCGGCTCGGCCGGCGGCTGCGGAGCGACGCGGCGCGCCTCGGGCAGCGGGGCGGGCGGAACCCGGGTCGGCTCGGCACGCGGCGTCTCGATGCGCGCCACGGGTTCCGGGCGGATCGGCTCTGCGGCGGGCGTTTCGAGACGGGCGGCCGGCTCGATGGCGCGGACCGGCTCCGGCCGGACCGTCTCGATCCGGCGCGGTTCCGCTTCCCGATAGACCGCGGGCCGTTCGACCACCATGGCCGCAGCCGCGGCCGAAGCGGTGCCGCTGCCGCGCCGCGGCGGTTCGGCGGACGGGCCGGTGACATCGAAGGCGGCGGCCTGGCGGCTGGCGAGACTGGTCAGTTCGTTCAGCGCCTTCAACTGCTCGGTGACGACGCGGCGCAGCGCGGCGGTCGATTCCTCGGTCTCCTTGGGCAGTTCGAACACGCCGCGACGCAGCTCTTCGCGCGTCTTGTCGAGTTCGCCCTGCATCATCCGCGCCGCTTCGCGCATCTTCTCCGCCGCCTCTCCGAAGCGGGCGGTGGTGTCCGACACGGTCCGCGACAGGTCCGCCACCATGGCGTCCTGGATCGACTTCAAGGTCGAGGAGGCCTTGTTGCCTTCCTGATCGGCGGTCGACCGCAGGCTCTCCAACTGGCCGAGCACGGAGCGGATCGCGCCCTCGGTCGAGCCGGTCAGCGAGGCACCGACATCGCGGGCACGCGCTTCGGCCGCCGCGAGGCTCTGGGCGATGGTGCCGGCGAAGGCACGGACCAGTTCGTCGATGGTCTTGGTCTTCTCGGCCAGCGCCTCGTTCATGGCCTCCAGCGTCTGCTGGCGCTCTTCGATCGAGCGGACCAGCCGGTCGTTGGCGCCGCCGACCTCGGTGCCGGCATCGTGCAGGCGGCCAGCGGTCTGGTCGAACTTGGAAGTCAGGTCGACCACGTCCTTCAGCACGCCGGCCGAAACCTCGCGCAGGGTGCCGACTTCGCGGGCGATGGTGGCGGTCGCCACCTGGGTGTCGGAGACGGCCTGTTCCAGCGCGCTCTTCACCTCGCCGCTCTGGCGGTCGAGATTCTGCTCGATCTCGCGCAGGCTCTCGGCGGTCCGGCCCATCACCGACTGCAGCACCATGTTCGACTGGGTCAGCCGCTCCATGATCTCGCCCATCTCGGACCGCAGGCGATCAGAGGCCTCCGAAACCATCCGGGAGGCTTCGACGCCCTGGACCGCGAAGGTCTCGGCCACGTCGCGGCCCTTGCGTTCGAGGGCGTCGAGCAGCAGGTCGCCGGCATGGCCGATCTTGTCGGCGAGATTGGCCGAACGGCTGTCGAGGCCCTTGTAGAGCTGGTCCTGCGCCCCCTGCAGCTTGCCGAAGATGTCGGCCGAGCGGCTGTCGAGCACCTCCGCGATGCCGTCGCGCGCCTGGGTGGTGCGGGCGACCAGCTCGCTCTGCCGGGTCTCCAGCGTGCGTTCGAGCTGGTCGTGCGCACTGGCGAGACTGACCACCAGGTCCGAGGCCCGCTCCTCGACCAGCGAGGCCATTTCGGCCTGACGGGTCTCCAGCGTGCTGGCGAACATGTCGTGGGTATTCGCCAGCCGGCCGATCAGGGCCTCGGTCCGGCTCTCGACCAGGTTGCCGAGCTCGCTGCGGCGGCTTTCCAGTTCGCCGGCGAGGCGGTCATGGGCGGCGGCAAGGCCGGCCAGCAGGCCGCTGGCGCGTTCGTCGAGCGCGGAGGTCAGGGCCGTCTGGCGCTGCTCCAGCGTCCCGGCGAGCAGGTCGTGGGTCGCCGCGAGGCCGGCCAGCAGGCCGCCGGCCTGATCGGAGACCAGTTCGGCGATCTCGCCGCGGCGTGCCTCAAGCACGGTGGCCAGACGCTCGTGCGCCGTCGCAAGAGCCGAAATCAGGCTGCCGGCGCGCTCGTCGATCGCGGCGGTCATGGACGACTTGCGCTGATCGAGCGACTGCGCCAGCCGGTCGTGGGTCGCCTCCAGGCCCGAGAGCAGGCCGCCGGCATGGCCGGAAACCAGATCGGCGATCTCGCTGCGGCGGATTTCGAGGATGCCGGCGAGCCGGTCGTGAGCATTCGCCAGACCGTCGATCAGGCTGTTGGCGCGCGCCTCGATCTCGCCGGCCATGGCCGAGCGGCGTTGATCGAGCGAGCGGGCAAGCATGTCCTGGGTCGCGGCCAGGCTGGACAGCAGGCCGGCGGCCTGGGTCTCGACCAGACCGGCAATGTCGCCCTGCCGGGCTTCCAGGGTGCGGGCGAGCGCATCGTGGGCCGTCGAGAGACCGGCGATCAGGCCGCTGGTCCGCTCGTCGAGCACCGCGGAAATGTCGTTCTGGCGCGCCTCCAGGGTCCGCGCCAGCATGTCGTGGGCGGCCGTGACGCTCGAAATCAGGCCGTTGGTCCGTCCGTCGAGGACGGCGACGATGTCCTGATGGCGCCGGTCGAGCGTGCGGTCGAAGACGTCGTGCGCCGTCGCCAGGGTCGAGGCGAGGTCTTCGGTCCGGGCCTCGACGGTCGAAACGATCGACTTCTCGGCGCTGGCGAAGCGTTCCGCGAGTTCGACCGCCCTGGCGTCGAGCGTCTCGATCAGATGGCCGCCGCGGCCTTCCAGAAGGGCGGAGATCTCGGTCGTGCACTTCTCAAGGTCGACCACCACCGCGGAGGTGCGCGAGATGACCGATTGTTCGAGCCGGGCGGCGACCTCCTCGGTGGTCGCCACCATGGTCCGGCGGGCCTCCTCGGACTTGATCAGCATGCCCTCGGTCGCCTCTCCGACCGAACGCAGCACGATCTGGCGGGCCTTTTCGGTTTCCTGTCCGAGCGTGCTGCCGATCGCCGACATGCGTTCCTGCAGCAGCCGATCGAAGAAGCCGGCTCGTTCGCCGAGGGTTTCGGTCATCTCGGTCACGCGCATGCCGAGCGTCGCGTTGAGCGTCGAAACCTGATCGCTGATCTGGTCCCCGACCTCCTTGGCGCGGCCGACCAGCGAGGTCGAGAGTTCCGCCACGCGGCTGTCGAACACGGTGGAGATGGCGGTGTGACCTTCCACGAAGGTGCGGGCGATGTCGCGCGCCCGGTCCATCAAGGTCTCGCTGATCTGCCGGGCGCGGGTGTCGAGCGCCTCTTCGATCTTCTCGGTGCGGGTGCGGACCGTGTCGTTGAACGCATCGGTGCGCTCGGCGAAGGTCGCCGCCACCCGGTCGACCCGGGCCGCGACGGTCTGCTCGAAGGAGACGGCGCGTTCCTGCAGGATCAGGCCGACCTCGTCCGCCTTGCGGTCGAGCGAGGTGCCGAAATGGGCGAGCTTGCCGTCGAGGGCCGCCGACAGGCTGGAGGTGCGGCTCTCGATCGTCTCGGCCAACTCGTCGGTGCGGCTCTGCAGCGCGTCGACCAGAGCGACGGTCTTGCGGGTCAGCGTCTCGTCGACGAGACCGAGGCGCCGCTCGAGCAGGTCGCGCATCTGTTCGGAGCGCTGGCCGAGCGTCTCGACCACCTGCACGGCGCGCACGCCGACGATTTCGTCGATGGCGGCGATGCGCTCGGAGAGGCCGGTCGTGATCTCCTGGCCCTGGCTGGCGAGCCGGCCGAGGAAGTCGCCGCCGGTCGCGTTCATCCGGTCGGTGACGAGATCGCCCTGCGCGGCGACGAGGCGGGCGACCTCCGAGCCGGCCTTGGCCAGGCGTTCGGCCAGTTCGCCGGTGCGGGTGGAGATGTCGCCCGAGACCACGTCCAGGCTGGCATGCAGGCGGTCGCGGAAATCCGCAGCGCGCGAACCGATGATCTGGTCCAGGGTGCGCCCGGCCGCGAGCACGGCGTCCTCCAACTCGGCGCCGCGCATGACGATGGATTCGCGGATGCGGTCGCTGGTGGCGTCGAGCCGGTCGGCGAGGACGTCGCCGTTGGTCAGGATGGTGGTGTTCAGCCGGCCGATCGCATCGTCCAAGGCGCGGTTCAGGTCGCCGCCGCGGATTGCGATGATCTCGGCGATCTGCATGCCGGCCGTATCGAGCCGTTCGGTGATCTCCGAGCCGCGCAGGCTGAGATCGACGACCAGCGACTGGCCCGTGCCCTTCAGGGCCTCGTTGACTTCGCTGCCGCGCGACACGATCGCCTCGACGATCTTGGTGCCGGTGGCGTTGATGGTATCCGACACCTCGCGCGAGTGGCCGACGAAGAGCTGGTTGAGCTCTTCCGTGGCGCGCGACAGCGTATCGGAGACTTCCGTGCCGCGGGTCGCGATCATCGAGACGATCTCGTTGCCGGTCCGCGACAGGGTCTGGTCGATCACCGAGGCGTGCGACAGCAGGCCCTCGTTGACCTCCTGGCCGCGGGTCAGGATCGTGTCGGTGATCAGCGTGCCGGTCGAAGCCAGCGTCTCGGTCAGGTTCGTGCCGGTCTGCGTCAGGGTTCCGATCAGGCCCTCGCCGGTCGCCGACAGGGTCCCGATCAGGTTGTCGCCGGTCGAGGCGAGCGTCCGGGTCAGATCGCCGCCGGTCCGCGCCAGCGTGTTGGTCAGGTCGGTCCCGGTGCGCGACAGCGAGTGGTTCAGCGACGTGCCGGTCTCGGTCAGCGATCCGATCAGCGTGTCGCCGGTGCGGTTCAGCGTGTCGTTGAGAGCAGTCGAGCGCTCGGTCAGCGTGTCGATCAGCGTATCGCCGGTGCGGCTGAGCGTGTCGTTGAGGGTGGTCGAACGCTCGGTCAGGGTGTCGATCAGCGTATCGCCGGTGCGGCTGAGCGTGTCGTTGAGGGTGGTCGAACGCTCGGTCAGCGTGTCGATCAGCGTGTCGCCGGTGCGGCTCAGCGTGTCGTTGAGGGTCGTCGTGCGCTCGGTCAGGGTCGCGATCAGCGTCCCGCCGGTGTGGCTCAGGGTGTCGTTGAGGGTGGTCGAGCGCTCGGTCAGCGTGGCCAGCAGATGGCTGCCGGTGCTGCTCAAGGCCTCGGTCAGGGACGAGCCGGTCTCGGTCAGCGAGCTGATCAGCGTGTCGCCGGTGCGGTTCAGCGTGTCGTTGAGGGTGGTCGAGCGCTCGGTCAGCGTATCGATCAGCGAGAAGCCGGTGCGCTGGAAGGTGTCGTTCAGCTCGCCCGAACGATCCGTCAGGGTCCCGATCAGGGTGGCGCCGGTCGACGACAGGGCCTCGCTCACCGAGGCGGAGCGCTCGAGCATGGACTCGATCAGCTGATCGGCGGCCGCCGACAGCGAATCGGTGATGAAGCGGCTGCGATCGGCGAGCGACTCGACGACCGTGTCGCCGGTGCGCGCAAGGCTTTCGGTGACGGCGATGCTGCGCTCGCTCAGGGTGTCGATCAGGTTGGCGGCGGTCGAGGACAGGATCTGCGCGACCGAATCCGCCCGTTCGGTGATCGTGTCGATTAGCGAGGCGCCGGTATAGGACAGATTGTCGGTGACCGAGCGGCTGCGCTCGGTCAGGGTGTCGATCAGCGTATCGCCGGTGCGGCTGAGCGTTTCGTTGAGATGGGTCGAGCGTTCGGTCAGCGTCTCGATCAGCGTGTCGCCGGTGCGGCTGAGCGTCTCGTTGAGATGGGTCGAGCGCGAGGTCAGCGTGTCGATCAGCGTGCCGCCGGTCGACGACAGCGCCTCGGTGACCGCCTGGCTGCGTTCGGTCAGCGTCTCGATCAGGGTCGCGCCTGTGCGGCTGAGCGTCTCGTTGAGCGCGCTCGAGCGCTCGGTCAGCGTCTCGATGAGGGTCGAACCGGTGATCGAGATGTTGTCGACGACGGCGCGGCTGCGGTCGTTCAGGGTGTCGATAAGCGTCGAGCCGGTATCGCGCAGGGTCTCGTTGACCACCGTGGAGCGCTCGGTCAGCGTCTCGATCAGCGTCGTGCCGGTGGTCTGGAACTGGTCGGTGAAGAAGCCGCTGCGCTCGTTCAGCGTGTCGATCATCGTCGCGCCGGTCTGCGCCAGCCGGTCGATGACCGAGGCGCCGGTGCGTTCCAGGGTCTCGTTCACGCTGGTCGAGCGTTCGGTCAGGGTGTCGATCAGCGCCGTGCCGGTGGTCGCGAAGGCATCGGTGACGTAGCTGGCACGGTCGGTCACCGTCTCGACCAGGGTCGAGGTGGTGCGGTGCAGCGCCTCGGTGACCATGTCGGTCCGGCTGGACAGGGTCTGGACCACGTCGGTGCTCATCCGGCCGACCGATTCGGTCAGATCGGCGCTCTGGCGCGAGAAGGTCTCGACCAGTTCGTTGCCGGTCCGGGTCAGCTTGTCGGAGATGTCGCTGCCCTTCATCGACAGGGTGTCGGCGACGATCTGGCCGGCGGTGGCGATCCGATCGGCCACTTCCTCGCCGACATTGGCAAACTGATCGGTGACCTCGCGGGTGGTCACGACCAGACGGTCGACAACCTGGGAGCCGCGGTTGGCGATCGAGTTGATCAGGTTCTCGGACGAGACGTCGATGCGGGTGGCGATCTCGACGCCGCGCTCCATCAGGGTGGAGCTTAGATGGCCGGTGGCATCCGAGACGGCATCGGTGACGCGGGAATGGATCTGGGCCAGATCGGCGGCCAGCGTCTCGTGGGCGCCGACCATCACGGCCCGCACCCGCTCCGCGTTGTTGGTGATCGCCTCGCGCTGGTTGACCAGTTCCTCGATCAGGCTGCGGATCTTGAGTTCGTTCTCGCCGTAGGCCCGCTCGAGCGAGGAGACCTCGTTGTGGACGAGCACTTCCAGCTCGCTCGCCCGCGCCACGGCCCGATCGAGACCGTCGCCGACCGCGGCCATCTCGCGGCGGATAGCCTGGCCGAGGGAGACCAGCGAATCCTTGGCGAGCGCCTCCGGCTCGGCCAGCCGCAGCGCCACTTCGGTCATGGTGCGCGAGGCGATGCGCATCTCCTGGCCGCGGCGGGCGACCACGGCGAAGACCCAGAATGCGATCACCGGCAGCAGGGTGGCGGCGAGCGACCACAGCGTTTCCGGCAGCGTCGCGCTGCGCAGGAAGCCGCCGAAGCTGGTCATGATCAGCACGGTGACCAGGCCAAGCCAGACGATCGAGGCGATCAGCGCGATCCACAGCGGCGTCTGCGAGGGCTTCTGGCCGAAGCGGTGGATGAGGTTGCCGACCGACTGGCGGTCGTCATTGGCCGGCGGGCGCGGGGAGGGGCGGGTCTCGGACGTGCGCGCCTCGGTCGGGCGCGGGGCGTCCGCGGCCCGTGCCGGTTCGGCGGCGGCGGACGGAGCCGCGGTATGGGGCGCCGGTGCCGCGGCGGCGGCGGACGGCATCCGGGTTGCGGCGGTACGCTCGGTCGCGGCCGGGGACGGCGGCGGCGCCTCGACGATCGCGGTCAGTTCCTCTTCAGGCGGCAGGGAATCCAGCGGGGAGCGCGCGCCGGTCGGGCGCGTGACCATGCGCTTGGTGACGGTCGGCTTGCGCTCGGGACGGGGTGGGGCGGCGGAGGCCGCGGGCGGAGCATCGATCGGCGTCGAGGTGGCGGGAGGCGAATCCTCCGGGCCGCCGAAATCCAGCTTCAGGGCTTCCTCGACGGCCGAAAGGGCGGCCTCGGCAGGATCCATCTGCTTGTTTTGATTGGTCGCCATCGTGATCTACTGCCTCGCGTCCGTACTCGGTACCCTCTGTCGGTCGCCGCCTCCATGGCCTTGGAGACTGACGACCGATCCCGCGTCGCTTCATGCACGACGTCGTATTCACCGGACAAGGCTTTGAAGAAACGGGGAATACCCCGATTCTCAAGCCTCCTCGTAAGTTGCCGCACCTTGATGGTAATATGTCATTAACGAAGTTGGAACCATTGGCGGGGGTTTTCCCTCATCATCGTTAACGGGGGCGGCCATGCCCAGGGGCAACCGGATTGATCCATTGCATTCCTTGAAAAAGCAGAAAGATGGCGGCCGCATGGGGACCGACGGGGCCGGGGGAAATCCGGGCGCGAAGGCGCCGGCGGCGCCGGGCCGGCCCAGTGCGAGCCAGCGGCGCTACCTGGAGCAGGGGCTCGGGCAGCCGGGCGGCAAGTTGCCGCTGTTCGATTCCGACGGGCAGGAGTTCCCGCACCGCACCATCCGCGCCTGTCTGGAAAAGGGCTGGGCAGAGCCGTGGTTCGACAATCCGATGAAACCGGACTGGGTGGTCGCCCGGCTGACCGCGGCCGGTCGGCGCGCGCTCGGCGGCAAGGCGGAGGGCTGAGCCGGTCGGTGGCCTCCACCTTTCCTTTACCGTATTGCGCGATCGCCTTCTTTCGGCAGCGGAATTTACGTCTCCTTGGCCTCTACGGGGCTTCTCTCGACGAGGATCGGCGGGAGAGCGGGCGATGAGAGATGGAGGCGATGTCGGCTTCGGAGCGGTTCGTCGGGACGCCGTCCGCCCGGTCGGCGGCGACGGCCGGCCCTTGGACTTCGCCCATCTCGACCGCATGACCTTCGGCAGCCGCGACCTGCAGCACGAAGTGCTCGGCATGTTCCTGGCGCAATCCCAGGCGCTGCTGGATCGCATCCGGTCGGCGGCCGATGCCGACAGCGGCCGCCGGGCGGCCCACACGCTGAAGGGATCGGCCCGCGGCATCGGGGCGTTCCGCGTCGCCCGGCTCGCCGAGGCGGTCGAAATGGCCGAGCGGGTCCCCGGCGACGCCGCGCATCTGTTCGGCGAACTGACCGCGGCCGTCGAGGCGGTCGATCGGGTGATCCGCCAGGAACTGGGGAATCGGGCCTAATCGGCCGCAGCGCCCTCGCGCCGTCTTGACCTTCCCGCCCGAGCCTTTATCTCGGGCGCTGCCCTTCCCCTGCCTCCCGAGCCCGAGATCCCGATGCCCAAGATCACCTTCATTTCCGCAGCCGGCGCCGAGCAGACCGTGGAGGCCGAGATCGGCTCCACCGTGATGGAGAATGCGATCCGCAACATGGTGCCCGGCATCGAGGCCGAATGCGGCGGCGCCTGTGCCTGCGCGACCTGCCATGTCTATGTGGACGAGGCCTGGTATGCCAAGGTCGGGGCGCCGGAGCCGATGGAAGAGGACATGCTGGACTTCGCCTACGACGTCCGCCCGACCTCCCGGCTGTCCTGCCAGATCAAGGTGACCGCCGCGCTCGACGGTCTCGTCGTCCGGACACCCGAACGCCAGGCCTGACCCGGCCGGATCGTGGGCACGGCCGAGCCGCCGGCCCCGATCCGGACGCCGCGGCGCCCCTTGCTGGCCATTGCAAGCCGTTGCAATCCATTGCCCGGCAATCCGGTGCGCGACGCCGTTGCGCAGGAGGTTCGCCGGTTGCGCAGCGCCGCGCGGCCGGGACTGTCCGAGCGGTGGTCTCAGGGGCGCGTGTTGTCGGCCCGCAGTCCTCCGCTCTGGCCCGCGCGGCCGAACCATCCTATAGGTCGGGTCCCAACCCGGCGGCGCGGCCGCCATCGCCCGGTCAGATGCGCATGTCCGAAACCATCGCTCCCGATGTGAATGCCTCCGACGCGATCACAACCGATGTCCTCGTCATCGGAGCCGGCCCGGTCGGCATCTTCGCGGTCTTCGAACTCGGCCTGCTCGACATGCGCTGCCACTTGGTCGACATCCTGGATCGGCCCGGCGGCCAATGCGCCGAGCTCTATCCGGAGAAGCCGATCTACGACATTCCCGGCTACCCGGTCGTTGGCGCCCAGGAGCTGGTCGAGAAACTGATGGAGCAGGCGCGGCCGTTCAGCCCGGTGTTCCACTATTCGCAGATGGTCGAGACGGTGGCGCGGCTGCCGGAGGGCGGCTTCGCGGTGACGACCGATCTCGGCACCCGGTTCCACGCCAAGGTGGTGGTGATCGCGGCCGGCGGCGGTTCGTTCCAGCCGAAGCGCCCGCCGGTGCCGGGGATCGAGGCCTATGAGGGGACTTCGGTCTTCTATGCGGTGCGCCGGATGGAGGCGTTCCGCGACCAGGACGTGCTGATCGTCGGCGGCGGCGATTCCGCACTCGACTGGACGCTCAACCTGCAGCCGATCGCCCGGAGGGTGACGCTGATGCACCGGCGCGACGAGTTCCGCGCCGCCCCGCATTCGGTCGAGCGGATGCGCAGCCTGGTCGCCGAGGGCAAGCTCGACCTGGTGTTGGGGCAGGTGACGGGCTTGGCCGGCGCCGACGGGCACCTGTCCGGCGTCCAGGTGAAGCTCAACGACGGCACGGCGCGCGAGATCGCCGCCACCCGCATGCTGCCCTTCTTCGGGCTGACCATGAAGCTCGGGCCGATCGCCGACTGGGGCTTGAACCTGCATGAGAATCTGATCCCGGTCGACACCGAGAAGTTCGAGACGTCCGAACCCGGCATCTTCGCGGTCGGCGACATCAATACCTATCCGGGCAAGCTCAAGCTGATCCTGTCCGGCTTCCACGAGGTCGCGCTGATGGCGCAGGCGGCGAAGCGCATCGTCGCGCCCGGCCAGCGCATCGTGTTCCAGTACACGACCAGTTCGACCAGCCTGCAGAAGAAGCTCGGCGTCTCGTGACCCGGGCATTGGCGAAGGCAGCCCGATGACGGATGTGGCCGCAGTTCCGGTCGATGGCGACGCCGCGACCGGTCCGCTTCTGCGCTTCCCGCGCAAGGGGCGGTCCTATCTGAAGGTGCTCGCCGAGGTTCACCGCCGCCGGAAGCCGCATCGCTATTTCGAGATCGGGGTCAATCTCGGCGCCAGCATGGCCTGCTTTGGGTGCGACGCCGTCGGCGTCGACCCGCAGATGGGCCGGGTCGCCAACGACTTCACGCGCGGCAAGTCGCGCCTCTTTCTGTTCCAGATGACCAGCGACGACTTCTTCGCCAGCGAGGATTTGTTCCGCTATCTGCCCGGCGGCTACGATGTCGCCTTTCTCGACGGGATGCACCAGTTCGAGTATCTGCTGCGCGACTTCATCAACGCCGAACGCTATGCCCATGCCGGCAGCATCGTCTTCCTGCACGACTGCATCCCGGTCAATGCGGAGATGACCGAGCGCCGGCCCAATCCGGCGGCACGGCGCGATCCCGTCTATCGATCGGCCTGGACCGGCGACGTCTGGAAGCTGATCCCGATCCTGCAGCAGTATCGGCCGGATCTGACCATGACGGTGCTCGACAGCCCGCCGACCGGACTGGTCGCCCTGACCGGCCTGGACCCGACCTCCCGTCGGCTCGGCGAACACTATGCCGAGATCGTCAAGGCCTTCGGTGCCGTCGACCTGACCGACGACGCGCTTGGCGGCTATATCGAGAGCCTCCGCATCGTCGATCCCGATGTCTTTCTGGCCGGCCTCGAGCCCCTGGCCGGCCGACCTGTGCCGTAACGGCAGCACATTGTTACGGAATGGCACTGCTGCAGTGCAGCATCTCGACAATGCATGCAGCGACCCCTACAGATGTCGCTCGAAGTCCGCAGTCCGTGGTTTTGCGGAGGATCCGCTTCATCGGGCGGCATCGCAGGAGATTGGCATGAAGGGATTGCTTTTCGCAGCCGTGGTCGCAGCCGGCCTCGCTCCGTCCGTCGCCCGGGCCGACGAAGGCGCCGATTTCATCGCCAAGCTGTCGGGCTCCTGGACCGGCTCGGGCAGCATCACCGCGTCGGGCGGCGAGGCGCCGGCCGCGACCACCTGCCATCTGCAGGGTGCCCCCTCGGGTGCGTCGATCACCGTGACGGGGAAGTGCGACGGCGCCGCCAAGGGCGCCAATCTGGCCGTGCAGCTGACCTGGAGCGGCGACCAGAAGAGTTTCGTCGGCACCTTCCAGGGCGGCGCGGAAGCCGGCACGGCCTCCCTGTCCGGGCGGCTTTCCGGCAATAGCCTGGTGATGCAGGTGACGTCGCAGAACGGTGCGGTCAGCACGCTGACCCTGACGGTCAGCGGCGCGAACCGCCTCTCGCTGGCGGTTTCCGGCAAGGATTCCAAATCCGGCAAGCCGGTCCAATACGTCTCGCTCGGCCTGGCCAAGGGCTGAACCACCCGCGCTTTCCGAAGTACCCCCCGGCTCCTTCCCCTTCGCCCCCTGTAAAGGGGTGAGAAGGTGGCCGAAGGCCGGATGAGGGGTCTGGAAGACGAAGCATTCACCGCGCCCACGGTTCGAAGATCGCGCCCCTGCGGCTCGGACCGCGGGCCTGTCGCCCTGCCGCGAGATTGCCCCCCTCATCCGCCCTTCGGGCACCTTCTCCCCCCTTGGGGGCGAAGGGAGTCACCCGTTGGGGGATTGATTGGGGAAATCAACGCACGCGATACCCCGGCTCCTTTCCCTTCGCCCCCTGCACGGGAGCGAAGGGAAAGGAAGCGCGGCGACGGGAGCGTGATGGACGGAGCGGCCGGGCCGCCAGACGGCGGCGCAGTGCTTCGCGTAGCGGCACCTCGCAGGCCCGATGGAACCCCGTCGCGATCACGAGGACGGATCCGGCATAGAGCGCCCAGAACCAGGGCCGATCGGCCGGCAGGGCCTGGCCGAAGGCCTGCCAGAGCGCGCTCAGGCCGAGCTGGATCGGCAGATGGAGCATGTAGACGGCGAGGCTGATCGCGCCCAGGCCGCGCAGCGGGCGCGCGGCGGCCAGGCGGCGCAGCGGTGCCAGCGCGGCGACCGCGCCGAGTGCGGCCAAGGCCGCGAGATCGAAGGCGAAGGTCTTGATCCACCAGCAGAAGGGCAGCGTCGCCGCAAGCCCGGCGACCAGCACCGGCGAGAGCCGTTCTCCGGACCGGATGCAGCGGACGGCCTCGGCCGCACCGACCGCCAGGAAGAAACCGATCAGGCCGCGGGCGAGCCCGGTCAGGATGAACAGGTCGGTCTTCAGGAAGATGCCGATGCCGGCGAAGATCAGCACCGGCGCGGCGAGCGCCGGGCCGACGGTCTGCATCGCGGCGAAGAAGAGGACGTAGAGCGCCATCTCGACGCTCAGCGACCAGGACGGATGGTTGAAGGACGTGCCGTCGTTGACGAGCAGCAGGTTGCCGATCACCGTGGCGGAGCCGGCATGGCCGGTCACGCCGAGACCGCCGACAAGCGCGATCAGAGCCGCGGTGGCCAGGAAGCCGGCCAGATGGGCCGGATAGAGCCGGGTCAGCCGCAGGGCCAGGAAGGTGCCGAAGCCGATCCGCCCGGCCGCGATGCGGGCCGCATAGACATGGTGGAAGACGAGGCCGGACAGCAGGAAGAACAGGTCGACCGCCAGATAGCCATGCCGGTAGAGCGCGCCGATTCCCGGCAACCCCGCACCCGGCGCCGCTGCGATCGTGAGCGGCGAGTCCTGGTAGGGATCGACGAAATGCACGTAGTGCCAGAACAGCGCGACCGCGAGGGCAGCAAGGCCACGCAGCCCGTCGAGCCATTCCAGCCGGTCGCCGCCGCCGTCCGCCGCCATGCCGTCCGCCCTCCCGGCCCGCAGCGGCCGTCAGGCGAACCAGACTAGGTCGGAAACATTCACATTCGTTTACATCGCACGGGGCGTGCGGCGGCAGGCGATGCCGGATCGCCCCGCCGCCTCCGTTCACGCGCCCCGCGCGCCTCAGGCTTCCGGGGCCTCGGTGCCCTCGATCTCGATGCCGAAGCCCTCCAGGCCGACATAGCGCCGCGCCTTGGACGAGATCAGATGGATCGAACCGACGCCGAGCGCCTTCAGGATCTGCGCGCCGAGACCGATCTCGCGCCAGTTCTCCGCCCGGATCGACGCCGAACCGTGGCCTTCCATCTCTTCGGGTGCATGGGTGGCGCCATCGACACCCTTGAGCCCGTCGCGCGGCCGGGACGCGGAACGGGCGACGCCGACCGAACCCTCGCGCAAATAGACGATCACGCCGCGGCCCTTCTCGGCGAAGCGCTTCATCAGGAGGTCGAGCGTGCGCGACGGCCCGAACACGTCGCCGACTACGCTCTCCAGATGCAGCCGCACCGGAACGGCGCGGCCGTCGCGAATGTCGCCGAACACCACCGCCAGGTGATGCATCGGGTCGAAGGGCGTGCGGAAGGTGATCGCCTGCGCCTTGCCGGCCGGGGTGTCGATCTCGAAGTCCTCGATCTTCTCGACCAGCCGCTCGTTGCGCTGGCGATAGGCGATCAGGTCGGCGACCGACACGGTCTTCAGCCCGTGCTGGCGGGCGAATTCGGCGACCTGCGCACCGCGCTTGACGGTGCCGTCGTCATTGACCAGTTCGGAGATCACGCCGACCTGCGGCAGGCCGGCCAGCCGGCAGAGATCGACCGCGGCTTCCGTATGGCCGGAACGCATCAGCACGCCGCCCTCGCGGGCGACCAGCGGGAAGATGTGACCCGGGCGGACGAAATCGCCGGCACCGACATTGGGATTGGCGAGCGCGCGCACGGTGGCGGTGCGCTCCTCGGCCGAGATGCCGGTCGTGGTGCCGTGGCGATAGTCGATCGAGACCGTGAAGGCGGTCGAATGCGGCGCGTCGTTGACGGCGACCATCGGTTCCAGATGCAGCCGGCGCGCCTCCTCGCGGGTGATCGGCGTGCAGACGATGCCGGAGGTGTGGCGGATGATGAAGGCCATCTTCTCGGTGGTGGCATGGACGGCGGCGACGATCAGGTCGCCCTCGTTCTCGCGATCGTCGTCGTCGGTGACGACCACGATCTCGCCCTTCTCGAAAGCCCGGATGGCCTCGGCGACGCGTTCCTGCGACATGATCTGCTCCGTGAAGACCCGGTCCCGTCCGGACAGGCCGAGAAAGTCGTTGGGGGTGACGGCGCCGCCGGTGGCCTCGGCGATCCGCGCCGCGGTCTCGCGGCCGATCCAGACCTCCGGATCGTTGCACAAGGCCGTCACCGCGGCCGGCGACAGGCCGGCGCGGCGGGCAAAGGCGGCGCGGCTCTCGCCGCGTCCGGCGAGAAACTCGTCGAGGCGCATGACGCAACCCTATCGTCGCGCACCTTCAGGCGCAACGAATGAAGCGCCAAACTTTCAGCAATACTGAATTCCCTGGAATGCAGAGCCGAAGGCCGGCCCGGTCACCGCCCCGTCTGGCCGCGATGGCGCAGGAAATGGTCGGCGAGCACGATAGCCACCATGGCCTCGCCGACCGGCACGCCGCGGATGCCGACGCAGGGATCGTGACGGCCCTTGGTCAGGATCTCGGTCGCCTGTCCTGACTTGTCGATGGTTTTGCGCGGAGTCAGGATCGAGGACGTCGGCTTGACGGCGAAGCGCGCCACGATCGGCTGGCCCGACGAGATGCCGCCGAGGATGCCGCCCGATTGGTTGGAGCGGAATTCCGGCGTGCCGTCCTGCCTGAGATAGATCTCGTCGGCATTCTCCTCGCCGGTCAGTTCGGCAGCCCCGAAGCCGGCGCCGATCTCCACGCCCTTGACCGCGTTGATCGACATCAGCGCGGCGGCGATGTCCTGGTCGAGCTTGCCGTAGATCGGCGCCCCCCAGCCCGGCGGCACGTTCTCGGCGACGATCTCCAGGACCGCGCCGACCGAGGAGCCGGCCTTGCGGATGCCGTCCAGATAGGTCTCGAAGCGGGCCGCCGCCTCGGCATCGGGGCAGAAGAAGGGATTGCGGTCGACCTCGGCCCAGTCCCAGCGGGTGCGGTCGATCTTGTGCGGCCCCATCTGCACCAGCGCGCCGCGCACCGTCACCCCGCCCGGCACGGCTGCGTCGAGCACCTTGCGGGCGACACCGCCGGCCGCCACCCGGGCCGCCGTCTCGCGCGCCGACGAGCGGCCGCCGCCGCGATAGTCGCGGATGCCGTATTTGGCGTCGTAGGTGAAATCCGCGTGGCCGGGCCGGAACTTGTCGCGGATGTCGTTATAGTCCTTTGAGCGCTGGTCGACATTGCGGATCATCAGCGAGATCGGCGTGCCGGTGGTGCGCTGGCCGCCGGTGCGCTCGTCCTCGAACACACCCGACAGGATCTCGACCTCGTCCGGCTCGCGCCGCTGCGTGACGAAGCGCGACTGGCCGGGCTTGCGCCGATCGAGCCAGACCTGGATGTCGGCCGCGGTCAGCGGCAGCCCGGGCGGACAGCCGTCGACGACGCAGCCGAGCGCCGGCCCATGGCTCTCGCCCCAGGTGGTGACGCGGAAGAGATGGCCGAAACTGTTGTGCGACATGGGTCAACCGGCTGGACGGAGCGGGAGGCTCTTCTATGCCGAACCGGGCGGCGGGGTCAAAGGGCGGCTTGCCGGCGGGGCGGCGCCCTCCAGGCTCGGCGAGGTTCCAAATGGCTTGGCGACCGCTCCCGGTTGCAGACGGTTCCCGCCACGCATCTCCCCCTCTAGACTGCAGGCAGGCACGGGGTCCGGCGGTGGGGGAAGCCATGGTGCTGGTTCGAAGTCTTCTCATCCTGGCGGTTGTCGGCCTCCTGGCGATCGGCGCCGCCCTGCCCGCTTCGGCCGAGCGCCGGGTGGCGCTGCTGATCGGCAATGCCGCCTACAATCAGGGGCCCTTGCGCAATCCCGGCAGGGACGTCGCGGCCATGAAACGCGCCCTGTCGTCGATCGGCTTCGAACTGGTCTCCGCCCACACCGATCTCGGCCGCGACGCCATGCTGGCCGCCATCGAGGATTTCTCGGACCGCGTCCGGGGCGCCGAAATCGGCCTGGTCTTCTATTCGGGCCACGGGCTCGAGGTCGGCGGCACAAACTATCTGGTCCCCACAGACGCACGCCTCGCCGCGGCCCGCGACGTGAAATACGAGACCATTCCGCTCGACGAGATTGTCAGTGCGCTCGACGGGGCGACCCGCCTGCGCATGATCCTGCTCGACGCCTGCCGCGACAATCCGTTCGCTGTCGCCGACGGACGGACCAAAGGTGGCGGCAGCAGGGGCCTCGCCGTCGTCTCCGCCGGAGACGGCAACATGCTGATCGCCTATGCGGCCGCCCCGGGTGCCGTGGCCTATGATGGCGACGGTGACCTCAGCCCCTTCACCCAGGCTCTCACCCGCAACCTCGTCATTCCCGATCTCGACATCCGGATCGCGCTCGGCAAGGTCCGTGACGAGGTCCAGGCCAGCACTCGAGCACGACAGAAGCCTTTCCTGACCATGTCGCTGGGCGGAGACGCGATCACCCTGGCGTCAAGGCCTTCGCAACAGGGCGGCGGCGTCGAACCGGCACCGCCCCCGGTGGTCGTCCCATGGCGCTCCCTGGTGTCCGGACTCGAGGAGACTACGCGATTCCGGGTCGTCAACGTTCCGGCGGGCGACGTCCTCTTTCTGCGCGCCGGCCCGGACCGAAGCGCAGACGCGGTCGGCGCCATCCCGTTCCTGGGCGAGGGTGTCGTCCGGCTCGATGCGTCGTCCGTGGCAGGGTGGTGGCGTGTCCGCTACGGCGGCCTGACCGGCTGGGCCAACAGTCGCAATCTGGCCGCCATGCCGTCTGGACCGCCGGCCCCGGCCGCCGAGATCGTCGACGAATTCGCCTATCGCTATCAGGGCGAGACCAGCACCACGGTCGCCGATTTCAGTGCCTGCCGGGCGCAATGCCGCGCTGACCGAACCTGCCGCGGACTGACCTATTTCAAGGCGCGGTCCCTGTGCCGGCTGATGACCGACACCGATCGCCCGCTCGACGCCAATTCCGAGGCGATCAGCCTCCGCTTTGTCGGTGCGCGCTGACCCGCGAGCGGGTGGCTCACACCAAGGATTTCATTTCCGTCCACCGACCGGCGCGAAGACCGGGCCGGTGTCCTTGTCCGCCCCGAAGGCGGCGCGGATCAGCTTGGCCTCCTCGGCCAGCTCCTGTTCGCGGTGAAAATACTCTTCCCTCCGTCGCAATACCTCTCTTATCAGTTCCATCGCTCGAACTTCAGTTTCGCTATCGATATCATTTCCGGCAGACGAAATTACCTCTTCACGATGGCGCTCCAAATCCCGCAGCTGTAGACGACCCAAGAAATTATAGAATATCCGGTATATAAATTCTTCACTCGGAAGAAATCCTACGATCGGCAGTCTCGCTCGAAGCGCATGACCGCGGTGTTTAATTATATTACCTGACTTATCTAAAACACTGTCACCATGAACATTTCGCAGAACAAAGTGAAACTTGTTATCGATTTTCTCGTAAAACTTTGAAACATCCACATTTTCAAATTCAACAAGAACACGAAACAACTCCATTCTGAAATAATTATATTGCTCCACCAAAAAATTTGCGGAAATAACATGCTCCAAAGACTCGAAAAAAACACCCGGATACTCTACGCAGATGCCAAGAATTATCGCCTCAACTCCCGGTAATTCATCGTCTGCCGTTTTTTTGGGCAATACAATATTGTCGTTTGTTTCTTGCTTCTTCTGACGATCAGTTCTCCAGAACATGTTCATGAGCTGAATTCGATACTTATTCTTGTAGTTCTGTTGCACTGCCCGATCTTGGATCTGGGTCGTCAACTCGTTCAGCCGCTTCTCCAGCGCCGCCTTGCGCTCGGGCGTGTCGATGGTCGCCCCGGCGGTCTCCCGCTCCCACAGCACCTCGGCCAGCGGGACCGCGCGCTGGATCTCGGCCAGGAAGGCCTCGCGGCCGCCGCCGGCGATCAGTTCGTCCGGGTCCTTGCCGTCGGGCAGGAAGCAGAAGTTGAACGAGAAGCCGCTCTTCAGATGCGGCAGGATGCGGTCGATGGCGCGGTGGGCGGCGCTGATGCCGGCGCGGTCGCCGTCGAAGCAGACGACCGGTTCGGGCGCGAAGCGCCACATGCGCTGGATCTGTTCCTCCGTGAAGGCCGTGCCGAGGGTCGCCACCACCGAACCTATGCCGGCCTGCACCACTGCGATGGCGTCGAGATAGCCCTCCACCACCACGATCTGGCCGCTCTCATGCGCCGCCGCGCGGGCGCGATGGCCGTTGAAAAGCATGAACCCCTTGTGGAAGAGCTCGGTCTCCGGCGAGTTCAGGTATTTCGGCTTGTCGTCGGGACCGAGCGCACGGCCGCCGAAGGCGACCACCCGACCGCGCTCGTCCTGGATCGGGATGATCAGGCGGTTGCGGAAGCGGTCGTAGCTCGGCCGGCCGTCGTCGGGCTCGATCAGCAGCCCGGCATCGATCATCGAGCGCTCGTCGACGCCGCGTCCGATCAGGTGCCGCTTCAGGGCGTCGCGCTCGGCCGGCGCCGCGCCGATCCGGAATTCGCGGATGGTCTCCGGCCGAAGCCCGCGCCGTTCGGCATAGGCCCTTGCCGTCGCGCCGGCCGAGAGCCGGAACGTCTCCTGGAAGAACTGGCAGGCCAGTTCGACCACGTCGGCGAGGCTGGCACGCTGGCGCTCGCGCACCACCTCGCGCTGGTCGGGCTTGGGCAGCGGGACGCCGGCCTCCGCGGCCAGCCGTTCGACCGCCTCGGGAAAGCTCAGGCCCTCCGTCTCCATCAGGAAGCGGAACACGTCGCCATGCTTGCCGGACGAGAAGCAGTGATAGAAGCCCTTGTGATCGTTGACGAAAAAGCTCGGCGTCTTCTCCGGATTGAACGGCGACAGGCCGGCATATTCGCGGCCCTGTTTCTTCAGCCGCACGCGCCGTCCGACCACGGCGGAAACGGGCAGCCGGGCGCGGATTTCGTCAAGAATGTTGGGCGGGAATTTCATGGGCTGATCATAACCGATCGTCCGGGTCCGTGCCCGACATTCGCCATTGCCATCGACAGGAATTTGCACGAAGCACCTATCGGTGCGGTCATGAATCCGTCCGAGTTTGCGGAGACAGTCCCGCGCGCGGGCGGGTCGCGGCGGGAGGCTGCGGACGCAAGGGGGCGACATTCCTTATCGCCAATGGGCAGGAGACATTCATGCAGATGCTGAAGACCATCGCCGTGGCCGCGCTGATCGCGATCGCCGGGGCCGGCGCGAGCGCGGCGCAGAACATCTATTCGGGCGGCAAGGCCGGCGCCTATTTCGGCACGCTCTGCCCGGCCATGCTGGATGGCCTGCGCAACGAAGGCTTCACGCCGAACTGCGTCGAGACCAAGGGTTCGCTCGACAATATCGAGAAGGTGCTGGCGGACCAGGACGGCATCGCCATGGTGCAGACCGACGCCTTCGCCAACTGGGCGGCGGCCAATCCGGATGCGGCCAAGAAGCTGGTTGCGATTCGCGCCGACCTCGCCAATGAGGGCGTCTATTTCGTCTCCAAGAACCTGACCCAGTTCAGCGACGTGGTGCGCATCATCACCCGCGTCAAGCTGGTGCTGCCGCCGCAGGGTTCCGGCGCCGCGCAGACCTTCGAGAACATGAAGAAGGTGCTGCCGAACGTCTTCACCCGCATCGAGACGGCCCAGATCACCTATGCCGAATCGGCCTCCAAGGCGATCGAGATGGCGCTCGCCTCCGACAACACGATCGCGCTCTTCGTCCAGCTGCCCGATCCGGCCAACGCCAACTTCAAGACCGTGGTCGAGAAGAAGGGCCACTTCATCCCGGTCGTCGCCCGCGCGCTGGTCAACCAGCAGGTCAACGGCCAGAATGTCTACGTGCTCGAAACCCGCCCGGTGACCGAGGCCGGCTTCATCAAGAATGCCGTCGAGGTGACCACCATCGCCACGCCGATCATGCTGATCACGCAGCCGGCCGACGTGCTTCCCGCCGGCACCAACCAGCGCACCAACAAAGAAGACCTGATCAAGCTGGTCAAAGGCATGCCGCGCGACAAGCTGCTGCCGAAATCCGGCCCGACCGTCTCGCTGTTCAACCGCGCCTATTCGGCCAGCCAAACCGTCGCCAAGGATCTGGTCGACAAGGCCGAGGAAGCGATCCGCGGCATGAAGTGAACCGGGCGCGCCGACCAACCGGTCGACGCCGTTGCCTTTCCGAGCGGCGCCCCCTGCGGGGCGCCGTTGTCGTCTCGACGGCCACTTGCCGTGCCGGGAACTCTAAATCCGGCCGCCCCTCTCCCTTTCAGTCGCCGAAGAGGCGGGAGCCGGGAGCGCATCCCGGTTGATTTCCCCAATCCCCCAACGGGTTACTCCCTTCGCCCCCTGCAAGGGGGAGAAGGGGAAGGAGCTGGGGGATCGCGTGCGGTAATTTCCTCAATCCCCCAACAGGATATCCCCTTCTCGCCCCTCAGGGGGCGAAGGGGAAGCGGCCGGCGGAGAGCGGGAATGGGGCAGTGAATGCCGCCGGGCTGCCGGGAGAGCGGTGGGAAGACGGGGAAGCGGGACTGTGCCACGGCGCCTGGCAAGCGGGGCGGGCCTCGGTTGCGGCGTGCTTGACGGGGAGCGATTGGTGCGATTATGTTATGTTATAACGTAACATAACGAGATCGCCGATGTCGCCGCGTTCCCTCGAGTCCCGTCTGCCCGTCACCGTGCTGTCCGGCTTCCTCGGCGCCGGCAAGACCACGCTGCTCAACCATGTCCTGTCCAACCGGGTCGGTCTCCGGGTGGCGGTGATCGTCAACGACATGTCGGAGGTCAATGTCGATGCCGCGCTGGTGCGCGAGGGCGGGGCGGCCCTGTCGCGGACGGAAGAGCGGCTGGTCGAGATGAGCAACGGCTGCATCTGCTGCACCCTGCGCGACGACCTGATCACGGAGGTGCGGCGGCTCGCCGAGGAGCGACGGTTCGACTGCCTGCTGATCGAATCGACCGGCATCGGCGAGCCGCTGCCGGTCGCCGCGACCTTCGAATTCCGCGACGAGGCGGGCGCCAGCCTCTCTGACGTCGCCCGGCTCGACACCATGGTGACGGTAGTCGACGCGATGCGCATCCTGGCCGACTACGGGTCCTCGGATTTCCTGGCCGACCGCGGCCTGGCGGTCGACGACGCGGACGGCCGGCCTCTGGTCGGGCTCCTGGTCGAGCAGATCGAGTTCGCGGACGTGATCGTGATCAACAAGATCTCGGCCGTCTGTCCGGCCGACCGCGAGGCGGTGATCGGGCTGGTCCGCGCGCTCAACGGCGGCGCCGAAATCGTCTGCACCGACCACGGCGCGGTCGATCTCGACCGCATCGTCATGACCGGCCGGTTCGATTTCGAGGCCGCCCACCAGTATCCGGCCTGGTTCCGGGAACTGAACCGGCCGCAGGAGCATGTCCCGGAGACGGAGGAATACGGCATCTATTCCTTCGTCTATCGCGCGCGCCGGCCGTTCCATCCGGCCCGCTTCAACGCCTTCGTCGACAGCGCCTGGCCGGGCGTGCTGCGCGCCAAGGGCAAGTTCTGGATCGCGACGCGGCCGGAATGGTGCGCGCATCTGTCCCAGGCGGGCGCGGCGGTGGAGACCGGCGGCACCGGCTTCTGGGCTTCGGCGGTCGAGAAGACGCGCTGGCCGAAGGACCCGGACTGGCTGGCCCGGCTCGACCGGCTGTGGGATCCGGTCTGGGGCGATCGGATGCAGGAGATCGTGTTCATCGGCCAGCGCGGCGCGATGGACGAGGCCGCCCTGCGGGCGCGGCTCGATGCCTGCCTGGTCGACGAGGAGGCGCCGCAACTGGAGCGCTGGAGGAGGCTCGCCGATCCCTTCCCGCGCTGGGGACGGGCGGCGTGATCCTGCGCTTCTCGCGGAAGGTCGACGATCCGTCTCTTGCCGAAACCCGCCAGCGCATTCGCGACTGGACCCGCGAGGCGCTCGGCGCCGACGACCGGGTCGCGTTCACGGTCAGCGAGATCGCCTGCGGCGACGCGGCCTGCGGCGGTGTCGAGACGATCGTGCTGATCATGGCCGAGGGCCGGCCGACGCAGGCCCTCAAGATCCCCGGCGCCATGCGGACCGTCGGCTGGCCGCAGGTGCTTGACGCGGTCTCGCGGCGGCCGGATCTCTGGCCGCCGTGACGCTGCCGGCCGGCCCGATCGCCGGGCCGTCCGGGAGCGCGGGGCCGGAAGGGAAGGCCGTCAGCGGCGCAGCAGGCGCGGCAGGGCTTCCCAGGCGGTGCGCAGCGAGAACAGCAGGAACAGCGCGCCGGTGGCGCGGATGATCCACAGCGCGTGGCGCAGATAGAGGCCGCGCAGCAGCTTGGTGCCGACGATCCAGACCAGGATCAGGTCGCCGATCAGGAAGCCGACAAAGGCTGCGATCAGCAGCATCGGCAGGGCCTCGAAGGACAGGGTCCCGGCCTGGCCGGCGAACAGCGCCGAAAACATCGCCAGCGCGACCGGATAGCTCTTCGGATTGGTCAGCCCGAACAGGATGCCGCGGCGCAGCGGCCGGCGCCCGATCACGTCGTCGGCCGCCCCGGCCGAGCGGGCCGTGACGCCCTTGTAGCCGAGCCAGCCGAGATAGCCGGCGCACAGAAGCGCGATGGCGTCGAAGACATGCTGGTCGATCACCTGCGCGCCGACCAGGGCGAAGATCGCCAGGCCACACCAGAGCGTATCGCCGGCCAGATGGCCGATGACGAAATGCGCCGCCGGCCGCCGTCCCTGCGAGGCGCCGATGCCGATCAGGGCCAGCACTGCCGGGCCGGGCGAAAGCACGTAGAGGGCGCCGGCCAGGAAGGAGGCGGCGAGGGCGGCGAGCGTCATGGGGGCTCCTGTCGGATCGTTCGGGCCGGCGGAACGGCTCGATCGAGACGGATGCTGCCCGTCCGTCGCGTGATTCCGTACCGCTCACTCCTTCACCACTAGCGGAGCCGTTGTGCCGACGGGAGGGGGCCGGGCGAATTCCTGCCGTGTGGATCTGGCCCGGCGCCCTGATGGGATCCCGTGCGGGGCGGGTCTGCGGCCGGCGGACGCGGCATCCCGGTTCCGGGCGATCCGTCGTGTTCGGTTTGTCGGAATGCCGACAATGTCGGGCCGCTTTCGCCGATGCGGACCCGGGCCTCTGCCGCAAAGCGGCCGGCACGAGCCTTGCTGCGCGGTCGTCATGAACGCTCGCACCTGACCATGGAGGCCGTCCTTGCCGCTCAACCGAATTGGCGCGGGTCCGCGCGCGGCGCCGCTCGTCCTCGTGCTCGGCACCAACGAAATCGCCTCCTCGGTTGCGATCCGGCTGAACCGCATCGGCCATGCGGTGATCCTGGCCCATGATCCGCACCCGCCGGTGATCCGCCGCGGCATGGCCTTTCACGACATCCTGTTCGGCGAGGACGTCCAGGTCGACGGCATCGGCGCGGAACCGGTCGAGCAGGGCCGGGATCTGCTGACCTTTGCGGACGGACCGGCGCGGATCGGCATCACCCGGCTCGGCTTCGTCGATCTCTGCCCCTTCGCGGCCTTCGACGTGCTGATCGACGCCCGCATGAACAAATATGCGGTGATTCCGGATCTGCGCCATCTCGCCGCCGTCACCGTCGGGCTCGGCCCGGGTTTCGAGATCGGCCGCAATTGCGATGTCGCCGTGGAGACGCGGCCGGGCCGCAATGGCGAACTGGTCACCGAGGGGGCCACCGCGGCCGCGGACGGCCGGTCGAACCCGCTCGGCGGGCTGGGGCGGGAGCGGTTCGTCTATTCGGCCGGCCCCGGACGCTGGCGCACTTCGTTCGAGATCGGCATGCGGGTCTACCGCGGCATGGTGGTCGGGCATCTCGCCGGGCTGCCGGTCGCGGCTCCGCTCGATGGGGTGCTGCGCGGCCTGGTGCGCGACGACACCGAGGTCGCCGGCCATGTGAAACTCCTCGAGATCGATCCGCGCAGCCGCTGGCAGGCGGCCTGGCGCGGCACCGACGAGCGCGGCCGCACGATTGCCGACGCGACCGCCGCGGCCTTGATGCGGCATCGGCTGGCGATCGGGGCCGGGCCGTCAGGTCGCCGCGACGGCCGGACCTTGGGCGGATGACCCCGCAGTCCGTCCCATCCGGATCGAAGAGATCCGGAAGCAGAGGACCGGCTCGAGGGATCGATTCTGGCGCATTTCCCGATCGGACGACCGCATCCGATCGGGAAATGCCTAGGCGCCGAGCGCGGCGTTCGATCGCAACCGGCCGCAGCTTGATTGTGACAATGGAAGCGGGGACACAGCGCAAGAGACCGGGATTTTGCGGAGGGGCAGCGCAGGCCCGAGGTCCTGAACGAAGGGACCGGATCGTTGCCCTCGGGCGTCGCAGGACGGCAACGCCCCGGGAGGCCGGCTCTCCGCAACGGGGATTGAGGGTTCATGGCCATCGAAATCGAGCGCAAGTTCCTGATCGCCCATGACGGCTGGCGGGAACGCGCGAGTGGGTCGGAGCGTCTGCTCGACGGGCTGCTGTCGAGCGGCGGCACCAACAAGGTGCGCGTGCGGCGCAGCGAGCGGACGGCCTGGCTGACCGTGAAGGGGCCGAAAAGCGGCATCGCCCGGGACGAGTTCGAGTACGAGATTCCCGTCGCCGACGCGGACGCCATGCTGGCGCGGCGCTGTCACGGCCCGATCATCGAACGGGTCCGCTTCGCCGTCCCGGAAGGCACGCATCTGTGGACGGTCGACGTCTTCCTAGGGCCGCTCGACGGGCTGGTGATCGCCGAGATCGAATTGCGGGACGAGGCCGCAGTTGTGTTGCCTCCGAATTGGGTCGGCCCGGAAATCACCCATGACCGCCGCTACGGCTCGGCCGCCCTGCTGCTCGCCGCCGCCGAGGATGGCCCGTTTCCCTGGCGCGGCTGAGAGTCCAACGGCCCGTTTCCCTGGCGCGATTGAGCGTCCAACGACCCGTTTCCCTGGCGCAGCTGAGCGTCCGAAGACATGGTTCCGGCGGCGTCGGGCAGAGCCGAACGCCCGGGCGCCGCAGACGCGGCCCCGGGCATCCGTCAGCGCAGCCTCACTGCCAGAATGCGGGGGTGAAGTCGAAGCCGTTGCCGGCCTTGGTGACGAAGCCGTTCGACGGGAAGGCGCCGTGATAGAAGGCGACGCGGACCTTGTCGGCGGCGGCGCGGTCGAGGATCGCCTTGCGGGTGGCGACGGCGCGGTCGGCATCCATGTCGAACATCGCCTTCAGCTCCGGATTCTTGGCGAAGATGGCCGGATTGTTGGTGATGTCGGCGACATACATCAACTGGTCCTTGCCGGAGGCGACCAGGAAGGCGGTATGGCCGGGCGTATGGCCGTCGGCCTGTACGGCGGTCACGCCGGGCACGACCTCCTTGCCCCAGCCGAAGCGGCGCACCTTGGCGGCTTCCGCCCCGAACACCCGGCGGCAGTTCTGGAAGTTGCCCTTCAGTCCGTCCGGGGCGGCGCTCATCTTGGCGTCGTCCATCCAGTAGGCCCATTCCGGCTCCGGCACGGCGATCTCGGCCTTCGGGAACAGGAGCGTGCCGGCCTTGTTGCGCAGGCCGTTGATGTGATCGCCGTGGAAATGGCTGATCACGACGGTGTCGATATCCTCCGGCTTGATGCCGACGGCGGCCAGATTGGCGATCAGCCGGCCGGCCGTGGGGCTGCCGTTGTCGGCAAAGCCGGTGTCGAACAGGACCAGATTCTTGCCGGTCGAGACCACCATCGGCGTGAAGGTCAGGCTCAGCTTGTCGGACGGCAGGCCGACGGCCGCGAAGGTCGCGGCGGTTTCGGCGTCGGACAGGTTGCGGATGAAGTTCGGCGGGGTCGGGAACTGCACAGCGCCGTCATGCAGCGCCGCCACGGCGAAATCGCCGAGCTTGTAGACCTGGGCGGCCGGACCGGGCTTCAGAGCGGACGGGGCGGGCGCCGTTCCCTGTGCCATCGCCGGCACGGTCGCCACCCCGGTGGCGCTGGCCGCGGCGAGGCCGATGAGACTGGTGGTGATGAAAGCCCGACGGTCCATGCTCATGCTGCGCTCCTCCAAGCTGTTGGCGGCAGGACTTTATCGGGGCCTGCCCGAAAGGCGATGACGGCCATCGGGATTTTCCATGCGCTCGCGGCAATGTGACAGGATGTGAACAAAGACCGGATGAAACCGGTCAGCCGGCGAACGGCAGGTAGCAGGGTGCCGCGCGCCGGAGGTGGACGAAGGCATCGACCGCCAGCATCGGGCGCAGCGGATCGGCCAGCGACGCCAGGAAGGCGAGGAAGCCGGCCTGCCGGTCGGCATCGTTCTCGGAGCGCACCAGTCCGGCGGCGGCCGCGCCGAGCGCCGGCTCAAGCAGGTCCGGGCAGCGTGAAGGCGCCAGCCAGAAGTTCCAGGTCGCCGGTCGCGGCCGGTCGTCGCGCGGGCGTTCGGGCCGGCCGAGACTCGCGGCGAGGCGGCCGGCGACCCGATCGCAGCCCGCGGTGCCGTCGCCGACCGGCCAATGCGGGAAGGCGAGCATCGGGCCGTCCGGGGCGGCGAGCGCGGCCAGGATGCCGCCGATCGCCGCCCGGTCGGTCGCAAAGGCCAGATCGGCACCGGCGCGGCCGCGGACGGCTGGCGGCGGTGCCCCGACCGCGATGCTGCCGACCAGGTCGAATCCCGCGAAGGCGGCGGCGAGCACCCTGAGCAGGGCGCGCGGGGGCTCGAAGGCCTGCGGATCGTCCGGGATCGACACATGCCGAACGGTGGCGAGGTGATTGAGGCAGCGCTCCTCGACGGACCGGCTGGCGAATGTCACCGCGATCGGGATCGCCGCATGGGCGCGCAGGATCGAGAGCAGGACGATCGGGTCGGCGCTCTCCGTCAGATGGACATGCAGACCGGCCCGCATGCCGGGCGGGACCGCCAGGTCTTCCCCGGGCGCAACGATCCGGGCATCGGCGCGTCTGACGACGGGCGACGCGGCGACGCTGCGGCCGATCGACGGCATCGCCCGCCGTATCGCCAGCGCATGATCCGCAGCCAGTTCGGCATCGCTGCGGAACGGCCCGCGCCGGTCGGCCAGGGCCCAGGCCGGCTGTGCGGCCGCAAACCAGGCGCGCTCGTCGAGCGAGCGTGGCAGCGCTTCGACTGTCGGCGGCGGGGAGGCCCTGGAGACCTCCATCCCGAGCGTGAAGATCGCTTGCGCATAGTCCGCCATGGCGAGGCGCGGCCGCCAGGTCTCGGCCCGCCGGGCCCGGTCGCGGGCGCCGACGACGGGGTGAAGGGAGGCGAGCGCGCGGGCTGCGGCGGCCGGGTCCTTGAAGGTCACTACCTGGACGTCGTCGGAGCCCGGCCGGACCAGATCGGCGGCGCCGGTCGTGCGTTCGAAGCATACCACCGGCAGCCCGTCCCAGAGCGCGTCGAGCACCACGTTGGGGTACGGATCGAAGCGCGAGGACAGCAGGAAGGCATCCGCGACCGCCCAAAAGCCGGCGAGCGAAGCCTGCTCGCCGAAGACGGAGACCACGTCGCCGAGACCGAATTTCGCGATCTGGTCGGCGAGGTGCAGCGAGTATTCGGCGTCGTCCGGCGGCTCGTAGCCGCCGCCGACCCAGACGAAGCGGCAGTCCCGCCCGTAGGCCTCGACATACTGGTGGGCGGTCTCGATGAAGAGCTCGACGCCCTTGCGCGGCTGCACCCGGCCGGCGCCGAACACCACGAATGGCTTCGCCGCGTCGTCGTCGATGCCGAGCCGCGCCCGGATTTCCGCCGCCGTCAGCCCTCCCGCCGCCTGGCCCTGGCGACCGGTATCGCAGCGGCCCTGCGGGCGGACCACCAGCGGCAGGTCGAGCGACGGCATGCCGAGCCGTTCGAATTCGGCCCGCACCGAGGCGGCGACGAATTCGGCCGGAACGACGGTGGCGGCGGCGCGCGCGACCGCTGCGGCGGCGGTGCCGGCCGGAAAGACATAATCGGCGCATTCGTGCAGCATGAGGACAGCCGGCACGCCGCGCGCGGCCAAGGCCGGCAGGGCCGGCGCGGCGACGACCGAGTTGACCAGCGCGAAGTCGAAGGCATGGCGGGCCTTCAGGTGGTCGACGACCGCCCCCGCGCTGCCATGGTCGATCGGTGCGACCACGATGTCGACCGCGGCCCGCGCGAAGGCCGCGCGCAAGGGACCGTCCTGCCCGAGCCAGACCACCACATTGGCGCGGTCCGCGAAGGCCGAGACCAGTTCCAGGGCGACGAAGGGCGCGCCGGAACGGCTCGCCTCGTGGGAGACGATCAGGATCGTCGGTCCGTCGGACTCGGACTCGCGCTCGTCGTCGAGGGCGTGCGCGATCGGCTGCGCGCTTCCCCGCCGGCCCTCGGCCCGGCCGTGGGCGGCGAAATGGACGGCCGGGTCGATCTCGGCCGCGGCAATGTCCGGGTTGTTCGCGTAGTAGGCGCGGCTGTCGAAATCGCGCGCGGCCGGAGCGCCGGTGATGTAGCCGACCGATGCGTAATGCAGCGCCGGATCGATGTCGGTGCGCCCGCCCAACACGGTCCGACGGTAGAAGGCCTCGTCGAGGATGCCGCTCGCGCGCACGGCCCGGGCGACCTCCTCGGCGGCGGCCGCGTTCGGATGGCACCAGGGGCGATGGCGGTTGGCCAGATAGAAGACGAGCGGATTGGAATGGCCGATCAGGAGCGGGCCGTAGAGGCGCGCGACGAAGGCCGGCTCGAAGCCGGCCCAGGGCGCCACGCCGCCGGGCGCGCCATGAACCGAATAGTCAATGAGCAGTGCGACCGCGGACCGATCCTCCAACTGGCGCCATTTGGCATAGCCTGAAAAATCGAACAGGCCCGTCGCCATAATCATCGCGCCGTCGGACCAGGCCAATGCGCGCGACGGGCAGCGGAATTCGAACTGGCCATGGCGCACGAAATGCAGGAAGGCATCGGCCGGCCGGCGGGGAACGTCGGCATACCAGCCGCAATAGTCGGCCGCGGAGAAATCCCGGCTGGGCGCCGTTCCTGCGGCCGCGCCGGTCTCCAGATAGTGGGCAGCGAGGGTCTCGGCGGTGCCGCTCAGCCCCGTGACCGCGGCGTAGAAGGCGGCATCGAAACGGCCGGAGGCGACCAGAGCGCCCGCCGGCGGCAGGGCGAGCAGCCGGGCTTGCAGCCGGCCCCCGATCGAGCCCGGTCCGTCGCCGGCAGCAGGCGGTGGTTCCGTCGCGATGGCGCGGGAGAGCGAGGCCGGCCGGTCAGGCAATGGGGAGATCCTCAAGGCAACGTCCCACCCACTATCTCCATCTGCGCACGCGCGTCCGACGGGGCGGCCAGGAACGCGACCCATTCGGCCCGGCGCCGTTCGTGACGATCGCGCCAGAGGGCATGGATCTCGCAATCGCGCTCGTTGCGGGCTCGGATGCGGCGCTCGAGGTCTGCACTTGGCGTCACTTCGTTGACGGGCAGGTCCGGCGTCTTGCGGACATGCCTTTCCTCGGCGGCGGTGACTCCGGCCAGCTTGAGCAGGACGGCGCGCGACAGGCTGTAGTCCTCGTAGAGCCCCACGAAGGCAAAGGTCGATTCCAGCCGGTCGGCGATGCTACTCGCCGGCTCGTCGTCATACTCGGAAAGGAACATGGCCATGTAGTTCCGATGGGCCGAATGTTCGATGAAGTCCTCGATCCGGGGGAATTCCCGGATGAAATCCTCATGCGGCGGATGCATGGGGGTGCGCATGTACCGATAGGCCGAGACGACGCGGGTGACCGGGTCGCGCAGCATGGTCGCCAGACGGGCCTGCGGGTCCTGGGCCGGCAGCCTGCGTACCTGCCGCCAGCGCATATGTCCGGAGGCGAAGCGGAGCGGCCGCACCGCATGCTCCGCCAGGAAGCGGTCAAAGGCCGCGTCGCGACGGATCTCGAAGGTCCGACCGCTATCGGACTGCGCAACCGTGACATTGGCGTTCGGGGCGAGGCCGCCGGCCAGTTCCGAGCGTAGCGAACTGCCGGCGGTCTTCGGAATGTGGAGAAAGAACCAGAGCGGCCCTTTCGGCGGGGCTTTCGCTTGGGCGCTGGGGAACGACGGCATGCGGACCTGCGCCACATCCTCGGCCGTCGGCGGATCGTCGGCGGCCTCCGCGGTCGCGCCGGTCGGCTCCGTGAGCAGGAGATGGATCGTTCTTTCGAGCGAGCGATGCGGCTGCCAGCCGAGCAGGCGGCCCGCCTTGCCGATGTCCAGAATGTTGCTGCGGATCTCGCCGGGCATCTGCGGCATGGTCTCGATCCGGATCGGACGCCTGCCGGCTTCCTCGACGAGGCGGATCAGGTCGCCGATCCTGCGGCCGGTGCCGCTGCCGATATTGATGATTTCCCCGGCCAGGTCGCGGCCGACGCGAACCGCGAGGGCGATCGCCTCGGCGACGTCGGCGACATGGACGAAGTCCCGCACCTCGCCGCCGTCGCCGCGCAACTGGAAGGGGATGTCGTTGAGGGAAGCCTGGACCAGGGCCGCGACCACACCCTGTCCGCGGCGGACCTGCTGCCCGGGACCGTAGGGATTGGCGATCCGCAGGGTGGTCCAGGTCAGGCCCGTGGCCCGGCCGACATGGGCGAGACCCTGTTCGATCGACAGCTTGAGCAGACCATAGGGGGCGGCCGGCCGCTCGGCACGGCTCTCCGAGACCGGCGTCGCGCCGGCTTCGCCATAGACGGCACCGCCCGAGGAGGTCAGAATCAGATGGCGTCCGGGGCGCGCCGCCAGAGCGGCGTGGAAGTCGCATCTGAGGGCGGTCAGATGATGGATCCGGCGCAGATCGAGACCATGGACGGAAGCCGGCGTGCCATCGGCGACAAGATCGACGACCGTCTCCGCGTCGCCGCAGGCCGCGGCGACCCGATCGGGCTCGGCAAGGTCGGCGACCGCGCGCAGCGCGGACGGCGCCCAGCGTTCGAAGACGGGACCGAGTTCGGACCGGTTGACCAGGGTCAGGCGCTCGCCGAGCACCGGGCCGAGCAGCCGCGTAACCGCGCGTCCGATGAAGCCGTTGCATCCGACCAGGGCGACGCGGCCGGTGATCCCGGCGGCGGGGTTGTCGCGGGCAGGCGGGCGACCGGTCGGCATCAGGCGAATGCTATCGCGGGGTCGATTTCCGGCATCTGCCGCTGGCGCGCCATTTCGATCCAGCCCGGCGTCAGGGTGACGAGCCTTTCGATCATGGCAAGCGCTGCGAGCAGGCCGGCGCGGTCGCGGGTAACGTGCAGATCGTTGCACTGGTAGGACTGTCCGATGTCGGCGCCGAAGGCGTCTTCCCAGCTCATGTTCCAGGCGGCCCGCGCGATCGCGTCGTTGCCGGCCCGATGCCGCTTCTCGATGGCTCGTGCGAGCGCGGTGTCGAGACCGCAATAGGTCGCCTCCGGTCCGACCCGGCGCGTGCACATGGCGACGATCTTGCGGGCCAGAAGCATGCGCTCGCGCCTCGACAGGGCATCTTCGACGCGCCGGCGCAACCCGCGCAGCACCTCGACCAGAATCGGCCCCTCTGTCGAGACGTTCTCGCGCCTGCCCTGGGATCGGTTCGCGAATGCCGTGAGGCGCCCTTTGCGATTGAGCCGACGATCCAGTTCGGCCAGGAAATCGCGTTCGACGCCGTTTCTGCGCAATTCTTCATTGAACGGGCGAAACACGATATCGTCCCCGAACCTGTCGATTTGTGGAAGGAATGTCTTGTTCTCTGGATAGGTGTCGCGCTTCAGCGCGATCAAATCGCTCAGCGAACCCGAAAAATTGAAAGTCCGTACACCTTGAAGATATTGCGAGTTTATCATCTGCGGTTGATGGCGCAAATAGACGAATACAATTGGATGGTAACCGAGCGCGCGAACATACTCGACCAGCCTGGAGCCTTCCGGCTTGCGCAAGGTGGTCGAAATCCACTCGGCGGACAGGAGAAGCGCGTCATGGGTCTTGGTCGCGATCTCGGCCTCGAAGGCGCGAACCACGGATGAATTGTCTTGACTGCGGGTCTGAAGCGCCTTGGCGAGGATGACATGCTGGCGATGTTGCGCGGACTGCGTCGGGTAGAGAATACCTTCCTGCTGAAGCGCCTTCGCATTTTGAAAGAAGAGTTCCTGCAGGGATGAGCTGCCGGTCTTATGCAGTCCCGCATGAATGAAACAGTACAAGGAGCCCCCCATTCGCAGTCGGACCCCGCAGTCTGCGACAATGCGATCCGGCGAGACGCGATCTATTCAATTCTATCAGGGTTTCTGGGCGGATTCGCACCGATATCAAGCAACGATGCCCAGTATGGGCATTCAATAGTCCATAAGCTATATGATTGATTTAATTGCGGTCAGCCGCTAGTGATCGAACGGGCCAGGGAGGCGCGGGTGTTCGAGGCGAGGGCGGCGATTTTCGGCGAAGCGGGCGAATCGGTCCGGATCGAACCCGTCCGGCTCGAAGCGCCGCGGGCCGACGAGGTCCTGGTCCGGATCGTGGCCACCGGCCTCTGCCATACCGACATCCTGGCCCGCGACGGCCGGCTGCCCTATCGGCGCCCGGCTGTGTTCGGCCATGAGGGCAGCGGCATCGTCGAGGCGGTCGGCGCGGCGGTGGCCGGATTCGCACCCGGCGATCCGGTCGTCGTCACCTATCGCAGCTGCGGCACCTGCCCGAACTGCCTGGACGCGCGCTCGGCCTATTGCGAGGACAAGCGGCGGCTCAATTTCTCCGGCGGCCGCGCCGACGGCACGAGCCCGGTGTTCCGCTGCGACGGCACCGCGGTGGCGGCGGCCTTCTTCGGCCAGTCCTCCTTCGCCGAGCGGGTCGTGGTCGCCGCGCGCGCCCTCGTCAAACTGCCGGCGGACGTGCCGGTCGAACTGATGGGGCCGCTCGGCTGCGGCTTCCAGACCGGTGCCGGGGCGATTCTCAATGTCCTGAAGCCGGCGCCGGGCAGCGCGCTGGCGGTGATCGGGGCCGGTGCCGTCGGGCTCGCCGCCGTGATGGCCGCCAAGGCCGCGGGCGCCTATCCGATCCTGGCGGTCGACCGCGATGCCGGGCGGCTCGACCTCGCGCTCGACCTCGGCGCCAGCCATGCCGTCACGGCCGGGGCGGGGGCGCTCGACGAGATCCGCGCCATCGCCGGGCGCGGCGGCGTCGACGGCGCGGTCGAATGCGTCGGCAGCGCCGCAACCGTGCGGCTCGCGCTGGAGGCGCTGCGCATGGGCGGCACCGCGGCGGTGACCGGCGCGGCCGCCGGCACCGGCGACATCGCGATTCCCGCGGCGACGCTGCTCTACGGTCGGACCCTGCGCGGCGTGATCCAGGGCGACAGCAACCCGCCGGTGTTCATCCCGCGCCTGATCGAACTTTGGCGGCAGGGCCGCTTTCCCTTCGATCGCCTGGTCCGCTTCTTCCCCTTCGACGAGATCGAGGCGGCATTCGCCGCGGCCGCATCGGGGCAGGTCGTGAAACCGATCCTGCGCATGGCGGACCCATGAAGCTCTACGACCATCCGGTCTCCGGCAACGGCTACAAGGTGCGCCTGTTCCTGGCGCTCGCCGGCCTCGCGGCCGAACGGATCACCGTCGACGTGGCGGTCCGGGCGCACAAGGCGTCCGACTTCCTGGTGCTCAATCCGCGCGGGCAGATCCCGGTGCTGGTCGACGGCGAGACCGTGCTGTTCGACAGCCAGGCCATCCTGGTCTATCTCGCCGCCCGCCATGCACCCGACTGGCTGCCGACGGATCCGCGCGGCCTCGGCGAGGTCACCCAATGGCTCGCCTTTGCGGCCAAGGAGATCGCGGTCGGCCTGCAGGCGGCGCGGCTGCATTTCCTGATCGGCACGCCGATCGATATCGTCGCGGCGCAAGCAGAGGCCCGGCGGGCGCTGGCGATCCTGGAGACCTGGCTGTCCGCGCGCGACTGGCTCGTCGGCACCCGCCCGACCGTCGCCGACATCGCCTGCTTTCCCTATGTCGCGCTGGCACCAGAAGCCCGCGTCGCCCTCGATCCGTATGCGGCCGTGGGGCGCTGGATTGCCCGCATCCGGGCCCTGCCGGCCTTCGAGCCGATGCTGTGAAAAAGCCCATTAAATCGAAAAGTCATATTATTGACTTTTACCGGATCGCCGCCTAGCCTGCGCCGGTCGTTCGGCCTCAGGGCCGATCCCCAGTCCGGCCGCGCGAGCGGACGGAGCGCCGAACCGGGCCCCCAGAAGCCCGGATCCCGGAGCGGGCTGCGATCCTTCGGACTCGTCGGCAGCTCCCATCACTGTCTCAAGGCAAGTCCCCGCCGGTCGGAGCGGCGCGCTCCGACCGGGACTTGCCTCATGTCGGAGGAAACGGATGCATCCCGTGCTCAAGCTTGTCGCCGCCGCCATCCCGGCCCTGGCGCTCGGTGCCGCCGCCGCTGCGGCCGAACCGGTCAAGGTCGCCTATCTGACGCCGAAGACCGGGTCGATGGCCTTCATCGGCGCCATGTACGATCCGACCATCGATTTCATCGTCAAGCCGTTCAACGCCGCGGGTGGCTGGAACGGCAATCCGGTGGAAGTCTCCGTCTATGACGACCAGGGCACGACCCAGGGCGCGGCGGACCGCTTCAAGCAGGCCGTCGCCGACGGCGCGCGCATCATCATCGGCGCCGGCACTTCGCCGCTCGCTGCGCAGAATCTCGCCGACATCAAGCGCTGGAACCAGCGCAACCCGGACGATCCGGCGATCCTGCTGATCGTCGGCGCCGAGGGCGTGAACTTCACCGGCGCGGATTGCAGCTACTATTCCTTCCGCTTCACCACGACGCCCTATATCCGCCAGAACGCCCTCGCCAAGGTGATGAAGGAGACCGGCGCGCTCGGCCAGAAGGTCTATTCGCTGCAGCCCGACTACACGATGGGCCGCGACATGGAGGCGGCGACCGTCGCCAACGCCAAGACCTATGGCTACGAGGTGGTCGGCACCGCGCGCCACGACGTGTTCAAGATCAAGGACTTCTCGTCCTTCATCGAGAAGGCCCGCGCGGGCGCGCCGGAGACCATCTTCACCGCCAATGGCGGCAGCGACCTGCAGCTGATCCTGCAGGCGGCCTCCTCGGCCGGTCTGCCGGCCAAGTTTGCCGGCATGTTCCTGGACGAGCCCGGCAACCTCGCCGCCGCCGGCCCGGCCGCGCTCGGCAACTTCACGGCCCAGATCTTCAACGCCCAGGCGGGCGGCGAGAAGGGCGAGGCCTATCGGGCCGCCTTCAATGCCGCCACCGGACGCGATCCGGTCGCCTTCATGAGCAACAGCCTGATCACCCTGACCATGCTGACCCATGCCATGAAGCAGGTTCCGGCCGCACCGAAGCTGCCGATCAAGGCGCTGATCACCGCCATGGAGACGACCAAGACGCCCTGGCCGCTCGGCGATCTGTCCATGCGCGCCGACGACCATCAGCTGCAATTGCCGCTGGTCGTCTCGGTGGTCTCGAAGGACGCCGCCCGCAAGCTCGACGGCACCGACATGGGCTTCAAGCCGGTCAAGCTGCTGAGCGCCGAAGAGGCCTCCACGCCGGTCAATCCGGACTGCAAGATGGTCCGCAACTGATCGGACCCGCCATCCCGACGAGGCCGGGGCCTCGCCCGCAGGGCGCCGGCCGCCGGCTCGCCGCTTGATCCCCTTCGATCCTGTCGGGTCGTCCCGTTCGGGCCTGCGCCCGACGCGCCGGAGCCGGAGTGCATGGATACCATCGTCGTCGCCCTGCTCAACGGGCTGATCTACGGGCTGCTGCTGTTCATGATCAGCTCCGGCCTGACGCTGATCTTCGGGATGATGGGCATCCTCAACTTCGCCCATGCCTCCTTCTACATGCTCGGCGCCTATCTGGCCTTCGCGGCGACCCGAATCTTCGGCTTCTGGGGCGGGATCGTCATCGGCACGCTCGGCGTCGCGCTGATCGGGCTCATCTGCGAGCGCACGCTGCTGCGCCATGTCCGCCGGCACGGCCATGTCCAGGAACTGCTCCTGACCTTCGGCCTGTCCTTCGCCTTCGAGGAACTGGTCAAGGTGTTCTTCGGTCCCTATGCAGTCTCCT